>NC_017384.1:1200000-1547500 GCF_000223375.1 Ketogulonicigenium vulgare WSH-001 | reverse complement strand
AGAGCGTCAGACGAATACCCTCGGGGGTAGAGCACTGGATGGGTAATGGGGTCCCACAGACTTACTGATCCTAACCAAACTCCGAATACCGAGGAGTAATATCTGGCAGACACACGGCGGGTGCTAACGTCCGTCGTGAAGAGGGAAACAACCCTGACCTACAGCTAAGGCCCCTAATTCATGGCTAAGTGGGAAAGCAGGTGGGACGACCAAAACAACCAGGAGGTTGGCTTAGAAGCAGCCATCCTTTAAAGATAGCGTAACAGCTCACTGGTCTAATTAAGTTGTCCTGCGGCGAAGATGTAACGGGGCTCAAGCCATGAGCCGAAGCTTAGGGTGTGCATTTATGCACGCGGTAGCAGAGCGTAGTGTGACATAGCGCAATGCCTCTTCAGCCTTCGCAAGAAGGTTTTGGAGGCAAGGCGCTTTCTGTGAAGCCGGGCTGTGAGGCATCCGGTGGAGAGATCACTAGTGAGAATGATGATATAAGTAGCGACAAAGAGGGTGAGAGACCCTCTCGCCGAAAGTCCAAGGGTTCCTGCTTAAAGCTAATCTGAGCAGGGTAAGCCGACCCCTAAGGCGAGGCCGAAAGGCGTAGTCGATGGGAACCAGGTTAATATTCCTGGGCCAGGAGATGGTGACGGATCTCAAAGGTAGTTCAATCTTATCGGATTGATTGGGCTGCTCAGAGGTCCCTGGAAATAGCCCTCCATAAGATCGTACCCTAAACCGACACAGGTGGACTGGTAGAGAATACCAAGGCGCTTGAGAGAACTATGTTGAAGGAACTCGGCAAAATACCTCCGTAAGTTCGCGAGAAGGAGGCCCGTTCAGTAGGCAACTATTGGGCGGGGGCACAAACTAGGGGGTGGCGACTGTTTACTAAAAACACAGGGCTGTGCGAAGTCGTAAGACGACGTATACAGTCTGACGCCTGCCCGGTGCTGGAAGGTTAAAAGGAGAGGTGCAAGCCTTGAATTGAAGCCCCAGTAAACGGCGGCCGTAACTATAACGGTCCTAAGGTAGCGAAATTCCTTGTCGGGTAAGTTCCGACCTGCACGAATGGCGTAACGACTTCCCCGCTGTCTCCAACATAGACTCAGCGAAATTGAACTGCCCGTGAAGATGCGGGCTACCCGCGGTTAGACGGAAAGACCCCATGCACCTTTACTCCAGCTTCACATTGGCATCAGGCCAAGCATGTGCAGGATAGGTGGTAGGCATTGAAACAGGGACGCCAGTCCTTGCGGAGCCATCCTTGAGATACCACCCTTGCTTTGCTTGATGTCTAACCGCGGTCCGTTATCCGGATCCGGGACCCTGTGTGGTGGGGAGTTTGACTGGGGCGGTCGCCTCCCAAAGTGTAACGGAGGCGCGCGAAGGTTGGCTCAGACCGGTCGGAAATCGGTCGTCGAGTGCAATGGCATAAGCCAGCCTGACTGCAAGACTGACAAGTCGAGCAGAGACGAAAGTCGGCCATAGTGATCCGGTGGTCCCGAGTGGAAGGGCCATCGCTCAACGAATAAAAGGTACGCTGGGGATAACAGGCTGATGATGCCCAAGAGTCCATATCGACGGCATCGTTTGGCACCTCGATGTCGGCTCATCTCATCCTGGGGCTGGAGCAGGTCCCAAGGGTATGGCTGTTCGCCATTTAAAGAGGTACGTGAGCTGGGTTTAGAACGTCGTGAGACAGTTCGGTCCCTATCTTCCGTGGGTGTAGGATACTTGAGAGGAGTTGCCCCTAGTACGAGAGGACCGGGGTGAACGGACCACTGGTGGACCAGTTATCGTGCCAACGGTAGTGCTGGGTAGCTATGTTCGGACAGGATAAACGCTGAAGGCATCTAAGCGTGAAGCCCCCCTCAAAACAAGGTATCCCTGAGGACCGTGAAAGACCATCACGTCAATAGGCTAGAGATGTAAGTGCAGTAATGCATTCAGTTGACTAGTACTAATCGTCCAATAGGCTTGGTTTGATCCAGAAATAGCTCAACCAAATCAAAAAATCATACAAATCAGTATACTTGACAACAAAAATGATGCTTCTTTCCCGGTCTGGTGGCCATAGTGGCCGTTAAACACCCGATCCCTTCCCGAACTCGGAAGTTAAGGGCGGCTACGCTGATGGTACTGCGACTTAAGTCGTGGGAGAGTAAGTCACCGCCAGACCTGATAAGAAGCATCTTCTCTCTCTCAATACGATCAAAATCCCAACAACGCGGGGTGGAGCAGCCCGGTAGCTCGTCAGGCTCATAACCTGAAGGCCGCAGGTTCAAATCCTGCCCCCGCAACCAGAAATTCTATACTTTCTGTAACCGTCTGTTCGCAGACGGTTTTTTGTTGTCCAGACATCAAGTCCGCGCCAAGACTCAAGGCCAGAATACCCGCAAGATCGCCGTGGAGCGTCAGATCAAGGCTCATCCGCTTGCCCTTCGTCGGCACCGGCATCGCCACGATCTTATCGATCAAGCTCCGGATCGCTTCCCGCGCCTCGCTCTCCTGATCCGGGTCCGTCAGTCCGGCGATCAGCCCCCGGATGCGGTCGTGGTAGGTATCGGCCATCTTCGGATGAATCCGCACGGCGGCATTCCGGGCAGGGGCTGCGGCGAGGTCCCGCTCCAACTGTTTCTGACGGATCTCCAGCTGCTCCATCTTCGCCTTGATCCGCTCGGGCGGAAGACCGGAGAGCAGGGCGTTTACCAGGGCGTCTTGGTCCTTGACGACCTTCGCCAGCTCCTTCTCCTTCACCGCGCGGTCATCGGTGTGGCGTGCGGCCAGGTGATTGCGCTCGGCGATGTATTCTTCGGCGAACACCTTCAACAGGTCCGGATCCATCAGCCGATCCGATAGGGCGGTCAGTATCCTACCCTCCAGCTCCTGCCGGGAAATGCCGGTGCGGTTGGTGCAGACCGAGGTGCCTTTGTTGCGTGAGTTGCTGCAACCGAAGCGATCCTTCCCGATGGTGGAGAAGCCACCACCGCAGCCGCCGCATTTGACGAGGCCGGAAAGCAAGAAGCGCGGCTTGCGCCGTTCCCAAGCCTCGCGGTCGGTCTGTTCGATCTTACGGCCTTCCTGCCTGGACTTGACCTGGTCCCAAAGGTCCTGCTCGATGATGCGTAGCTCTGAGACGTCCGTAATGATCCAGGCAGATTCCGGATTGGGACGTGCTTGCCTCTTGCCTGAAACCGGATCAGGGACGAACTGCTGGCGGTTCCACACCAGACGGCCGATGTAGATCTCGTTGTTCAAAATGCCGGTGCCGCGTTTGGAATTGCCGTGGATGGTGGACTTGTCCCATTTGCCACCGCGCGGGCCTGGGACGCCTTCACGGTTGAACTGATCAGCGATCCGGTTGGGAGACATCCCCTCTGCATAGGCCGTGAAAATCCGCCGAACTACGGCGGCTTCATCTTCGTTGATCTCGCGGTCGCCCCGTTTGATCTCGCCATCTTCGGTCAAATGTCGCAGCACCCGATAGCCATAGGCATTGCCGCCGCCGGATTTGCCGGCCTCGACCCGCCCGCGCAAACCGCGATGGGTTTTGGCGGCGAGATCCTTCAGGAACAGGGCGTTCATCGTGCCTTTGAGCCCGATATGCATCTCGTTTACCCGGCCATCGGCGAGCGTGAGAATGTCTACGCCTGCAAAGGACAAGTTCTGGTAGATTGTGGCGATATCGGCCTGGTTGCGCGATAGACGATCGAGGGCTTCCGAGAGCACAATGTCAAAACGATGCGCGCGCCCGTCTTGTAGAAGGCGCTGGATACCGGGGCGTAGGATCATGTTCGACCCGGAGAGGCCTGCATCCTCATAGCTGCCAACGATCTGCCAGCCTTCGCGCGTGGCGCGTTCTCGGCAGAGCCGGATCTGGTCTTCGATCGACGCTGCGTTTTGCAGGTCCGAAGAATAACGGGCGTAGATTGCAACGCGCATGGTCATGGGCGGTCTCCCCAAGCGGCAGAAGTGTCACATCAAAGATTGTCGCCCTCGGCGGCGTGATCGGCGCGTGCGGCATCGCGGGCCAGCGCCCGGACGAGGGTGAGCAATTGGTCGCGATGGTGATCGGCGATCCGATTACCGGCAAGGGCTTTGTCGATCGGAGATGCCACGGGGGCAGGGGCCGACTGCGTGGCGCCGTCCTTCGTGGCAATATCTCTCCGGTCTCGCGCCATGGGCCGAGTTGCTCCCTGCGCCGGAGGGCATAGCCCGTCGGCGTTCGCTGATGATGATCCTGTGTGCCATCGGTGATCCGACGGCTGTTAAGATGATCATAAGGCATGGGATGGGGCTCTCTCAGCGGAAAACACGGATATCAGGGCTCATGGATGTGGATAACTAACTGAAAATACGTAAATCTCATCCTCAAGAGGGTTAGTCGGGATCGGAGGCGGCTTATGGGCTAGCGCGCCGAACGCATCCGGAGCACCGTGCGGGCCGTCAGCCGGGCGCAGTCGACCATCGGGCGCGAATTATCCGGATTTTGGGAACGCGCGGACAGGGTGAATTGGTCCGGCCGCGCGTTTTGTCCTGACCTGCACTGTCAGACACCGCCGTCACCCGTGCGCGCCGGGCGTTTGTCGACCCTGCTTACGTTTATTACGGTAGGTCGGCGATGTCGGGCTCCAGAATGCGGGACATCGCGTCAGGGGCCGCCGACGATCTGAGACAGCCCGTATCTCTCTCTTGCGCGGATCCTGCTCTTCGTTGATTTGGCTGCATCGGCGCGCCGTGAGGCTGACGCGTTTATGGGTCTTTTAGTTTTTGAGTTCTTTGTTCTCTTTGTTCTCTTTGTTCTCTTTCTTTTTTATTCTTCGGGGGATGGAGTGGACGGCGGGCTTAGCCCGCCGCAGCAGCGCCGTCTTTTGATTTTTTGGTTTTAACCGGCGGTCGATGCCGCCGTCTTACTGCCTTTTTTGTTGGTTTGTTTGCGCAGGTGAGAGTCAGACAAGGTCCCGCGTGATCGCCCGCGCACACGCCATATAGCTGTCGCTATTGCGCAAGCGGTTCGGCGTGCATGTCTGGGTTTTGGGCCGGCGTCCCACCTTGGACCCTTGCGAGCCAGCCTTCTGCCTCGACACTGTCCATGTCGCGAGACGCGGCCAAGGCCTCAGCCATCTCTGCGAGGAGGGCACGATGGGTGCTGAGGATCTGCATGGCGCGCTTCTCGGCGCCTTCAAGTTCGCGTCTGACCCGAAACAGCATATCGGGATCAAGGACAAGTTGGGTCTCGGGATCTTCGGTCCAGACCGGTCCTTGAGCGCCCAGCCCATAGCGCATCTGGATCGACGTTGCGATTTTTGTCGCATGGGACAGGTCGGAATCTGCGCCGCCGCCCGCACCGGCCGAGATGTCACCAAGCACGAGGCGTTCGGCGGCACGCCCGGCCAGCAGTTGCGCCAGGTGATCCTGCATGTCCTGCAATACGCCGTGCTTGGCTGAGGCTTCGAGCACGGTGCCGCCACCGCCCTCTCTGGCGAGGAACACCCGTTTGACAGGCCCGAGATCCAGCGCGGCACAGGTGATGGCATGGCCGCATTCATGCAAGGCAACGCGGCGGTCGATGGCGGGGTCATGGGTGAGCCGAAATACCTGCTGGAGATCTGAAAGGGTCATGTCCCGCTTCGCCCCACGGGCCATTGCTCGCGTCTGCCGGATCGCCGCGTCGACATCGGCAGCGGAGCAGCCGGCGGCGCGCGTCGCCAGATCGCGCAGATCGGCTTCACGCCAGTCTGGCAGGCACGCCCGGAAGACGCTGTAGAGCCCTTCGACATCGGGCAGGGGCACGTTGACGCGCATGTCGAAACGTCCCGCGCGCAACACCGCGGGGTCGATCATCTCGGGGTGATTGCTGGTGCCCACGACAACGACGCCTTCCTCGCGTGCAATCGCGTCCATCTCTGAGAGAAAGCTATTGATGACCTGAGTGCGGTAGCTGCGATTGTGCTGTTCGGGGTCTTCGCGCGAGCCGACAGCGTCGATCTCGTCGATGATCAACACAGTTGGTGCTTTCGAGCGGGCCTCGCGGAAAGTCCGCTGCATCTCGCGCAGCATGTCGCCCAGATGGCCGGCGGCCTGCCATGCGCCGAATGTCCCCGTCACAACCGAGAAACCTGCGCTATTGCCCATCGCGCGCGCGATCCAGCTCTTACCGGTGCCGGGTGGGCCGTAGAGCAGCAGCGTCCTCGTCAGGTCCTGCCAAGCCACTTCGCCGGTCTTCCATGCGCGCAGGTCGCGCACGATCTGGCGCGCGCCGAGCAGCGCCGGCGTGTCGCCATGGATGTCCTCGAGCCAAGGGCCGTCAGCCGGGGCGCGCGGGGCTTTGTTTGTCAGCGTCGCGAGCCGTTCGGCGACGGCCTTTGCGGTAGGTGCGCGCATTGCGAGGCTCAGTGACAGGTCATCAAGGCCCGAAATCTCTCGATCGTTCGAGAGGGCCGTGCGCACCGCGGTCTCGTCGATACGGCCCGTCGCACTATGGGTGGCCCGCAAGGCAGCGATCAGAATGTCGATCGACAGAGGCGCATATGTCCGGCGCTGGATAAGTGATTGCTGCAGCATGGCGGGCACAGTCGCCTCATCTGGCCAAAGGACCACGATCGGGGCGCGCATGTCGACAGCGCGCGCGAGATCAGCCGTAAATGCGCTCACGGCACGTTCAGAGACTTTGTTGTTCAGGATGTCCGGGCTGAGCAGCAGGAGATAAGGCTTATCGCGTGGCAGGCGACCAAGAGACAGAGCGACGGACATGTCCGGCGGGAGAAAATGCTGCATGAGCCGATTGAGCTGTGTGATGAGATCATCCGGAACGCGTTCGATCATCGTGATCGCGCCTGGCGTCAGCATGGCGTCGCGATCGCTGAGGCTGCCAATACTGGCGGCGAGGCGCAGGAGCGGGAAGAGCTTGCCCGCGGGGAGCCGGATTCCAGGTTGCGACTTTCCATCCGAAGCGGTTGCGGCGGGATCGCCGCCGGCCTCCGCAATAGCGTCAAATTCTTCGGGTGAGATGTTCTGCGCGACAGGGCTGGCGTCCAAAGCATTCAGCATAGACGATCCCGGAGGCGACATTGCGGCCTCCAGAAGTTCGGGCAGGTCCATGTCTTCCGGGTCGAGGCACGGATCCCACGATGAGCTCAGCCGGTCCGTCAGATCTGCTGCGAGGCGGCGGATGGCGTGACGCGCAAAGGGCCCCCAAGAGGGATGATTGAGGGTTCCGGATTCAGGTTTGGCGGTCTTGTTCGTGTTTGCGTTTGTCTGAGTCATGGCAGGATTGCGAGTATGAGGGGGTAGGCCATCCGTTGTTCCGGATGGCGGAGGGGCGGCCCGCAGAGGGAGGCCGTGATCCCGCGAAATAGGTGCGGCGGCGGTGCAGATGGGACGGCGCGCGCAGATCCGGACGTTTGTCTGGTTCAGGCGTGTTTTATCCGGGGGCACCCGGAATCCGGGATCAGCACTGGTGGGCGCCGTCGCATGGGGCGGCGCGGTCCGGATTCCGGATCGCCCTGCAGAGCGGCTATGAGCTGAGATGCTCCACGCATCCGGAGACGCCGATAAGTGGTAGATTGCGATCCGGACGCACCGTGGCGACAGGCCTTATCTGGTGAGGCCCCAATGGCGACGCAGGATCGGATTCGGGTCGCGTGGATCGGTCATGGGACGCCGCCTACGCCGTGGTTGGCCGCGTGCCGGAGACCGATTGTTCAAAGCGGTGGACGACTGCGATTCCGGGTTGTTCCGGGCGTCCGTATGGATGCGGGACGTGGTTTGAGGCGGGGCAGCGGCCGTATCCGAATTCCGGATACGAACGGCATCCGTGATCTCGACTTCGATCCGGTCAAGTGTATCTTGAAGGATGGAAAGCGACACAGGCCTGTAGATCTCGGACACCACATTCATGAAAGCTTGGTATTCCGAGTTGGGAACCAAAGCTTCCGGATGCTGCCGGCTGAGGCGGGCATGGGCGGCCTTCTCGTGGGCGCAGGCGTCGTGGCCAGTAGGCATGGCCACGACCCGGAGCACCTCGACGGTAGCATTTTTAGGAAGTCCTAACTGGTGTTTGTGTCTCTTTACGGGATGAGAAGAATATCCCAATTTGAGATAGTGCCTCTTGGTCTGGGGGTGACGGATGTCGAGCAAGTAGATGTAGGACGGTTTAGCTGTCCAAGATTCGCCGCAACCGGCGCAGTCGCACTGGCCCCAGCGCAGGTTCGCCACCGCGATCCGCTGTTCGTGGCCGCAGCCGTGACGGTAGAGGCGGTAGTTTGCATTGCCTTGAGGGTCGCGCCCGATGCGCTGCCAGCCGAAACGAGAAGCTTCGGCCTCTTCACGATGAACAAGACAGTTCTCGCAGCGGATGGCGACGGTGCCAGAGGCAACACGTTCAACAAAGCTGACTTGGCGGCGCACGTCGTGGCCACACGGCAGGCCATAGTATGCGTAGTGGCGGTGTTCCGGATCTCGACCGCGCCAGGTCAGTCCAGCTGTCAGGGCCGTCTGACGCCAGCGGGATTCGACACAGTGCGGGCAGAGGGGCTGTGCAGTCATCACCACAGAAACGCGCGACACATGGACGTCGCCGCAGCTCTGACAGCGCAGCGCGACGTGCAGGCGGTCGCGGACGCGGGCCAGAATGTCGAAGCGCTTGGCGTGGGCGGTCTCGGCCCAATGGACATGCACCTTGCCGGGATGGACGACGAGCGGAAGATCGGAAACCGAAAGCGGTGTAAGGTCATCACTCAAAGAAAAGTTAGTCTTGAGCATAGTTAGCCCTCCCGAAAAAAAACAGGATGAGGAACGCCAATGGTGGAATTGCTACGCGAGGGGCGCAGCAGTATGCCGTTGGCAAACGGAGTATGAAGATGCGGGGGCGTGGCTGAGGCGGCCGACCTACACACAGACCATCAGGGCCTGATGCTCAGGCGGCGGTCGCCCACATCGTATCCGCGGTGACGGATGGAGCTACCATCTCACCCGTGGCGGAGAAATCGGTAAAGTCCGACAATGTGGCAAGCGCATGCAGGTGCTGGTCAAAAGCGGCGATCAGAAGGTTGACACGGTGTGCGGTAAGGTCGGGACCGGAGCAGTGGAAAAGCTGGTAGAAGCGCGCGGGCAGGGCGGCGATGGCACAAAACTGCGTCGCGCTGTCGCTCTGGATCAGCATCTGGGTCAACTCAGCGTAACGCCGCAGAGGCATATCCTCAGCGCGCAAGATGGGCGCAGCGTGCAGTGCGCTGATCGCATCGAGAACATGCGCGCGGGCTCGCTCCGCATCGCGGATCCACGCATCGCAAGACGGATCAACGCTGTCGCAATGCTCAAGGTCACGTTCCGCTTCAATGTAAGACGCAAGATTGCGCATCACAGCCCCAAACTTGACGGTCATCGGCGTCGCGCGGAACGAAGCCGCCACTTTTGGAAAGCGAAAAGATGTCGTAGAGATACAGTCAGCCATGTTGGTCTCCTCAACCGAGATTAGGGTGGTCAGGTCCCCGTTGATGTTACCGCATCAATGGGGATCGCTTGATTTGTGTAGGTATTGTATATACATTCAATAGCGAGATGTAAAGAGGTTGTATATACAAAATGAAAGAAAATAAGACCGCGCAGGTTAATTTACGGATTACACCGACATTAAAGGCTGCAGCGGATGAAGCAGCGAGCGCAGATCAACGATCTTTGACATCTCTTATTGAGAAGCTGCTTACTGACTATCTCGTGGATCGCGGCTATCTAAGAAAGTGATCTGGTGGACTAACAGTTGGCGGTGGTTCCGAAATGCGCTTTCGTTGCGGCCATCTGCATTCCCGAACTGGGGGCATAGTTGCAATGAGATCGGCATAAAAGCGCGATCAGTTACAATCAGGACGCTGCAAGCCAGTTTAAGATTTCTGCGTTGCTCAAGCCGACCCTGCTGCGCATAGCCTGTATCGCTACTTAGTCGGGATGAGTGAGGCTATCTGCACCATCAAGTTGAGCATTTATTCCTCAGCTAATCGAGCCGAAACCGACCGCTTGATCGGCTCGAAAAGCAAAAATGTAAACGTCGGCCCCCTGAGCTCGAGTTTATTTTGTTCGATAATATGGGTTGGAAGGGCTTGAAGCCTTGCTATCGAGCTTAAATTCATCGCTCGTTGGTCATTCAGCTGAAGTGAATTTGCGATGACAAGTCACAGCGTTGGATCATGTTGCAGTGATGTCGGAAGGGTGTCACTGACAGACTTGACTGGCCTGTTTTGCCAGTCCGTCAAAGTGGCTCCGTTGGTATTATCATGCAATTTCATGCTTCGGCTTCCAAGAACCAGGACGTGTATTCTGCGTGATATCCACCAGTTAGATACTCAGCTCGCGTCGTTAGTTTGCGGCCCCTACGTCCCAATCCGACAAGCAGCATGCCAGTTCAGGTTTCGTCGTTCTGCGGCGTTATCAGCTCGACATGGCTGACGCCGAGTGCTTGCGCGAGTTCATAGAGCGTTATGATAGTAGGATTGCGCTGACCGCGCTCGAGCCCACTGATATACTGCTGACTGAAGCCTGATCGCGCTTCAACGTCCTCTTGCGTGAGGCCCTTCGCCTGACGCAAGCGTGCAAAATTTCCACCAACCAGACGACGCATATCCATGCATCTGCAGTGACAGTTTCGGCTTTTCTTTTTTACATACTATAATATGTATTTAGCATGTGAACGCGTAAGACTGATAATTGTGAACGAATCTGGATAGATAGATGCTGCTGAGATCCTTGCTACTGACCGCCTGCCTGACATGCTTATCGACAACCGGACGGGCAGAACTCGTCGAATTCCCAGAGGATGGATTTTGGTGGTCAGTCGCCAGAGCAATCTATGACAGGGAGCCAGATTTCGACGCAGAAGCTAGACGGTCGGATATCTTCCGAAACGCGGACGAATTTGCACGTGATGATGTGCTGATCCAAGAGATTGCGCGCCTGCAGCAACAACACATTGCTATGACGACTGACCTACAAGTGCGATTGCGCGTCGATGTCAGGCTAGACGATTATGATTCCGCGCGAGGCGGTTTTCCGATCAGCTTGTTCGAGCCCGGCACATATCTCGGCGTAGGCCATGGGCTGATCTTCGGCAATTCTGCGGATTACGCTGTTCTGAAGATGGATGTTGCAGAGGCGCGAGCTTTACGAGAGCGCGAGGCGCAGGGCGGCCGGAAAGTTGGAATACTGACGCTTGGCGATTTTGATCGCGCCCCTGGCAATGGCCGGATGTTGATGGCCAATGTCTATAATTTTGAATACTTCGATCAAGCTGACAATCTGCTGGCGAGCCTATCGGTTCAGCCCGAGGAACGCGATCTTGATCCAGTGGCGCAGGCGCAGCTTGTCTCTCAAACGCAAAGCGATCTCTTAGAAAGCATTGGTCTCCCGCCGCTCGGATCTGGTTGGGATGTGGTGCGTGATGCACTCGTTCAAAACTATGATTATGCAATCTCAGATATGCTCTACTCAGACGATGCGCGTTTTAGGCTCGAAGTGGGCCAGGTCAGCGTCGACGAAACATCAGACGCGAGACGGTTGCGCGTCGGATTTGGCAACGCCCCCGACTTGGTCAGTCAAATGTTCGCATTGCAAGCGCCAATGGCCCGTATGCGCATCCCGCAAGGTCAGATCGACGTTGGCTTTACGGGTCGAGGTCTCGATTGCGGCACGCCCGAAATACTAGATGCGTGTGGCGTTCTCATTTTCGATAAGTTGGGTGGATCCTGGATTCTAACGGGCGCTGAAGGGGTGCGCGAGCTCGACACGCTTGATTACATTCAGGCGGTTCCGACTATCGTAGGTGACGATATTTTCGCCTTTGTGCGCACGGATCAGCATGTTGCATATCCCACGAACTGGGTGGCCGGCAGGACAGACGAGCAGTCGTCAGGGTCTGCTGCGCTATCGGCGCGGTATACTCTGGGTGCGGCGCTCGAGTCCGAACCTCGCTATGTCCGCCCGACCGAGCATTGGCGCACGCAAAGCGTCAACCACGAAGTGACGCTCTATGCGGTCGACGGCGCGAATGGGCGCACGCCAGTGATCTTTACGATGGCACTCCCACTTTCTGATCAGCCGTCTGCCAAAGATTCACAGGCCGCTCCAACATCACGGTCCTCCACGACACCGCCGCCTTTCGGCACGATGCCATTTGGAAACCAATGACGTTGCTGAACTACGAGGATCCCACGACGCTACACAGTATATTCGGAAGAAGAACACATGGCTTTTAAACAGAAGACCGCACGCCTGGATCAAGGCTTCGACATTCAGCCACAGGACGATGGATCAACCCGGCTGACGGTGCGGGGCTCGGGCCTCGGGGCCTTGCTGCTGTTGGCGGTGTTCGTATGGATGCTCTTGCTCTCGATGCTCATTGGATCCATGCTCCTGCCCATCATCAATCCGCAGGCGAAAGCTTGGCTGCTGCCATTCATCATCCTGCCTGTAGCGCTTACGCTCGCGTGGCAGCTATTCCGACTGCGATCTTTCGAGATGACGATCGCAAACGAGGGCATCCGGCAGGGATCGACGCTCTATCCGATGAGCGAGATCAGCGAGGTCTTCATCGACAACAGCCGTGGGGGCGACGCGGTCGTATCGGGCGTGGTTGTCGGCGGCGCATTTGCTGTGGCCTCTCAATCCGCCGTGATCGGCGCGAACCGCTGGTGGCGTCGGCGCCTCGCGGCTGTGTCGTATCGCGTCAATCTGCGCCATGGACGCAGGGTGGTGCGTCTGGCATCCGCGCTGGATGAGGACAAGGCGACGGCGCTCTTCAACTATCTGACGCGCCGGCAGTAACGAGGCACCGTGGGGCCAGGGCGCGACATTCCCCCGCGCCAAATATCTGTCGAATTGCTTTGAGTTCCTTATCAAATTCAAGTTGCGATAGAGCCATAAAACAGCCGTCCCATCATGATGTGGGACGGCTTTTCCCGTCAATTCATGTCGATAAACGCGGCACTGTCATATTCCTAAGGATAGGCTAGCTGGATCGGTTGCTGCCCTCTGCCACTGATTGGGATAGCCGGCGCCGTGGTCCGGCACCCCAGCGATGAAAATCGCCTGCGCCCGAAAATAAACCGATATCTCTCTGTGCATCGCGTTGCTTTTGCGCACTTGGACAGTTGGACAGGGGCTTGCCGGTCCAAGTGTCCAGCTGCCCAAGTCCGCGCGGGTCTTTAAGTGGGTTCGAATGTTGTGCGGGGAGGGGCAGTTTTGCTGGGTCGTGCGATTTATGTGGATAACCGAACATAGCTGACGGACTTTTGGCATCAAGCGGGTAAAATCGGCGCATCTCCCTCGAAATGGATCAGCCAATGCCCCACAGCGCACCCGCGTCCGAATTTGTATGTCTTTCCGCAAATGCCAACCGTGATCAGGGTGACTGGCAGCGCTCTGGCGCAAGCTCCTCTGAGGAAGACCTGCGTGTCGATATTACTGGGCTGCCGGAGGGCTATACCTATGATCATGCGCGCCGGGCGATCTGTATTGTTAATCGTCGCGGGGCTGAGCCCTTGTGCGGACCACTGCGGGTCGCGATAAGCTTGCGGAATCCGGCAGGGACAGCACGCGCCGTCGTCATCGAATACTTGGACATCGAGGATCGCCGCCGCACGCTGGTGATCGCGGCGGGCGATCTTGTGAGGTCGGCATCCGATGTCGCTGCGCAGCTGGCCGAGCGGGGGCTGGCAGTCATGGGGACCCCGTCGCAACTGGTGCGCCTGCTGCGGCAATGGATTCCTGCGCGTGACGGCTGGTTGGCGACCGAGGCGGGCTGGATTACCGTGCCAGGTCAACGGGCTTATCAACTGCCAAACGGAAGCATCTTGTGTGCATCCAAACAGCGGATGCCCGTGATCGGTCTGAAAGACGGGGCGCATGCCGAAAACACCGTTTCCGGCAGTCTTGAGGGCTGGCGCAACGGCGTAGCCGCGCTGGCGCGTGGCAATCCGCTCGCGATGTTTACCATCTCGGCCGCGCTCGCAGGTGCGATCCTTGAACCGCTCGGCGTGGAGGGCGGTGGCTACAATGTCCATGGCGGCACGAGCAGCGGCAAAACGACAGTGCTGATGGCCGCGCAAAGTGTATTCGGCCCGCCGGATGACATGATGCAATGGCACGCAACAGAGAGCGCGTTTGAGGCTGCCGCGCGCAGCGCAAAGGACGGGGCGATGATCGTTGATGAAATTCCGACACGAGATCGCGGCGTGACAAAGGCAATCGGGCGGGTGCTTTATATGTTGGCCAACGGCACCGGCAAAAAGCGCAGTAATATGAGGCTCGCGGATGTCCGCCCCGCTGATTGGCGCACGATGCTGCTGACAAGCGCCGAAGCAAGCCTGACCGAGATTCACGCGGCGGCTGGTTTGGATATGCCAGAGGGCCTCACGGTGCGTCTTGCCGACATTCGCGCCAAGTCGTGGGTTTATGGCGGGTTTGCGGAGATACATGGTTATGATAGCCCGGCCTCATTCTCGGATGCCCTGAAATCCATGGCGCGGCGAGATTACGGCCATGCAGGCCCTGCCTTTCTCAAACGACTCATTGCTGCAGAGCATGCAGGCGAGGGCGACAAGTTGCGGCAACTCTATGTGATGATCCTTAGTGATTTACAGCAGAAGATCAGCACGGGTCTTGATCGTCCGCTTGAAGGTCCCGAGACTCGCGTGCTGCGCAGGTTTGCGGCAGTATCGCTTGCGGGGCAAATCGCATCGCGCTGGGGTATAGTCGCGTGGACGCCGCAAGAGATGCGCAATGCCACTGCCGAGATTGCGAATCGTTGGCTGGCGCAGCGTCGCCAGCAGCTTGCCCAGCCAAGCGCCGAAGTGATTGGGCGCATCCGCGATTATCTCTCGCAGCACATGGATCGCTTCGCGGATTTGGGCGCTGGCACCTTCGACGCCGGGGTCCACGACGGTTGGTATGATGCCGAAACGATCGCCCTCTCGACCGAGGTCTTTGCCGAGATCATGCAGCCGATGGCAGCGCGCACAGCGGCGCGGGAACTGTTGGCGAAGGGCGCGCTGATCCCCGGCGGTGAGGCGCAGTCCCTGCAGCAGCGTCGATCGCCTCGGATCGATCCGAACAGAGGCAGGGAATATTGGGTTAGGAAGGCGGCCGTCGGACTAGACGCATGTTCAGGACGACAGGACAACTGATCTACTCCGGTTTTTCCGAAGGATGGTTTGGGTTATCTATTATGACCCGTCTGAATCCACTCATTTCAAGCCGCTAGTGCGAATGCCTGCGCTTGCGGTGTGCTGAATGCTGTCGGATTGCGGGGGGAATTGTGGGCGAACCTCGCTCCCCTAATGAGGAAACGATCATGGGCGGCGTTATCAACGCTCCTCTGAACCATGCCTCCCAGCATGTATGATCACCTTCATCAGCGAAGAAAGTATCATTAAGTCTTTGATTTATTAAAATATAAGGTATTTCGTGGGGTGAGTTAAGTCAGCGCGATTGCGCCGCTGAGCCCACTGGCGGGGCAGGCGGGTGTAATCACGCCGCGCCTTGGGGGCCCGCGTTGATCAGCCGGTAAAACGGTGGGTGATCAACTCGCGGCGACCCGCATTCTCTAGCACCGTCAGCGCGGTGTCGCGCAGCGCTTTGGCGGCGCTGCGGGCGCTGGGGTTCAGCAGTTTGAAATCCCATTTCTGCAGGGTGCCATTGACCCAGATCGCCTCGATATTGGCGGCATCGGCATAGCCGACGACCGCCTCGACCGGATCAAGGCCGGGGGTCAGGTTCGGCGCCAGCGCATCAACCATGACGATATCGGCCTTTTTCCCGAGTTCGAGCGAGCCGATGAAGGCCTCCATCCCCACGGATTTGGCATTGTCGATGGTCGCCCATTTCAGCGCCTCATAGGCACCGGGATTTTTGCGCGGCGGCAGCGGCATACCGCGATAGACGGCATTGGTCGCGGCTTGGCCGGGGCCTTTGGACACAGCATCGCGGGAGATATTGTGGAATAGGCGGTCGATCATCAGTGATTGGCGCATCGCCTCGAGCATCGAACCTGCCATCGCGCTTTCGGAATCGTTCCCGATCGAGGGGCGCCCGCCCAGAGCAATCACGCGCGAGACCAGCGGCGCCTTGGACCCGCCCGAGATTTCGGTCGAGGATGTCGCGGTGATCGTGCAGTCGTTGTCCAGCAGCAAGGCGATCTCGTCATCCTCCATGGAATTGGCATGCACCACATTATGCTTGCCGGTCAGGATGCCTTCCGCTTTCAGCCTGCGATAGCCGCCCTCGACCTTGCCGGGCTTTCCGGACACATGCGCCGACGACCACAGCCCCAGCTCATCCGCCAGCGCGAAATCCTGACGGCAGATCTCGACCGGCGAATAATCGGGGCCAAGGATTCCCAAGGCCAGACCCATCATGCCGCCATCGCTGCTGTGACGGGCGCGCAGGCGGCGCGCCTCGGCGGCGGGATGCGGCACTTGCGAGAAATGCACCTCGCCCTCATGCGGCAGGGTTTTCACCGTCCCGTGGATGAACAGGCTGCGGATACCGGCATCCTGCAGCCCCTCGATGGCGGCATCGGAATGGTCGGGCGTGCGGTTGCCGTGGCACCATTCAAAGACAGAGGTGACGCCACCGTTCAGCAGCGACAGCCCGCCCGCGAATTCCGATAGACGCATCTGATCGGGCGTGAAAACCGGCACGAATTCGGTCTGCATATGCAGGTGATGCTCGACCCCCGTCCAATCCATACCATAGCCGCGCAGGGCGGTTTGCCACATATGGATATGGGCGTTGATCAGGCCGGGGATGATGATTTTATCCGTTGCATCAATAACCTGTGCGTCATGGCCAGCGCCTGCGATGGCAGTCTCGCCAATGGCTTTGATCGTCTCGCCCTCGAAAAGAATGGCAGCATTGGCGAGGATGCGGTCATCCTTGTCCATGGTGACGATGGTGGCGTTGCGGATAAGGGTCTGGGACATGATCTGCTCCTGTGTCAGGCGAGGGCGGTTAGCTGCGCGGGTCAAGCGCATCGCGCAGCCCGTCGCCCAAAAGGTTGAACCCCAGCACGGTCATAAAGATCGCGATACCGGGAAAGGCGGACATCCAGGGCGCTTGCATTAGGAAGTCCTTGGCGGTGTTCAGCATCGATCCCCAAGACGGGGTCGGGGGCTGGATGCCGATGCCGAGAAACGAGAGCGAGGCCTCGGCGATGATAGCGGTGGCGACGGTGATCGTCGCCTGCACCACGATTGGGGCCAGCACATTGGGCATGATATAGCGCAGGATGATCCAGACATGCGGCAGGCCGATGGCGCGGGCGCCTTCAACGAAATCCTCGGTGCGGGCGACCAGCACCTGGCCGCGCGTCAGGCGGATAAAGATCGGCGTTGCGGCGACGCCGATGGCGATCATCGCATTGGTCAGCGACGGGCCCAGAAATGCTGCCAGTGAGATGGCGAGGATCAGCGAGGGGATCGCCAGCAGCGCCTCAGCAAAGCGCGAGATGACCATATCGGCAAAGCCGCCGAAATAGCCTGCGATCAGCCCGATCGGCACGCCAAGGATTACCGCAACCAAGACCGAGACCATCCCCGCCGCCAGCGAGGCACGCGCGCCATAGGCAATACGGGTGAACTGGTCGCGGCCCAGCTGGTCGGTGCCGAAAATATGCGCCCAAGACGGGCCTTGGCGGATCGCGGAATAATTCGGGGCGGCTGGGTCATAGGGCGTCAGCAGCGGCGCGAAAATCGCCAGCAGCACGAACAGCAGCACGACGCCGGCACCGATCAGCGCGCCGCGATTGCGCATGAAACGCTGCGCGCCGCGGCCAAGGCGTAGGCGAGGCAAAGCGGGGGCGGCGGTGGTC
The DNA here is from genome assembly GCF_000223375.1 of Ketogulonicigenium vulgare WSH-001. NCBI lineage: Bacteria > Pseudomonadati > Pseudomonadota > Alphaproteobacteria > Rhodobacterales > Roseobacteraceae > Ketogulonicigenium > Ketogulonicigenium vulgare. The sequence goes on along the minus strand of NC_017384.1, from coordinate 1,529,649 downwards.
GGGGTGAGGGGCTGGCTCATCAGGCGTGCCTCAATTTGGGATTGATCAGAATGTAGAGGATGTCGGCCAGCAAATTCAGCAGGATAAAGCTGACAGCTGTGCACAGGACGACGCCTTGGACAACGGGATAATCGCGGGTGAAGACGCCATCGACGATCAGCTTGCCAAAGCCCGGAATGGTGAAAATCTGCTCGGTCAGCACAGCGCCGGCCATCAATTCGCCAAACAGCAGCGTGACCATGGTCACAATCGGCATCAGCGCATTGCGAAAGGCGTGTTTCAACGTGACGACGGGGCGGCGCAGCCCCTTGGCGCGGGCGGTGCGGATATAATCCGAGCGTAGCGCACCGATCATCGCGGATCGCGTATGGCGCATCAGATAGGCGGTGATCGGGGTGGAGAGCACAAAGGCGGGCATGATGACCGAGCGCAGAAACGCCCCCGGATCGTCGGTGATCGAGACGAAACCCGCCGAGGGCAGCCAGCGCAATTGCACCGAGACGACCATGATCAGGATGATGCCCAGCCAGAAATTCGGGATCGACATGCCTGTCAGGCCCACGGCATTGATTGCGGCATCCGACAGTTTTCCCTGCCGCGCGGCGGCCAGAATGCCCAGCGAAATGCCGGTGATCATGGCGATCATCATCGCCGTCGCCGTCAGTTGCAGCGTGACCGGCAGCTTTTGCACGATCAGATCGGTGACCGGAATGCCGGTGCGCAGCGAATGGCCGAAATCGCCCTGTAGCACGCCCGCCATCCAATAGCCGTATTGCACCAGCACCGGCCGGTCGAGGTGATGCTGCGCACGGATCAGGGCCAGCACTTCGGGGTCGCGCTCCTCGCCCGCGAACATCAGCGCGGGATCACCCGGCAGCAGCTTTTGCAGGCAAAAAATCAAGATCGAGACGAGGATCAGGGTCGGGATCGCCACCAAAAGGCGGCGCAGGATCAGGTTCAGCATTCACGGCTTTCCGGCGATATCCAAGGCGGATGGCTGGTCTTGGCGCTGGATCGCGCGCCAAGACCCTGACTTTATTGCGTAAAGGAGACGTCTTGCAGGCGCACGACGCCATCGGGATGCGGGATGAAGCCGGTCAAAGCCGCATCAAGCCCATAGGAATACCCCTCGGTGTAAAGGAAGACATAGGGCATTTCGGCATTCACCAGCGCCATGGCCTCGCTGTATAGCGCGGTGCGGGCCGCAACATCCGAGGTTTCTTTCGCCGCCGTCCACAGGCGGTCAACCTCGGGGCTGCAAAAGCCGGTGTCGTTCAGCGAGCCGTCGCAATAGATGAAATTGGCGAAATTGCCATCGGGGTCGACACGGCCCGCCCAACCAGCCTGGCCGACCTCGTAATTGCCTTCGGCCAGCGCCGCCTGCATGGCTGAAAACTCGGTCGCGCGCAGCGAGACATCGAAACCGGCCTCGCCTGCCATGGCCTGGATCATCTCCATCAGGCTTTGGGCCAATGTATTGTTTGCGAACAACAGTTCTACTGGCACGCGGTCATAGCCCGCCTCGGTTAGCAAGGCGCGGGCGCGTTCGACATCGCGGCCATCGGCGCGGATCTCGGGGTCATAGGCAAAGTGCATGGGGGCAAAGGGCTGGCGGTTTGGCGTCAGCACGCCGTGGCCCAGCACTTGGTTGATAATGTCGCGATCAATCGCAAGGTCAAAGGCTTGACGGACGCGCAGATCATTGGCCATTGGCGTGTCAGCGTTCAGGTTCACCTCGAGGCCGCGCCAGCCAAGGCTGGGGGCCTCGGCAAGCGCCACATTGCTGTCGCTGCGCATCGAATCCAGATCGGACGGGTCGACCCGTTCGATGATCTGCAGCGCGCCCGAGCGCAGGTTGGCAAGGCGCACGGTGGAATCGGGCACCGGCAGATAGGTCACGCTGTCGAAATGATAACGCTCGGGCTCGTAATAATCGGCAAAGCGGGTCAGGGTGATGCGGTCGTTTTGCACACGGCTGTCAAAGACATAGGGGCCGGCGCAGACAGGGTTTTGCGCAAAATCGCTGCCATTGTTGAAGGCGGTCGGCGATTTCATCATGCCGGGCTGGCCGGTCAGCTGCGACATCAGCGTGCTGTCGGGCGCTTTCAGATGCAGGATGACGGTGAGGTCATCGACCACTTCGACACTTTCGACCGAAGCGAGTTCCGTGCGGCGCAGGCTGTCGGGCAGCGTCAGCGAGCGTTCGAAATTCGCGGCGACTGCGGCGGCATTGAAAGGTGTGCCGTCATGGAAGACCACGCCTTCGCGCAGGTTAAAGGTCAGCGCGGTTTCGCTTTCGTCCAGCGACCAAGCTGTGGCAAGTTCGGGGACATAATTCAGATCGGCATCCACATCGACCAGCGTGTCGCACATGGATTGGAACACGACCTTGCCCACGAAGGTGCGCGAGCGGTCGGGGTCCAGCAGGTCGGGGTCGGACAACAGGCCGATGGAAATGGATTGCGCCTGTGCGGCGCCAGCAATCAGCGCAGCCGTCGAGGCAAAAAGAAAAGTTCTGATGGTCATGGCTCTACTTCGCTTGTCAGGATTACGGGAAAATTAGGGCGTGGTCTGGGCGTCTCGCGCCTGCAGGCTTTGCAAAATCGCCAGTCTTTGCTGCAGCTTGGGGCTATCCTCGGCGGGGGGCAGCGCGATGGGATGAGAGGTCGCGATCTCCTCCCAGAAATGGCAAGCGACCTGACGCCCGCCGTCCATTGCGGGGCTGAGGGAGGGGTCATCCGTGCGGCAGCGCGCCTGCGCAAAGGCGCAGCGGGGATGAAAGCGGCAGCCGGTCGGGATCGCGCCGGCATCGGGCAGGTCATCGGATTCCGCGCTACGCCCGCGCCGCGCCGCAGGGGTCGAGACCGGCACCGCATCCAGCAGGCTGCGGGTATAGGGGTGCAGCGGTTGGCTATAGAGATCCTCGACCGGCGCAATTTCAACGATCCGGCCCAGATACATGACGGCGACGCGGTCGCTCATATGGCGCACCACCACCAGATCATGCGCGACGATGATAAAGGTCAGGCCCATATCCTGCTTAAGCTCTTCAAGCAGGTTGATGATCTGCGCCTGCACCGAGACATCCAGCGCGCTGACAGGCTCGTCGCCGATCACCAGTTCGGGGCTGCCCGCGATAGCACGTGCAATGCCGATGCGTTGGCGCTGGCCGCCGGAAAACTCATGCGGATAGCGGTCGAGGTGATCGGGGCGCAGGCCGACCCGCGCCAGCAATTGGCGCACCCGCACGCGGCGTTCCTGAGCGGTCAGCTCGCCTTTCAGCCAAATCGGCTCGCCAATGATCTGGCCAACGGTCATGCGCGGGTTCAGCGAGGCGAAAGGGTCCTGAAAGATCAACTGCGCCTGCTCGCGAAAGCGGCGCAAAGCCTTGCCGCGCGCCTTGCGGACGTCACGGCCGTTGAACAGTACCTCGCCCTCGGTCGCCTCCAGCAGGCCCAGCACCAGACGCGACAGGGTCGATTTGCCGCAGCCGCTTTCGCCGACGATGGCCAAAGTCTCGCCGCGTTTGACGTCGAAACTGACGCCATCCACAGCGCGCACGTCGCGCTTTGGCGAAAACGGGCCGGGGCGGCTCGTGAAGACCTTGGACAGGTTTGAAACTTCGAGGATATTCTCGGTCATGGCGGGCGCCTTAGGAAGCAGCTAGCTGGAGGGCATAGGATTCAATCGGCGCGTGCCAGCAGCTGACCATGTGGCCGGGGTGGTCGATGGCACGCAGCGGCGGCAGCGTAGCGCAGGTGGCGCTGGCCAGCGGACAGCGCGGCGCGAACCGGCAACCAGCGGTCAGATTGGCCTGCGCGGGGACGGTGCCCTCAATCGTGGCCAGCTTGCCCGCGCGTTTGCCCATCGCAGGCGTCGCGCCGAATAACCCGACCGTATAAGGGTGCTGCGGATCCTCGAATATCTGCTGCACGGGGCCGGTCTCGACCACGCGGCCCGCATACATCACCGCCACGCGGTCGCCGACCTCGGCCACGACACGCAGGTCATGGGTGATCAGCACGACGGCCGTGCCGGTTTCTTGCTGCAACTGTTTCAGCAATTGCAGGATTTGCGACTGGATGGTCACATCCAGCGCGGTGGTCGGCTCGTCCGCGATCAGCAAATGCGGCTTGTTCACCAAAGCCATGGCGATCATGACGCGCTGGCGCTGGCCGCCCGACATCTGGTGCGGATAATAGCCGAACCGCTTTTCCGGCGCGGGGATGCCGACGCGGCGCATAATGGCGACAACTTCGGCGCGCATTGCACTGCCGGTCAGGCCGCGATGGCGGGTCACAGCCTCGCCGATCTGCGCCCCAATCGTATAGGCGGGGTTCAGCGAGGTCATCGGCTCTTGAAAGATCATTGCCACATCGTCGCCGCGCACATCCTCGATCGCGCGCTCGGCCATGGTGAACAGATCATTGCCGTTGAACAGCGCCTGGCCTTTGATCCGCGCCGTATCCGGCAGCAACCCCATCACGGCAAGCGAGGTGATGCTTTTGCCGCAGCCGCTCTCACCGACAAGGCACAGGGTTTCCCCCTTGCTGACCGAGAATGAGACCTCGCTGACGAGATCGGGAAGCTGCGGCCCTGCGAAAGAAATCGACAGGTCACGCACTTCGATCACGGCACTGCTGGGATTTGATGGGCTATAAGTTTTCATATTGCTGATATTTGTCATCCTAAATTTCATATAAATGAAATTCATGGATATCGCTACAGATACATGAAAAATCTATGTCAATTATTTCGGCTTTACCGACCGTTTGCACGGATAATAGCAATATTTGCACATAAAATATGCAAATATTATTATGAATAAGTCAGTAAATTTAATATTGTGAAATTATCTCAGAATCGAAGAGATTTCGCGCGCACAGAGGGCCAGCTCTTGCTGAGTTTCGCGGATACGTTCGCGGCTGCTGCTTTCGCTGGGCTGCAGGGTGCCAATCGCGCCGATGATCGCGCCAGCATTATTGCGCAAAGCGCAGGCAAGGCCAAGCACCCCGGGTTTGAACTCGCGATCCTCGACCGCAAAGCCGTGGCGGCGGATCTGGCGCAGGCTTTCGACCAGATCAATCAGCGAGACAATCGTCGTCGGGGTAAAGGGCGTCAGGCCAAAATCCGCGACGACGCGGGCGATCTCGGGTTCAGGTAGCCAGGCCAATATGGCCTTGCCAAGGGCGGTGCCGTGGCTGGCGGTTGCGATCTCGGTGGCCGAGGCATCCCAGCTGATGCCGCCGTCGAATTGGCGCAGAATGGTCAGGCTGGTGCGATCCATCGTCGCGAGCAAGACGGTGCAGCCAAGGCGTTCCGACATCGCGGCCAGATAACCTTCGGCCTCGCGCGCAAGGTCAAAGCGCGCGCCGCGCCCACTGGCGAGTTTGTGGATCGATGCGCCCAGCGAATAGGATTTGCCCTTACTGCCGCGCGTGACATAGCCGCGCTGCGTCAGCGTGCCCAAAAGGTGGTGGCAGGTCGAGACCTTGAGCCCGGCGGCGGCGGCAATATCCTGCAGACGCATCTCTTGCGGTGCATCGGCCAGAATTTCCAGCAAATCCAGTGCGCGGTCGACGGATTGGATCATCGTCGTATCCCGTGCGGGTTCAGTGGGTTGCGCGTCGGGGGCGGGCGCTATGCGGCCTTGGCTCGGCTCGGAGGCGTCGACACGGGTGCGGTCGCTGGTGATATCCTCGGGCTCCAGACGGCGCGGCGCTGCTGTCGGCACATGACTGGATAAGCGGTTAAACGAGGACACGATGCTCCACCCTATATTTCTTTACTCTCAATCGCATGACTGGCGCGGTGCAGGCAAGCCTTGACCCGCATGGGCCAGTAGGATCGACGTTGCGCCCAATGCGACACCCGCGGTGCAGACCGCCATCCAGCCCCCCAATGGCCACAGCAGCGCGCCAATCAGCGTGCCGACAAAACCGCCCGCAAAGCGGCTGCTCATGTAGATCGTGTTCAGGCGGCTGCCGGCGGCGGGTTCCATCCCCAGGATCTGCGCCATCGAAGCGACGTGACTGGTCTGCATCCCCAGATCCAGCAGCATGATCGCAGGCACCAGCCACAGCAGATGTAGGGGCGCCAGGGTCATGGTTGCAAAGCCCGCTGCCATCAGCGCGCCGCCAAGCGCGACGATGCGATGCGCGGCTATGCGGCGTTGCGGCCGTCCGGTGAACTGCGCCGCGATAACGCCAACCGCACCGATAGGCGCAAACCAACCGGCATAGATCGCAGGTGAATCAAGGCCTTGATCCGCAATCAGGAAAACCAGCCGCGACCAGAACAGGCTAAATGCGGCGAATTGCGCGGCCGCAATCAGCGACAGGCTGCGCAGCTTGGCGTGGCGCTGCACCAGCGGCCCGAGCGAGCGGATCAACGCGGCATAGCTGCCTTGATAGCTGGGCGGCAACGGCGGCAACGTGCGGCGCAGCAGGATCAGCAGTGCGATCATCGTCGCCGCTGCAATGGCATAAAGCCAGCGCCACCCCAGCGTGCCGCCCACAATACCGCCGACAAAGCGCGACAGGATGATCCCCAGCAGCAGGCCGCCTAGGATGCGCCCGACGGCAGCGCCGCGCTGATCGGGCGGTAATATCTGCACCGCGGCGGGTGGCAGGATCTGCGGCACGATCGAGCTGATCCCGATCGCCGCCGCCAGTGGCAGCAGCGCCGCCCCGCTGGTGGTCATGGAAAACGCCAACATCATGGTGGCGGCCAGCAACAGCAGTACGGTCAGCATCCGCCGTTTGTCCATCAGATCGCCCAGCGGCAGAATCAGCAGCAGCCCCAGCGCATAGCCAGCCTGCGTCAGTGCGGCCGCAATGGCGGCGAGGCTTTCGCTGATGCCCAAATCTGCTGCGATGGGCACCTGTAGCGGCTGGATATAGTAGTTATTGGCGACAATCATTCCCGCTGCAACGGCGAGAATTGTCGTCAGATGAGGCGATGTGCAGGCGCGAGAGGGCAAAAGATACTCCGAGATAGTATTCTGTATTGTGATAAGAATATGATTCGAATTTCACAACATTGAATATCGATCTAAGCGTTATGGAAAGCTGTTAGCTTGCGCTTTTCAAAAATCCCCGAAGATTGCCGGTTCGCGGTTTGATCGGCGCAAGTAAATCCTACCGATTGACCTTCTTTGCGTAAGCCACTTCGGTCTAAATCGATAAGCGCCACGCTTGATGCCAAAAGTGTGGGTCTGCGCGCACGCGGCTTACTGATTGCGGTGAACAGGTCGCCACGGCCCCTGATCTTTGTGATGTGCGGCCTGCGAGGCAGTGAAACCATCCCATGGGCGTGGCCATCAGGTTGCTGTCTGCTGATCAAGACGCTGAATGATGTGGAAAGACAAAGCCGTAAACTGCCTCGATGCGGGGTGTATCGGCCGCGTATTGATCTATGCCAAGCCGCGAAACCGTGCCGCAAGCGAATTTGATCGCCCGGCTGTCAGATTGTGCAACATCGCACCGCAATTTCGGCCCGCCGCGCCAAGGCTGGTTACAACGGCCAATCAGCCCGCGCTGTAGCCCAAGGCACGCACTGCGCTTGCCCCAAGTCCGCCGATCCCATTGCGCCGCCGAATCTGTCGGCACCAGTGACGGCGCCCGCAAAGGTCAATGCGGGCGCTGTTGCGCGGGGTTCTGATCACCCGCACGAGATGCAAGGCGCAGGTAAAGGATTATGCGCATCGCGCTGCGTTGGCTGAACATTGGCGCGATAAAAATCAAAGCAGCGGAAAGGCTAACCCTCCCGCTGCTGTACGTCTACTCTGCGGCGGTCAGTTTCTGTGCCGCCTCAAGGTCTTCGCGCAGAACCTCAACATCTTCGATCGAGACAGCTTGTGCGCTATTGCCCCAGCTGAGGTGCGGTAGATGGTGATCACCGCTGCGCCCAAATTAGTCCGCCGGATCAAGATGAACAGACGCATAATGATGCTAAGTCTGATCTGCCTCAGCAATCAACTGGCACAAGGTAGCCGATGCTCAGGGCCGCCCGATCCGCATGTTCGTCATCGCAGGACGCGTCAGCGATTACACCGGTGCAGCTGCCATGCTGCGAAGCCTGCCGCAGGCACAATGGATGCTGGCCGACCAGGGCTATAATGCTGACTGGTTCACATATGCCTTGAAAGGCAAGTGGATAAAGTCATGCATTCCCGGCCGGAAGGGCAGGACGAAATCCGTCAGGCACGATAAACGTCGCTATAAGCGCCGCAACCGTATCGAGATCATGTTCGGCAGGCTCAAAGACTGGCGGCGGGCTGCCACAAGATACAACAGGTGCCCCATTGTCTTCCTCTCGGCCATCGCCCTCGCAGCAACCGTCATCTTCTGGCTTTAAAGTTATTGAGTCTGGAGCCTAATTAAGCTTCGCCCAATTCTAGCTTGAGGGCAGCTCGACCTCTACTGATGCGGCTTTTCAGTGTTCCGATGTTGCAATCTGCAATTCGGCAAGCGTCTTCATACGTTTCACCCTGCACCGTAACAAGCAAGAGAGCCACACGATATTTCGGCCGGATACGAGAAAGTGCAGCAGCCACTTCCTTTGTTCTAATATTCCAATAGCTAAGATTTGAATTGTCTATAGGGGATGGTAAGCGATCTTCGCTCACCGCTGGACTCTCACGGCGCGTTACTCGCCATGCGGAGTAAAACCGATTTCTCATGATAGTGAATAGCCAAGCTTTCAAATTAGTGCCCGGCTGGAACTGGTGGGCTTTAGCTATCGCACGTAGGAGTGTGTCCTGCACCAAATCGTCTGCGTCGTTAGCATTGCGACAAAGTACATTTCCACGCTTTCTCAAGCTGGGAAGCAGTAACAAGATTTGATCCGTGGTTGTGAGAGAATTCCACTCTTCGAGTTCGCCGTAAAAACTGTCGGGTCGTGAGTCGGGATTGCTTAGACGCACTAAGTCGTTTGTGATTATAGTCACAGCTTTCTCCTCGCGTTGACCTTCGACGGGCGGCTATAAGTACAGCCGCCTTAAAGTCTCCTATTTTTTGGGCTTTAGAATCGTGCAGCCAACGCCAATTAAGTTGGCCGAGTGTGCGCTCACTGTGTCACGGGGTGACGAAACTTTTCAGAGAATAAATCGATTATTGCAGATGCAGCGGAAGCGCGCTCATTCCGGTGGGATGTCATGAGGTGCTTCGTCTTCCAGCCTCATACGCTTGCGAATTCCTCCATCGATGCCGCTCCCTTCATCCATTGGCTCATGCAGGCTGCCTGCGGTCGGTGGTGCCGGCCAAGCTTTCTTCACCTCTTTATCGGCAATATTTGCAGTTAGACGCTCTGTCAGATTCGGAAAGAGTTTGTGCGAGATATTGGACGCATGGGCTTTTGGTCCAACTGGCATCTCCTCTTTCGGGTCGATGCAGGCTCTTACGATGGCATCAATCACAATTTGCGGGTCATCCATAGCGGCCATGCGCGGCTCATGGCCGGTGTAATTCGCCGCGTGGATCCACCAAGGTGTGTCTACAGCCCAAGGCATAATGGTCGCAACGCGGATATTGTCCTGATTAATCAGCCGAAGTTCTTCGTTCAATGATCGGCTTAAGCTTAATACAGCTGCTTTAGAGGCCGCGTAGGACGCCTGGTAGGCGAGCGGCACTTCACTGTCGATGGATCCCACGTTGATCAAGGTGCCCCTGCCTGTCGTGAGGAACTCGCTAAGGGCGGCGTGCGCGCCGTAGATCAGCCCCTTGATGTTTACGTCGAGCACGCGGGCGTGATCCTCGACAGGGATGTCCCAGAAAAGTCCCAATGCTCCTACGCCGACGTTGTTTATCCAGACGTCAATGGCACCAAATCGCAATAGCGCCTCTTTTTTAAGGTGCTGAATGTCGTCTGGCTTACTGACGTCCGTTGTCACCGCGAGCGCATTGGGGCCAATCTGCCTGGTCAATTCAGCCAGTAAGTTGGTCCGGCGCGCGGCAAGAACAACGTTAGCGCCCCTCGAGGCAAGCGCTATTGCGGCACCCTTACCAAAGCCGCTAGACGCACCAGTAATAACTATCGTTTTTCCTACTAGCGAACGGTCGTTCATGACTATTTCCTCGTTTGAATGATGTAGAGCGGTAACGAGGTGAAAGTTCTTTTGTTCCGGAAAGGGAAAGTACGCAGGCAGCAGATCGGGGCCCGATTAAAACTTGAACTGCACCGACATCCGACTTGCGCTGCCTACGCCACGATAAGATGAGCAATTCGGACGAACGCTGGTTATCGGGACTTTGTGCGCAGCTAATTGGTCGGATGCCAGGCGAGATATAATCAAATTTACGCCTTTGGGCGCGAATGACGCAGAACTTTTCGGTTTTAAGCGATGCCCGCGCCGCCGGTGACGCCGTAAACCTCCCCGGTGATGTAGCTGCCCTCTTGGCTCGCCAGCAGGACATAGACCGGAGCGATCTCCACAGGCTGACCGGGGCGCTCGAAGGGGGTCTGGGATCCGAACTGCTCTACCTTCTCCTGCGGTTGCCCGCCCGAGGGTTGCAGCACTGTCCAGAACGGACCGGGGGCGACGACATTCGCGCGCACGCCCTTTTTCATTAGCTGTTTTGATAGCGCTTTGGTATAGGCCACGATCCCAGCTTTGGTCGTGGCATAATCAAGCAGGATGTCCGAGGGATCGTAGGCCTGCACCGAGGAGGTGGTAATGACCGACGCGCCGGGCTGTAGGTGCGGTGTCGCCGCCTGCGCGATCCAGTGCATGGCATAAAGGTTGGTTTTCATCGTGCGGTCGAAATCCTCGGACGAGATTTCCTCGACATTTTCGCGGAATTGCTGACGGGCGGCGTTGATTACTAGGATGTCTAGTCCGCCGAGGCCTACCACCGTCCGCTCCACCATCTCGCGGCACCAGCTTTCGGAGGTGAGGTCACCAGGCAGCAGCACGGCCGTGCGGCCCTCGGCGCGGATCAATTCAGCCACTTCGTCAGCGTCGCGTTGCTCGGCTTCGAGGTAGGAGATCGCGACATCCGCCCCCTCGCGTGCATAGGCGATGGCGGCGGCGCGACCAATGCCGGAATCCCCTCCCGTTATCAATGCGCGCCGACCCGTCAGCTTGCCCGAGCCAGTGTAGCTGTGCTCGCCATGGTCGGGGACAGGCTGAATTCTCGCGACTTCCCCGGGGGCAGGTTGTGGCTGCTGCGGAAACGGCGGTTTAGGATATTGGTTGCGCGGGTCCTGAGGGGTAAGGCGGTCTGTCACGGTCAACGTCTCCTTTGCTATCACCAAGTCAATCGCCTTGGGGCGTCGATGTTCCCATTCAACCGCATGGCGGCGCTAATATTTCTTGGAACGGCGGGGATAGCAGAGCGTTCGTCCTCTGCGTAAAGACATTCCGAGGATCATCCCCATGAGTACCACCCTCCGATCTAACCGCCGCGACGAGGCCGGATTCCTGCCACTGGACGGATACGGCGCGATCGGCGAAGGGCGTTCGGTCGCACTGACGGCCGAGGACGGAGGGATCGACTGGTGGTGCGTGCCGAACATGGACAGTCCGCCGTTGTTCGACCGACTACTGATCGGGTCAGACGCTCTACCGGACGGATCTCAGGCCGGCCATTTCAGCATCACGCCGACGCGACCTTTTCGCGCTATACGCAACTATCGGCCCGGCAGTAATGTGCTAGAAACGCGGTTCATCACCGACGATGCCGAAGCCATGCTGACGGAATCGCTAAACAGCGGGCCGGCGGGGCGGCTACCATGGGCGGAGCTTGCGCGGCGCATCGACGTGCTGCGCGGAACGATGGAATTTGCCGTCACACTGCGCTTCGGCCATCGCGCGGGATGCCGCAGCCCCTATATGTCGTGCGCCGGTCCGCATGTGCTGTTCCATGTTGGCGGGGTCCTCGGTGCGTTCCTATATGGCGATGCGCTGGCTATCGCCTCCCACGACGACAACTGCATCTGTGGGACACTTACAATCCCTGAGGGCGGGCAGGAAATTCTGGCCATCGTAGCGGGCGCCGACGAACCTCTGGTTATACCCGACCTGAGGGCTATCAATGCGCGGATCGACGTATCGGACCGCGAATGGCGCGACTGGTCCGCGCTGTTCGATGAGGACCGTTTCGTGATACGGCATGCGCTGGCTTTGAAGCTGCTGCTATATTCGCCCAGCGGGGCCATCGCAGCAGCAGCCACCTCGTCATTGCCCGAACGGATCGGCGGCGAAAAGAATTACGACTACCGTTTGGCATGGGTTCGCGATGCCGGATACGCCATTGCCTCGTTCCTACAGATTGGGGCTGAGGCCGAGGCGAAGGCGGCGTTGACCTGGCTGTTGCGGCAGCTGTGCCTGCACGGCGCACAGGTCTGCTTCCTGCTGGACGGCGGAACAGACGGGCAAATGCGCGAATTCGACCTGCCTGGCTATCGTGGCAGCCGACCTGTCGTGCACGGCAACCGCGCGGCGGACCAGCATCAGCACGGCATTTATGGCGACATCTTCGAAACTGTCGCCGCCTTCACGCGCGCAGGTAACATCATTGATGCGCGCAGCGCCGAGACGCTGTCGCATCTTGCCGATGAATGCGCCGACCGATGGCGGGAGAAGGATGCCGGCATTTGGGAACTGCCCGAGGAGCAGCACTACACCATGTCCAAGATCAGCTGCTGGCAGGCTCTGTCCCGCGCAGTGGAACTGGCCGATACGAGACATCTGCCCACCACCTGCCGCGACCGCTGGGACCGTGAGCGCGCACGTGTCGCCAAATGGATCGACGCGAACTGCTGGGACGAAGCGAAGCGCACTTATATCATGTATCCCGGATCGGAGAGGCTCGACGCCTCGATCGCGTTGGCAGTCCGGTTCGGCTTCGAGAGGCGGGACCGTCTTGCCCTCACTCTCGACGCCATCGACCGCGACCTTGGCACGGGCGGGCTGCATTATAGGTATGGCGGCATGGAGCAGGAAGAGGGCTGCTTTCTCGCCTGCTCGTTCTGGATGGTGGAGGCGCGGGCGCTTTTGGGGCAGACCGAGGCCGCCCGCCATGCCCTTGCTCGGCTGAAGACGATCTGCGGCGAGGGCATCCTGCCCGAGATGATCGACCCATCCGATCACAGCTGGCTCGGCAACCTGCCGCAGGGGCTTAGCCATCTTGCTGCGCTTCAGGCCGCCGTCGCGCTAAATTAAGGAATATCTACCCTGCAGCGGGCTTTGTGATTCATGCCGCGACTATCGCAGTAGGAGAGACCAAGACGCCTCTCTACCCAATTTCCCCGCCCTGAAGAATACCGCTGCCAATGCAGTAGACATAACCAGTGGGTTGTGCATGTGCAGCATAAAAAATGCTCGATGCGTTGGTGTTCACGGAACATTCGCGAGAGCCAATGATTGCACCCTTTGAGTCCATCAGAGGTCCTGAAATGTTCATTCACTTTGAAGAGCCTACGAAAACCTTCTGCATATTGCTGGCAGGAGGGAAGGGCGCTCGCCTTCACGAGCTGACAGAGAATGTGTGCAAGCCCGCGCTTCCGTTTGCGGGCGGCCATTTGATAGACTTTACGCTGGAAAATGCAGTGCGCTCGGGGGTGCGTCAGGTGTTGGTCGCTGGGCAATATCGGGCGAATAACCTGAGCGACTACCTGCAACGGGCCTGGGCGGGCCGTTTCGACCAAGGCCTTGTCTTTCGAAATGGATTTCAGTTTGCCCCAGGTGGATATGCCGGAACGGCGGATGCTGTTAGGGCAAATTTCGAGGCCGTTTTAAACAGCGGGGCGGACACGGTTTTGGTGCTGTCTGCCGATCATGTCTATCGTATGGACTATCGTCAAATGATCGAGGCGCATCGGGCTTCGGGCGCGAAGGTCACAGTAGCAGCTGATCTGGTTGATATCGATAAGGCGTCTTCATTTGGCGTTTTGGATGTCAACGCTGATGGGCGTATTAGGCATTTTCTGGAAAAGCCCAATGACCCGCCTGCGCTGTGTGCTGATCCGACGCGCGCCCTCGTAAGCATGGGCATCTATGTCTTTGATCGGGCTTGGCTGGCACAGGCACTGTGCTGTGATGATCGTCATGACTTCGGGCATGAAATTTTACCCATCGCCGTAGACGAGGGTGTCGCCCATGCCTATCGCCCAGCCGCCTACCACGGGGGCACATTCTATTGGCGTGATGTCGGCACATTGGACAGTTATTTGCAGGCGCAACTTGATTTCATCGCAGGAACATCGCGCCCGTTTTCTGCTGGACATATGGAATGTTTCTCGCCCGCAGTGCGTAGAGCGGCGATGACCGGAAGTGTTTTGCTGCCGGGAGCCACCGTGGAAGAGGGCGCCATGTTGTCACGCGCCATTGTGGCAGCGGGCGTTCGGGTGCCCTCGCAGCTGCGGGTTGGATTTGACCGCGACGAGGATCTCCATTGGTTCAGGACGACCGCCAATGGAACCGCGTTGATCACAGCCGGTATGATTGCCAATTGGCAAGCGGCTCATTCCAGCGGAAAGCCGTTGGAATATGGTGCAAATGTGGTCGGGGTTTAGATTCGAAATGATCGACGAAAAATCCGAACTTGTGTTTGACCTGCAACGCAGCTGGTCCGATCGCCTTGGTGCCGAATGTGACTGTGATGGCACAAATTTCGCACTTTTTTCCGAGAACGCGACACGGGTCGAACTGGTCCTATTCGATGCGGCGGGTGTCAACGAAATCTGGCGCGGCGACCTGCCGCAAATAGAGGGCGGCATCTGGCACGGCTATCTGCCAATGATACGGCCGGGCCAATGCTATGGTTATCGGGTTCACGGACCTTGGGCCCCGGAGGAAGGGCATCGATTCAATCCGGCAAAGCTTGTCCTGGACCCCTATGCCCGCGAGTTAAGAGGGGATTTCGTATGGGATGACGCGCTGTTCGGCCATGATGTCGCCCAGGATGATCTGGTGCGCGATGATCGCGACAACGCGCATTTCATGCCCAAAGCCGTGGTGGTCGATCCCGTGTTCGATTGGGAGGCGGAGAGTAGTCTCCGTCATCCTTGGGACGAGGTTGTCATGTATGAGGCCCATGTCCGCGGTTTGACAATGCAGCATCCGGCAGTGGATGCCGAAGATCGTGGCACATTCGTTGGGTTGTCGAGCGATGCGATTATCGCGCATCTGACCGACCTTGGTGTCACGACCGTCGAGCTACTGCCGGTGCATGGTTTTGTGCAGGACCGACATTTGATCGAGAAGGGCCTGTCCAATTATTGGGGTTACAATACGATCGCCTTCTTCGCGCCCCATCAGGGATATCTGAAGTCCGGCGAAGTGATCGAGGTGAAAACGGCAATTAAAAAGATGCATCGCGCCGGTATCGAGGTGATCCTTGATGTGGTTTACAACCATACCGCTGAGGGCAGTGAAATGGGCCCGACCCTGTCGTTTCGCGGCATCGACAATGCCAGCTATTATATGTTGGCAGAGGATCGCCGCCATTGCTATGACACGACGGGCACAGGCAATGCCCTTAACCTCGCTCACCCGATGGTATTGCGAATGGTGCTGGATTCACTGCGTTACTGGGTCGAGGTGATGCATGTCGATGGCTTTCGATTTGATCTGGCATCGACGCTGGGGCGCGGTCCGCAAGGTTTCGACCAGCGCGGCGCTTTCTTTGCAGCAATCCAGCAAGACCCAATTTTGTCAAAGGTAAAGCTGATTGCAGAGCCATGGGACATCGGCGAGGGCGGCTATCAACTGGGCGGATTTCCGTGGCCGTTTCGCGAATGGAACGACAAGTTTCGTGATGACACGCGCCGTTTTTGGAAAGGCGATGAGGGAATGCTTCCTCGCCTCTCGCAGCGCTTGCTGGGATCGCCCGTGCAGTTTGATCACACACATAGACCTGCGACAAGCGCTGTGAACTTCGTGACGGCGCATGACGGGTTCACGCTTTGGGATGTATTGTCCTATGACGGCCCCCATAACCTGGCCAATGGCGAGGATGGTAGTGACGGTCATTCGACAAATCATTCCGACAATTTCGGCCACGAGGGCCCGACCGAGGATCCGCATATCAACCAAATGCGATTGGCGCGGGCCAAGGCGATGATGGCCACGCTGATTTTGTCGCAAGGTGTGCCCATGCTGCTGGCCGGCGACGAGTTTGGCCATACGCAAGAGGGTAACAACAACGCCTATTGTCAGGACAATCCTACCACTTGGCTGGATTGGGGAGGCAAAAATGAGGCGCTGCACGCGGCGGTGCGGCATCTGCTGGCGTTTCGGCGGACTCATAAGATTGCGACATCTCAGTTTCTGCGTGGCGACAGTGGCACGCAAGTGGTGACATGGCTGCATCCTTGCGGTGAAGACATGCGCGAGGAGGACTGGCAGGACAGGGGACTGAAAGTTTGTGGGCTGCTGTGTGCGCGCGAGAGCGACCGTATCTTGACTGTCGTCAACGCTGGCGGCGAGACAGGTTTCCTCTTGCCAGCGGGCAGCTGGACATGCGTGATCGACACATCTGCTGAGAATGTCTGCTGTCAGATCCCGGCAGAAGGCACGTGGATCATCCCGCCTCAATCTGTCGTGGTTTTTCGCGAATCTGACGCAGGAGCGCAATAAGTGCATGACATTCCAACGCCCATAAGTGCAGATCGCCTGATACTGGGGGAGGGGCCGGGTTATGACGGCGACTCTGATTTGGCTTGGTGGTTTGACATCGCAAGCAAGACACTTTTTCTTTGCGACGGGACGACACAGCGGCAGCAGGCGATCACCCTGCCGCTACAGGCAAGCGCCGCAGCGATCACAAACGATGGCAGGCAGCTTTTGCTGACAGAGCGCGGCATTTTTGATCGCGATCTGTCAAATGGCAGCCTGCATGTTGTTTTGCACGCAGACTGGTCTACAGGAGGATTGCGCTCAAACGATGCACGCGTTCATCCCAGCGGGGCGTGGTGGATCAGCACGATCAGCAAGCGTGGTACAGCCGGGGCGGGCGCCATTTACCACTTTGGCAAAGGCGAATTGCGCAGGCTTTGGGCGGATATGACCACGCCAAATTCCATTTGCTTCTCGCCGGACGGGGCGACTGGCTATTTTGCCGACACCGCCGCAAAGCGCATCCTTAAGGTCGGGCTGGATCCGCTGACGGGCCTGCCAAGCGGTCATCCGCAGCTGATGATCCAATTTGATCAGGACCATCCCGACGGCGCCGTTACCGATCATAATGGTAATTTGTGGGTCGCAATCTGGGGCGGCAGCAGGATCATCTGCTTGGGGCCAGACGGCCTGCATAAAACATCGCTTTATCTGCCGGTGCCAAATGTAACCTGTCCCGCCTGGGTGGGGCCAAAACAAGACCACATGCTGATCACCACCGCCCGTGAAGGCATGACCCCCGCGCAACTGTCCCATTATCCGCAGGCAGGCGCAGTATTCCTAATGAAGCCCGGGACAATGGGCCCGCAAAATCCGCGGGTTATACTGTAAATTATGTGAGTGCGGCCGGAACAAGTTCTGCGCCGCACGGTTTCTTTTTTGACCGGAACATCGGGATCTTATCTGGAACCAATCATGCGCGATAATCGAAATGGATGACTCTTTTTTCGGCGACCGGCCGGGCGCAAGTCATCATAGGGCGCTTTCGATCACGGCTGAATTCGCACCGTTGATCAAAGTCGGTGGTTTGGCAGATGTGGCGGGGACATTGCCCAGCTATCTGGGCAAGCAAGGCTGGGACACGCGCACTCTGATGCCGCTTTATCCGCAGCTTGATGCGCTTGCGGGAAACTGGCCAATCGTGCACCGCGAAGATTTGGTGCTGTGTGGCGCGGCCGTGGTGCGTATGGGCGAGCACGCTGGCAATACATTGCTGCTGCTCGACGCCCCGCAGCTGTTTGGCGAGCTTGCTGCCCCATACGAGGCGATGACGGGCGACTGGGCCGAGGTCGCGCGAAGATTTGCCGCGCTGTCGGAGATGGGCGCATGTCTTGCCGCCGCAGGTCTGCAAGATGGCTGGCGGCCAGATGTTGTTCATGCGCATGATTGGCACGCGGCGCTGGCGACCCATCTGATAAAGCTGCGCAATATTCCAGTTGGCACCGCCCTCACGCTGCACAATGCGTCTTTTCAAGGCATTTTGACCTATGACGACGCGCATCGGATAGGGCTGCCGCAATCGTGGTTGACGAAGGAGGCCGATCACTACGGTCACACCTCGTTTTTGAAAGCAGGCATCCAGACAGCCGACGTTGTGACAACCGTTAGCCCCAATTACGCGCGCGAACTGCTTCAGCCTGAGACCGGAATGGCAATGGATGGCTATCTGCGCGCACGTGGCACCCGCTTTCGCGGCATTTTGAATGGGATCGACGTTGCCGCGCCGCGACGGCGTTCCGTGAATGCGCATCTGGCACACAAAAGGCGGATGCGGGCCGAGCTATGCGCCGAGTTCAATTTGCGCAGTGATGGACCGCTTGCGGTGATCGTCAGCCGACTGACTGCGCAGAAGGGGTTGGATATCGTTGTGGACGTCTGGAGCGCGCTGGATGAATGCGACAGCTCGCTGATCCTTGTCGGCACGGGCGACCCAGCAATAGAGGATGGTTTCAGGTCAATCAGGCGCAAACATCCCAATCGGGTGGGGTTATGTCTGGCCTATTCGTCGGAACTGGCCGCGCGCCTGTTCACAGGCGGGGATTGCATTTTGATCCCCAGCCGGTTCGAGCCATGTGGGCTGACACAGATGTATGCGATGGAGCAGGGCACGATCCCGATCGCCACGGCGGTCGGCGGTTTGGCTGATACAATTATTGACGCCACGCCCGCTGCGCTAAAGGCAAAGGCTGCAACTGGCATCCTTTTGCCGGGAGCCGAGCCACGCCATCTCAGCCGAGCACTGCATCATATGTGCGCGCTCCATGCCCAGCCCGCCGTCTGGCGGCAGATGCAGATAAACGCGATGCGGATGGACTTTTCCTGGGACGAGGCGGCGGCGGATTACGCGGCAGTGTATCGGCAAGCACGGGAATTGTATCCCTCTCGGGGTGGTGGCAGTGACTTTGCGCGCTGAGGGCGGGGGCGTCCCGCGCGACCGCGCCATCGCATTGCAACACGGCAGGGAGGCCGATCCCTTCGCTATTTTGGGGCCGCACCTGACCGCGCATGGGTGGCAAATCAGAGCGTTCATGCCCGATGCGGCGGCGGTATTCCTATGCTGCGATGATGGAAAAACGCCTATGCAGCAGCATCCTGACGCGGCGGGTCTATGGACTGCGACAATGCCGGTTGCGCCAAGCTATCGTTTTGAGGCGCATTTTTTGGATGGTGCAGTCTATGGATGGCAAGACGCTTACCGATACGGCTCACTTTTTCACGACAAATGGTCTCAATCGCCTAATGGTTTGCGTTTATGGCATTCTTTAGGCGCACATTGCGTAGAGGTATCGGGCGTCAAGGGCACATTTTTCGCGGTGTGGGCACCAAACGCAAGGCGCGTCAGCGTCGTGGGGGATTTCAATCACTGGGACGGCCGCCGCGCTCCGATGCGGCTGCAGCATGGCTGCGGTATATGGGAGATATTCCTGCCCGATGTCACTGCAGATGCCCTGTATAAATTCGAGGTGTTGGGTGCGGATGGTATAATGAGACTGAAGGCGGACCCCTATGGCCAACAGGCCGAGCGCGCGCCGGGCAATGCCTCCATCGTGACAATGAAATCCGCGTTTGCCTGGACGGATAAGGATTGGATGACGACACGCGGCAGCCGCCACTCCCCTGATGCGCCCATATCCATCTATGAAATTCATCTTGGATCATGGCGGGGGCAGGGCGGTTATGAGGGACTTTGCGTCAGTCTTTTGGATTACATTGAAGACATGGGCTTTACGCATATCGAGCTGATGCCTGTCCATGAGCATCCTTTCGCAGGGTCGTGGGGATATCAGCCCGTCGGCCTTTATGCGCCGGCGGCACGATATGGCAAACCTGACCAGCTACGCACATTCGTAAACGCTGCGCATAGCCGCGGTATAGGTGTGATCCTCGACTGGGTTCCCGCCCACTTTCCCGAAGATCCACATGGATTGGCCATGTTTGATGGAACAGCCCTCTATGAACATCAGGACTCACGCGAAGGGCGCCACCCCGATTGGGGGACGCTGATCTATAATTTTGGCCGCCGCGAAGTCAAAGATTTTCTAACTTCAAATGCACTCTATTGGCTGGAGGAGTTTCACATCGATGCTCTTCGGGTCGATGCCGTGGCCTCGATGATCTATCGTGATTACTCACGCCCAGCAGGTGAATGGATACCAAATATATATGGCGGCAATCAAAACCTGGAAGCGATCGCGTTTTTGCAGGATTTGAACACGGCAGTTTATCGCGAAGCTCCTGGAATTATGATGATTGCAGAGGAATCGACAAGTTATCCCGGTGTCACACGGCCAGTCGATCAGCAGGGCTTGGGATTTGGTTATAAGTGGAACATGGGCTGGATGAATGACATTCTGCGTTACATGTCACGCGAGTCGATCCATAAGAAATACCATCACCATGAAGCTACATTCAGCACCGTTTATGCCGGCTCGGAGCATTACATCCTGCCTTTCAGCCATGACGAGGTTGTGCATGGCAAAAAGTCGCTTTTGGCGAAGATGCCGGGCGACGCGAACCAGCAATTTGCAAATCTTCGGGCCCTTTACGCCTTTATGTGGGGACATCCCGGCAAGAAGTTATTGTTCATGGGGCAGGAATTCGCGCAAAGCCGCGAATGGAACCATGACGAAAACCTGAATTGGTGGGAGGCAGACCAGCCGCAGGGACGTGCTATGTCGTCTTTTTTGCGCGATCTGAACAGGTTATACCGCAGATATCCGGCCCTTCATGGTAGTGACCGCGACGGATTTACGTGGGTAGATGCGAATGCAGACCAGGACTCTATCTTTGTCTGGTTACGCCACGTGCCTAACGATCCCGCTCCCGTGCTGATTGCGATCAATATGACGCCTGTGGATCGCGAGGTGCAGATCGGTCTGCCACGCGCAGGAAATTGGCGCGAAATCCTCAATTCTGACGCGGCGGTCTATGGTGGGGGTAATCTTGGAAATCTTGGCGGGATTTCAGCCCTGGATATGCCTATGCAGGGGCAGCCCTATGGCGCGACGCTGACTGTGCCGGGGCTTTCGGCGATATGGCTGACGCCCGATGAGCAAAACTAGGGCGATAATTCCATTCGCTTGCAACAAGAGGGTTAAGGCCAACTTTTGCTCGCCACTGTAGTTGGTCGGAGCGTTAAATTAACTGCAAATGCATCGAAAAGGCCGGTGATGTTAAGCATCATCATTAATTTTAAATCGTTAGTTGGAACAGCACAGGACGGGAGGTGACACATTATGCAACGCAGTCGAATGGGCTATCTGGCAACCAGGGGGCGTGTGCATCACATGCCGTTCGGCGCAACGATTAGTCAAAATGGCACGTGGTTCAGATTATGGGCTCCTAAATGCGCGAATGTGCAGCTAGTACTTTCCGAGGCCGAGACAGTTCCCATGCGTACCAATGGCCAAGGCTGGCACGAGATAGAGGTGCCGGGAGTGACGGCCGGGACACTCTATCGGTTCGCGCTGCCTGATCGCAGTTTGATCGCGGATCCCGCGTCGCGCTTTCAGCCCCAAGGTTTGGACGGGCCGAGTGCGGTAATCGACCCGACATTATTTCAGTGGACAGATAAAGCCTGGGTTGGCCGTGATTGGGAGGAAGCCATCCTCTACGAACTCCATATCGGGGCATTTACCGAAAGCGGCACTTGGGCGTCGGCGATTGAAAGGTTGGATCATCTTGCCGATCTGGGCATAACAGCGATTCAGATTATGCCGGTGGCGCAATGTTATGGCCGCTTCAACTGGGGATATGACGGCGCTTCATGGTATGCGCCAATGAACAGCTATGGAAGCCCGGATGATATGCGGGCCTTTGTAGATGCTGCACATGCCCGCAGTATGATGGTCTTGCTGGACGTGGTATATAATCACTTTGGGCCGATTGGAAATGATCTCGAAAAACTCACACCGATTTTCACGGATAGGCATAATACACCTTGGGGGTGCGCGATTAATTTTGATGCTGAAGGATCGTCTTTTGCGCGTTCTTTCGTCATAGACAATGCGCTTTATTGGCTGACAGAGTTCAATCTTGACGGGCTTCGCCTTGATGCGATCCATGAATTGAAAGATGATAGTAATACACATATTCTTGAAATTTTATCTGCGCGCATACGCAGTGCATTTCCTGCTAGAAAAATTCATCTTGTTGTGGAAAACTCGGATAACGGGGCCTCATGGTTGCGGCGCGATAATGAAAGTCAGCCGGTTTTTTATACGGCGCAGTGGAATGACGATCTTCATCACGTTCTGCACACAGCCACCACCGGGGAAGCCGGTGGCTATTATGCGGACTTTCTGGACGATGACGTGGTATTTGACAAACTAGGCCGCGCACTGCGCGAAGGGTTTATCTTTCAAGGCGAATACAAGCTGCATGAGGGACGAAACAGGGGCGAACCGAGCGCGGCTTTGCCGCCGCAGGCCTTTATCAGCTA
The DNA here is from genome assembly GCF_000223375.1 of Ketogulonicigenium vulgare WSH-001. Taxonomy (NCBI): domain Bacteria; kingdom Pseudomonadati; phylum Pseudomonadota; class Alphaproteobacteria; order Rhodobacterales; family Roseobacteraceae; genus Ketogulonicigenium; species Ketogulonicigenium vulgare. The sequence goes on along the minus strand of NC_017384.1, from coordinate 1,507,087 downwards.
TATGCAAAACCATGATCAAGTCGGAAATCGTATCCAAGGAAGCCGGATCAGTCATTTTACCAGTGCCGCAGCGGTTCATGCCTATATTGCCATTTATTTGCTATCGCCGCAGATCCCGATGATATTTATGGGTGAGGAGTTCGGGGCGACCACAGCCTTTCCATTCTTTTCAGATGTTCCGGATGACATGCGGGAATCCGTAATCGAAGGTCGGATGAGGGACATGCGCGGCAATTCGGAGGATATAGATCCGACTAAACCGGATGTCGAGGAAACCTACGATCCAACCAGTGAAGCCACATTCATGCGTGCCAAAATTGATTGGGTCGAAGCCGAGGAAAATCACGGTCAGCAGATGCTTCGTATCTATCGGACTCTTATAGATTTGCGTCAACGCGAGATTGTGCCACGGTTAAAAGCTATGGCTGGATTTAGCGCCCATGGCAAGCGCATGGGACGCAGCAGCATGTTTACAACCTGGATCATGGGCGATGGCGCGGTGCTGCGTGCCTATATCAACTTATCCCATGTATCCGAGGAGTCGACGGTCCCCCTTATAGGGCGCAAAATTTGGCAAACCGGCTGGGCAGATGGTCAAATGCTGGGGCCATGGAGCGTTTTGTGGACGATAGAGGTCTAGAATGCTTCATTGACAATGCGTCTCTATTCGAGATCATGATCCTGAAAGCAGTCTCTCATCAGGGCCTATAGTAAAACGCTTGTAGACCAAGATCATGGAGAAAGCGACGACTGCGGATATACACCTGTCACTAGGTCGTGTTGACGAATGGAGAAGCCAGAGCCTGGTGCAGGCGATGTCGACGAAGCCGAGAAAAATATCGGCGGTTTTGTCGTAATGGTTCACCAGTCGCGTGCTGTTCTTCAGCTTACTGACGCGACGCTCTACCAAGGTAGGCAGGGTATAGATGGCCATATCGACGGTCTTTCGGACCTTGGAGTTCTTTCGCATCGGTATCATCGGCACTGCATTATGGCTCCCTAAGTCTTCTCGAACTTTAGCAGAGTCATGACCCCTGTCGGCGAGTAATACGGAGGGCTGAGGCAGGTTGTCGGCTATGAATAAACCATACCCCGTGTAGCCTGAATCCTGCCTAGGCGCGATCTCGGTTCTCATCTGGAGGTCAGCGCCGTTGACGCGCATATGGATCTTCGTCGAGAAGCTGCGTCTTGAACGGCCAAGAGCCCCTTTGGAAGTCCCCCTTTTGCGTCGGCCGCATGATGGTGGGCCCTGATCACGGTGCTGTCGATCATCTGGAGCTTGTCGGGTTCGAGCTTCGCATGGTTCAAGGCTCCCTGGATGTCCTTCCAGAGCCCGGCGAGCGTCCAGCGCCGAAACTAGCGACAGACCGCCGACCATTCGCCGAACTCTTCGGGCGGATCTCGTCAGGGCTGCCCAGTCCGAGAGATCCAAAAAATGCCAAAAACAATAAGCCGATGGTCCGCAGGGTTCGGCCGTCCGGGTGTAAAACAGCCCGGTTGAAGCCCTTAAAGAATGCCCAGTCGACATCCAGCACCAGGCTGCGCGTCAAGGTCCATTCCAACGAAGAGATGATCTTGCATCGCAGCAGACAACGAAGGGGAATGCCCTTTTGTCAACACAATCTAGCGCAGTTGGGGCAGCACCGTGGCACCAAAGGTCTCAATGAATTGACGCTGGTTTCGGCCAACACAGTGTAGATGGATATAATCGCCTATTTCCGCCAACGCAGCAATTTGTGCTGCGTGTACCCCAAGATCGGCCGAGATGGAAATATGTGCGCGCAGCGCAGGCTCATCTACGAATGTGGCAAACCTATCGAAATCTTTTGGGCGGCGGATGTCACAATTTATCTCTCCGCCTGCGATGACGGGGGCCCATTGATGCCGTGCCTCGTGAAGTGCCAGAGCCTCTTCGGGTGCCCATGACAAAGCGTGCTGTATATGTATGGGTTTGCCTGCGCCACCTGACTCTCGGAATACCTTGACGACTTCGGACACATCCCTTGGGTCGCCCCCAACGGTAAGTAGGCCGTCCGCCCACTGTGCGACCTGTGCGGCGCTTTCACAACTTATTGCCGCGCCATAGATCGGCACCGGGGTTGTGGGCAGGGTGAAGAGTTGGGCCTCTATGACCGTGACGCGCCCGCGAAACGTGACCTCATTGCCTGTCAGGAGCGCGCGGATGATCGCAGCGCATTCTTTAAGTTTGGCATTTCGTTCGGCCTTTTCTGGCCAATACACGCCGGTGATCGCCTCGTTTATGGCCTCTCCACTTCCTAGGGCAAGCCAGAACCGATCAGGATACATTCGCGCAACTGTTGCAGCCGCCTGTGCAACGCTGGCTGGGTGATGGCGATAGCCGGGCGCGGTGATGAGGCCAAAGGGGATGCTGCTGATCTGCATGGCCGCCGTAATCCAGGACCATGAATAACCCGAATGGCCCTGGTTAGCACTCCAAGGGTGGAAGTGTTCAGAGGTTTTTACGCCGTCAAATCCGGCCTGTTCCGCGGCGACGGCGCATTGTAGCAGTTCTTCCGGTGGAAATTGCTCCTGCGAGGCATGGTAACCAATTTTCATCCCGCTGTCCTGTCGTGGCTTCTCTGATCCAACGGCGTATCGTGGCTATTGTTCCCGGTGCCGGTGCCGGTGCCGGACATGACTTTCGCTGCCCAAAGGGATTGTCCGCAGTCCGCACAAACGCTTCTGGCATCCTGAACACGCACCTCTACACTGCCACAGTTCGCACAACAGCAGTTTGCAAAGGGATGTCGTCGCTTTGACTGCTGTTCGACCGGCGGCACAAGAGGAAGTCCCGCGCGCATCTGGTCGGATTTGAATACCGAAACCTGTCCGGAGGGCTCAAGATAGGCGCGCCGGACCGCGCCAAGATTTTCTACGCCCCTTAACCTTAGAAGTTCCATCAGCTCTGGAGCGCTGATGGTATGGCGGGTCAGGTTGGTTGTCAGTATTTTGCCATCCTTGACGACTTCAAGCGGTTCTCCGTCGATCGCCCTCTTCACGATGTCATAGCGTCTGATGAGCAGATCAATACCCTTGTCGATAAGAACAACAACCAAGATTACCAGGAAGGCATGTAAAATCGGCACGTCCGGAAGAAAGAGCGAGTCGCCGACGGCCGAGCCAAGCGCAATCACAAGGAGGAATTCGACCAGTGAGAGCTGTGAAATGCTGCGCCCGCCGATCCAGCGCAAAAGAAGCATCGTCCATGTCCAGATTATCACAATCCGCAAGACAATTTCGGCGAAATAAAGCGGTGGTGCGTCGCCTAGAAACATACGATGTAAATCAAACGGGATCACATCTTGCATAAACCACCTCGTTTACGGGCGTCCGATCCTAGCAACACATTGATCGCTAGATTTGTTCCATGAAAGCTATTGTTCGATTTTTGGACCGCTAAGCATTCAGATAAATCCACGCTCCGATGCCACTAGCATCATCGGTGATGAACGCGACCTTACCGTGCAGCCTGCCGCTGCCCCTGTAGTGTTCTAGCCATGATCCGGTCGAGGGTCCAGTTTAAGAAACGATCCGGGCGCGGTCTGCTTCTGTTCAAGATACGGAGGAGTAGGGAATTCTGGTTCGGGCTGGTCACTCCTTGATGCAAGAAGAAAACGGGCAGCGTGGCCAATTGCTCCAGACAATGTCCCCCATGCGCCGTCCCGCTTTGGCCTGATTTCAAACGGCGGGCTTGAATTGGAACGCTGGGGTGATCCGCGTCGCGCAGCGACCGTATCTGATGGTCACCGGCCTTGTCTATAACGGCCGGCTGCGTGGGTTTCGTCTGTGCTGGATCAAACTTGGCGGGCGGGGTGACCCTCGAGCCGCGCCGCGCGGCTCTGCGCCATGAGAGCGCTGCCTGCGCGCTTTATCATCGCGATATTGCCCTGCTATACGCCTCTGCTGATTAGTGATGTCTTTGCCCGACTTTCCACCGTTTGACCCCTCTTTGGATATATGCACGCTTGCAAAGCTGTTGCTGGGCGCGACCATGACCGTACGCGGGGTCGTCGGGGGTGTGATCATCGAGACCGAAGCCTATGGTGCAACCGACCCCGCGTCGCATAGCTTTCGCGGGCCAACCCTGCGTAATGGCGCGATGTTCGGGCCAGCGGGGTACGCTTATGTATACCTCTCTTATGGAATCCAAGTCTGTTTGAATGTGGTTGGCCGACCCGGTGAAGCGGTCCTTATCCGCGCCCTGCAGCCGCAATGGGGGCTTGATCACATGCGTGCACGGCGCCCGGCAGGCCCGCTTTGCGCAGGACCGGGGCGACTGACCCAGGCGTTGGATGTCCAGCTCTCAGATAATGGCCGCCCCTTCGATGGCACCGATCTGGCGCTGACATTTGATGACAGATCGAACAAAGACATTCTTTGCGGCCCGCGCATTGGCATCACGCGGGCCAAAGATATGCCGTGGCGTTTTGGATTGGCTGGAGAGCCGGGGCTTAGTCGAAAGTTCTAGTCTCCAGCCCCCTCAGTCTGGAGGCGCTGCGCCGCGCCGGGATCACCGAGCGGATCGACGCGGATCAATGGCGCATCCCTGAAGACTTCGAGAGCCGCGCCGCCGCCTACGATGCCGGCCGAAACCGGCAGACCAGCATCCGCGTCATCTCGACTTTCAATCTGGAAAGCCAGATCGGTTCGGATGGCGCGACCTGACTCGACCGGCGGCTGGTTACACCCGACGCATCGGATCTCGCTCCGGCCGGTTTCGGGCAACAAGTGCGCGAGGCGATGGAGCAGCGCAGGGAGCATCATATCGAACAGGGGGACGCGACGCGACAGCACAACGGACGCGTCTTTTACCGGCGCAGGCTTCTCGCCACGCAGCGAGAGCGCGAAGTCGCCCGCGTCGGCACAGAGATGGCCGAGGACAAGGCGCTGCCATTTCGGGCGGCGGCGGATGGCGAGAAGATCAGCGGCAAGTTCACCGGCACCGTCCAGCTATCGAGCGGCAAGTTCGCGGTGGTCGAACAGAGCCACGAGTTCACCCTTGTCCCTTGGCGGCTGGTTAATGCTTGGGAACCTCGATTAACGTCTTAGCCTTGCTTATTCTATCGGCTATGTCTCTGACTAGAGTAGGGGCTAGAATGAACAATCTTGAAGCGATGGCTAGGCTCAGGACTCGTTCTTGCTCATAGCCAGAACATGACGGTTGCGGCGAGGATGATGGCTGAGAAGAAGGTCTCTGGACACCGGTCGTATCGGGTCGCCACGCGCCGCCAGTCCTTGAGGCGACCGAACATGATCTCGATGCGGTTGCGCCGTTTATAACGCCGCTTGTCGTATTTCACCGCCTTCTTGCGGGACTTCCGGCCTGGGATGCAGACCTTTATCCCCTTGTCTTTCAACGCATCTCTGAACCAATCGGCATCGTAACCCCGATCTCCGAGCAGCCACCCCGCCTTCGGCAGACTGCTTAGCAGTGCCGCCGCGCCAGTATAATCGCTGACCTGCCCAGCCGACATGAAAAACCCGATCGGCCGCCCCTTGGCATCAGCAACGGCATGCAGCTTTGTGTTCATGCCGCCTTTGGTGCGCCCGATCTGGCGCCCGCGCCCCCCTTTTTCACCCCAAGGCTTGATGCGGTGCGGTGTGCCTTCAAATACGTCGCGTCGATCATGATCGTCTCGTGCTCGGCGCGCTCAGTGACCAGCCCGACCAGGATCCGGGCGAAGACTCCGTTGTCGCTCCATCGCTTCCACCGGTTGTAAAGGGTCTTCGCCGGGCCGTATTCTTTCGGCGCATCGCACCACCGCAACCCATTGCGGTTGATAAATATTATGCCACTGAGGACGCGACGATCGTCCACGCGGGGCTTGCCATGGCTCTTGGGAAAGAAAGGCGCAAGGCGCGCCATCTGAGCATCGCTCAGCCAATATAGATTGCTCATCGATCAGGTCTCCTCACAGAGCCTGAATCACGCCAAAACCCCAAAATCAATGGGTCTGGAGCCTAGGCATCCGGATCCGCCGATGTGTCGTCGGACGTGATCCGGAAACACCGCGCCGGACGGCATTATCCGGTTCGGCCCCAACGGCGGCGCAGCACAGGATGCTGGTCACACGGCGCGGTCGAGAGTCGCGGCTTGCGCCGCGGTTGGCCGCGCGCCGGAGACGGGTGGGCCGATGCGGTCGGCGCGCGCGATTCCGCGGCGTCCTTCGCGCTTTCCGGATTGATCCGGGCCGCGGTTTGGGGCGGCGCGGAGATGGCATCCAGATTCCGGTTCAGGCGGCGTCAATGATCTCCTCCCCGATCCGGTCAAGTGTATCCTGCAGAATGGAAAGGCTTTCCGGGCTGTAGATCTCGGACACCACATTCATCAGGTCTGCGTATTACGGGGCAGGGACGAGGGATTCCGGATGCACGTGTTTGAGGTGGGCATGGGCGGCCTTCTCCTGGACGCAGGCCTCATGGCCGGTCGGCATGGCGACGACCCGGAGCAGCTCGACTTCGGCGGATTTAGGTAGGCCCAACTGGTGTTTGTGTCTCTTTACAGGATGCGACGAATATCCGAGTTTGAGATAGTGCCTCTTGGTCTGAAGATGACGGATCTTGAGCAAGTAGATGTAGTTTGGTTTGGCGGTCCAGCTCTGTCCGCAGCCGGCGCAGTCGCACTAGCCCCTCGAGGAGCCCGTTGTTGCGGATAGTCTCGATCCGGTCGAGGTTGTTCGCATAGGACACGCGGCTGTCTCTCGGGGGCTGGCGCAACACGTCGGGTCTGTGTGGCTATGCCGGCGGCCCGGCCATCCTGCGCGCCTCGGCGTCGTACAATGTTGATGGCACGACCCCACCACGACCATAGCCTCTCTGGGGCTGCCGACCGGATTTGCGAGCGACTGGAACATATTTGCGGTTGTCCAGGAGGCCGGGGTGGGCCCGCGTCTGCAACCGCTACGGCATGGCACGGTTGCAGCAGCTGCCCAGACCGCTGACTGCATCCTGATGGGCAATGCGGCCTATCGCATAGGGGCGCTGGAAAACGGGTACACTGGCCAAACGCAGGTGGTATCAAGGTCGAGAGCAACCGTGGTCGCGAATATATGACGATGCGGCTCGAGGAGGATCAAGCGCGGCGGCAGGTCCATACGCCAGAAGACACCGAAACGCAGCTCGCTTCAGTGAATAATGTTATCATCGACCTCGAACGCTATTGCGAGCTGGTTCCGCTTTACAGCATGCCGACGCCCAAACGAAACCTCTACGTGGAGCTGAGGAAAGCAAAGGGAAGCTTCGAGGCGGAATGGGACACTATCGACCGCGATCAGGATATGGCGATCTTCGATTTTGCGTTCGGCAGCGTCCGGACCCGGGAGAAGCTGCGGCATTGTTGCATCGGTTTGACAGGGGTTCTTCCGGATCCCAACGAATTCATGACGGACTTCAGTGTTCCAATGCGCCCATTCAGTCCATGGTATAAGGACGACTTTCGTCTGAGGTTCTGTGGCGCATGGAGACCGGGAGGAGATTGCCTTCCTCGTGTTTCTCTCTTGATAGGACCTGCCTAAGCCCACGATTGTCGCCCGGATCCGCGCGCCATATGCGTCAGCCATTTCTCATGATGTGGGGGTAGGGCAGGGGGATTCTGATGCGTGAAGACGGCTGAAACAACAGGCATATTCTACGGTGGAAGTGGGGCTTTGTTTGCGTGTCGTTTTAAGGAATGCCTAACCTGCGGCGGCGCTAAAATGGACAAATCCCTTTCATTTACTGGCAGTTGAAAACTCCATAGCCTTTCGGGGAACTCACCCTGAAGGTGCCGTAATGAGAATTCGTCAAAGATTTTCGCTGCTTCTGACCGCCGCTTTATTGGCAAGCTCGGCGCTCTCGCCCGCTGCCGCGCAACCCGCCGATACGCTGCGCTATGCGCTGTGGAGCAATCCGAACGGCACGTTCCATCCGACGCTCTATTTCACTAATTATGACCGCGATGTCCTGTTCAACGTCTATAGCCGCCTTTACACGCTGGACGAGGCGCAGAACCCGCTGCCGGATCTGGCCGAAAGCTTTACCTATCAGGATGACGGCCGCAGTCTGATCATTCATTTGCGTGACGGCGTTACATGGCATGACGGCGTGGCCTTTAGCGCCGAAGATGTCGCCTTTACCTTTCAAAGCGCGGCCGCGCCTGATTTTCCGCGCGACTATCTGCCGTTCGTGCAGCATCTGGAAGGGTTCGAGGCCTATAGCACCGGCGTCGTTGCCGATCTGCCGGGCATTACGGTGATCGACCCGCTGACGGTGAAATTCACTTTTGACGCGCCCTATGCCGCAGCCTTTGCGACCTTTGCCGACCGTCCGATTTTGGCGCGCCATATCTGGCAGCCGATCCCCATCGCACAGTGGAATGAGGCGACAAGCGCGCTGCAAAACCCCATCGGGACGGGGCCGTTTCGCTTTGTCCGCTTCGTCTCGGATCAATATGTCGAGCTGGAGCGGAACGATTCCTATTACGGCGCGCCCGCTCAGCTATCGCGGCTGATCTATGTCGTGTCCAACCAGCAAACCTCGCAAACGGCGCTGATCAACGGCGAACTCGACATCGTGCCGCTGTCGTCCTGGAACCCGCGCGATCTGCAGACCTTTACCGATGCGGGGATCACGATTGACGAACAGGTTGGCACCTCGGCGCAATATCTGACACTGGATGCAACGGATACACGCCTATCGGATGTGCGGGTGCGGCAGGCGATCATCCACGCAATCGACCGTCAGGCGCTGGTCGACCAGCTGCTGTTCGGTCATGGGATTACCTTCAACACCAACGCACATCCCGACAGCCCCTATTATCCGGATGATCTGGATCCCTATGCCTATGACCCCGACCGCGCCAAGGCGCTGTTGGCCGAGGCGGGCTGGGTCGATAGTAACGGCGATGGCATCGTTGACAGGGACGGAGAATCCTTTGATTTCGCTCTCAATTTCCCAACGGGAAACCGCACGCGCGAATTGTCGGCCCCGATCATCCAACAATATCTGCGGGCGGTGGGGATCAATGTCGAGCTGGCCTCGGCCGATTTCAACTCGACCCTGTCGATCCTGCAAGATCCCTCTGTCGCCTTTGATGGCGTGTTGATGGGCGGCACATTCCGGCCTGGGATCTATGACAACAACCACTGGTGGGAGCGGTTCCAGAACGATCGACTGGTCGACCTGTCGGATCAGTTCAACGCGACTGTCGATCCCGATGCGCAGGCGCAATTGGTCGGTGACTGGCTGCGCGAGGTGAATGCCCAAGCCATCCGTGTCTGGCTTTACATTCCCAGCATCGGTTTCGCTGTCGGCCCGCGGGTCGAGGGATACCATCCCTATCCCTATGAACCCTTTGCCGGTGTGACCAACTGGCGGGCGCGCGACTGACAAAGCGCGGGGCGGATGACCATCCGCCCCGCCGGGGAATTTTGCATGTTTCATTATATTCTGCGACGGTTGCTGATCGCCGTGCCCGTGATCTTCGGCATTTCGGTCATCGTCTTTGCGCTGGTGCATTTGCAACCGGGCGATCCCTATGTCGCCATGATAGACCCGATGACCTCGCCCGAGGAGAAACAACGCCTGCTGGCCCGTCTGGGCTATTACGACCCGATCTGGGTCAAATATCTGCGCTGGATCGGGCGGGCGGCAGTGGGTGATTTCGGCTATTCAATCCAATATGGCGCGCCGGTGACGCAGGTGATCGCCAGTCGGATCGGGAATACTGCCCTGCTGGCGGGGACGGCTTTGGGGCTGACGCTGCTGGTGTCGGTGCCGGTCGGTGTCTGGGCCGGGCTAAGACGCGACGGACGGGCGGATGTGGCGCTATCGGTCGTGTCCTTTGTCATCGTCTCGATCCCGGCGTTCTTTCTGGCCATGCTGTTGATCAAGATCTTCGCGGCTGATCTGCGGTGGCTGCCAACCGGCGGTGTTGTCACGGTCGGGGCCGGGTATCGCGGCCTTGACCATCTGCGGGACGTCGCGGTGCATCTGATCTTGCCGGCAAGCGTGCTGGCGATCGGAAATGCCGCGATCATGAGCCGCTATCTGCGTGGCGCGGTGGCCGATATCGCCGATCAGGACTTTGTCCGCACGCTGTTTGCCAAGGGGCTGACACGCCGTCAGGTGATATTTCCGCATCTGCTGCGCAACGGGGCAAAGCCGCTGATCACGATGATCAGTCTTGAAATCCCCAGCCTGTTTTCGGCTGCGCTGCTGACCGAAACGATCTTTAACTGGCCCGGCATCGGTCGCCTGAATTTCGAGGCGGTGCAGAATCGTGATTACGCCCTGTTGATGGGGATCATCCTGATGCTGGCGCTGGTGACGGTCGTCGTGAACCTGCTGGCGGATCTGCTTTATGCGCTGGTCGACCCGAGGGTGAGGTTGGGATCATGAAACGGACCCTCTGGACAGATCCCTATTTCATCATCGGCGCCGTGCTGCTGGGCAGCGTCACCTTGCTTGCGATCTTTGCGCCGCTGATTGCGCCCTATGATCCGCTGGCAATCGATATGTTCGCGATCGAGGAGCCGCCGAGTGCCACCCATCTTCTGGGAACCGATGAAGTGGGGCGCGATGTCCTCAGCCGGTTGCTGTTCGGGGCGCGCGTCTCTGTGCTGGTCGGTCTGTCGGCGGTCGCGGTGCAACTGCTGATCGGCGTCACCCTTGGCGCATTGGCGGGCTATTTCGGTGGCATCACGGATGCGATCATCATGCGGCTGACTGAAATCGTCATGTGCTTTCCCTTTTACGCCATGGCGATCACGCTGGCGGCGCTATTCGGCGCGAGTTTGATGAATGTCGTCATCATCATCGGGCTGCTGAACTGGACGGGCCTCGCGCGCTTGGTGCGAGGAGAATTCCTGTCGCTGCGCGAGCGGGAATTCGTGCAGGCCGCAAAGGCTATCGGCGTCAATGATCTGACCATCATCATCCGCCATCTGCTGCGCAATGCCTATGGGCCGGTGATGGTCTATGCGACACTGGCGGTTGCAACGGCGGTGCTGGCGGAATCTGCGCTGAGTTTCCTTGGCCTTGGGGTGCGCCCGCCGCAGGCCAGCTGGGGCAATATCCTGTCGTCTGCACAAAGCCTGCGTGTGCTGACCTATCAATGGTGGCTATGGCTACCCGCCGGCATCGCCATCGTCATACTGGTCATGGGCATCAACTTTCTGGGCGAGGCACTGTCGCGTCATCTGACACCGCGTGCCTCGGCCATTCTGGCGGTGCTGAAACCAGCCCGCCGCGCGCGTCCTTCAATTTCGGCAAAGGAATAACCTATGGAACGTCAATATCCCGCCCATCCCGTGCCCGCCGATCTGGTGCCCGCCGCGCCGACTGCGGCAGAGCTGGCGCTTTTGGCACAGTTGGACGCGTGGTTCGCCGCGCATCGCGATGAATTCATTGCCGATCTGATCGATTGGGTGACATATCCATCGGTCAGCGATGACACGCAGGCCGCGCCGGGCGCGCCTTTCGGCCCCGATGTGGCAGCGGTCTTTGAACGCGTTCTCGCCCGCGCGGCGGAACTGGGTTTCCAAACCGAGACCCACGACGGCTATGCGATTTCCGTGCTGGGCGATCCCCCCTCGGGGGCCGAGGAAATCGGCCTTGCCTCGCATCTGGACGTGGTGCCTGCGGGCGAAAATTGGACCATCGCGCCCTATGAGGCCTTTTATCGCGATGGTTTCGTGCTGGGGCGGGGGGCTTCGGATAACAAGGGGCCGGCGCTGGTGGACCTCTATCTGCTGCGCGCCTTTCGTGACCTGGGGATCAACCTGCAACATCGCCTGCGCGTGATCTATGGCGGGGCCGAGGAGGTTGGCATGGCCGATCTGGAACATTACGCCGCGCATTATCCGGTGCCGCGCCTCAGCATCATTTCGGACGGCGGTTTTCCGGTGAACTTTGCGCAAAAAGGCAATCTGATCGCGACGATTGATTTCGCGGCCGGGCCGCAGCTGCGCGGGCTAAAGGCTGGCGTTGCCGTAAATGCGGTGCCCGCAACGGCAGGATTGGTGCTGGCGGGACTGGACCCTGTAACCGTTCTGGCGGCGACAGACCGCTTGCCTGCGGATCTGCGTAGCCGCCTGAGCGTCACTGCCGCAACGGGCGGCACGCATCTGCTGGTGCGCGGGCAATCGGGTCATGCGGCCTTTCCCGAAAACACGCTGAACGCCATCACGCTGTTGGCCCGCGCCTTGGCCGATAGCGGTCTGCTGGATGATCCGGCGGATCAGGCCGCGGCGGTGTTTTTGGCGCAGGTTCTGGACACGCCCTGGGGGGACGGGACGGGCACGGCCATTGCCGATGACGAGACCGGCCGCCTGACCCAAAACGGCGGCATTATCGCGCCTTACGGCGACGGGCTGCGCCTGCATATCGATATCCGTTATCCTGTGGCGGCGGATCATGAGACGCTGCTATCGGCACTGACGCGCGCCGCATCCGGCGTTGGCGGGCAGGTGCAGACGGTGCGCCACGCCTTTCCGGTCTATATCGAGCGTGAAAGCCCCCTCGTCTCATTGCTGCAATCGACTTTTAACACATTTGCTGAAGTGGATTCGGTGCCGTTTTCGATGGGCGGCGGCACCCATGCGAGGGTGCTGCCCAATTCGATCACCTTTGGGCCGGGTTTCGGGCGTGATCGTGTGCCAGTCGTGAACGGGGTGCGCACCGACAGCCGTCCAGATTTCATCCCGCCCGAGAACGGTTTCCCGCATGGGCCGGATGAATTCGTGTCGATCGACAATCTTTGGCGCGGCTTTCGTATCTATGCCATCACGCTGATCCGTCTGGATAAATGGCTGCAGCATGGCTGATATTCTGCAGATCACCGATCTTTGCGTCGACTTTGGCGCGGCCCGCGCCGTCGATGGCCTGTCCCTTGCATTGGCGCGGGGGCAGGTGACGGCCCTCGTGGGCGAATCCGGTTCGGGCAAGTCGATGACCGCAATGGCGGTGCTGGGCCTGCTGCCCGCGAATGCGCAAGTGACCGGCACAGTCGCGTTCGAGGGGGCGGTGATCCCTGCCGCCGCTGGCCTGGGACAATGGCGCGGGCGCGGCATCAGCACGGTCTTTCAGGACCCTTCGGCAGCCCTTGATCCAGTGTTCAGCATTGGCTTTCAAATTGCCGAGGTTTTGCGCCTGCGCCACCCCGATCAAAACGCCAGGGCCCGCAAAAAAGCTGTCATTGCCCTGCTGGCCGAGGTCGGAATCCCCGATCCCGCGCGGCGCATGCATGACTTTGCGCATCAGTTTTCGGGCGGCCAGCAACAGCGGATCATGATTGCGATGGCCCTTGCAGGCCGGCCGCAGCTGCTGATCGCGGACGAGCCGACAACCGCGCTGGATGTCACCGTGCAGCGCGACATTCTGGAACTGCTGCAACGGCTGGTGCGCGATCGCGATATGACGCTGCTGCTGATCACGCATGACATGGGCGTGGTGGCAGAGATGGCCGACCGCATTCTGGTGATGAAGGATGGCCGGCTGGTCGAGGCCGGGGAGGCGCCCGCGGCGCTGCGGGCACCACAATCCGCCTATACCCGGCACCTGCTGAACGCCGCGACGGCGCATCGCCCGTCGCCCGCGCCTGTTCAGGCGCTGGTCGTGCTGGCCGTGCGCGATCTGGTGCTGGGCTATCAACGCCCGTTTCGCGCGCCCCATAGGATTGTGCGCGGCGTGTCTTTTACCATCCATCGCGGCGAGACGCTGGGCCTGATCGGCGAAAGCGGGTCGGGAAAATCCACCACCGGCCGCAGCCTTGTCGGCCTGGCCAAAGTCATCGCGGGTGCTATCGAGTTCGAGGGCATGGATCTATCGGCACTGCGCGGCCCGTCGTTGCGTGCGGCGCGGGCGCGGATCGGCTTCGTGTTCCAAAGCCCCTCTGGCGCGCTGAACCCGAAATTGACCATCGCCCAGATCATCGCCGAGCCGCTGCGGGCGCATTTGTCGCTTGACCGGGCCGAAATCGACACCCGCGTCGCGGCGCTGATCGCGCAGGTCGAATTGCCCGCAAGCTTTGCAACGCGTCACCCGCATCAACTGTCGGGCGGCCAGAAGCAGCGCGTTGCCATCGCCCGGGCCTTGGCGCTTTCGCCCAGCCTGCTGATTGCGGATGAGCCGACCTCGGCGCTGGATGTGTCGATCCGGGGGGAGATTCTGGACTTGCTCCAGCGCATTCAGCAGGAAACCGGCCTCGCCTGCCTGTTCATCAGCCACGATCTGGAGGTGGTGCGCGGCATGTGCCACCGCGTTGCGATCATGCAAGACGGCGCCATTGTCGAGGCCAATACCAACGCCGCAATCTTTGCCGCACCGCAAGATCCCTATACGCGCAGGCTGCTTGCAAGCCGATATGGGCAGTGAGCAAACCCCGCTGCCTGCTGCCCGGCTTTCAGAAAACCGAGACAGGCGAGCATTGTATAAAGGAAAAGGTCAGGGCCACGCCGACCATGATTGGCCAGATGTGGTCCCGCGATAAAGGCCATTGCGATAGTCGCGCGGAGAATATCCATATATACGTTTGAAAAAACGCAGAAATAGGCCGGATCTGGAAATCCGAAGCTGGCTGAAATCTCGGCGGTCTGCATGGCTGATGTCTCCAGCATCTGGCAGGCCTCGGCATACAGGCGGGTGTGGATGCGGGCGTTGTTTTGGCTATGGCGCCGGTCTGGCGAATGATCTGCTCAATGCGGCTTCAGCAACTGCAGGACATAGGCTCCGCCGTGGATGTAAAGAGTATGCGTCCGCGCGGCGTTCCGGCGCGGTATCAGGTGATTGGTGCTGAAGCCGTCGGGGCCGACCTCCTCGGTAATCGTGCAGAGGCGATGCAGAGCTTCCGTGGGTTTCGGCGCGACGGGGTAACGGCGCGTCAGAAGCTGCTGGCGCGTCTTTTCGACCGGGTCGGTGTGGTCGCGGAACGCAAGGCCGGCGTCCCAGACCGTCAGGCGCATCGGAACGGAGGGTCCGGCAAAATTCATCGGTATCGTCCATTGATCCGGACGGTAATGGCGGGGACCGTCAGCGCAGAATGAACCCGAACACCCTGTCGGCGAAACGGCCGAAGGGAGCGCGAAGCAGGCTGGCGGCGTTCCAGCGGCCCTGGGCATAGATGCCCTTGGCATGGCTCATGGTGCGGAAACCCTCGATGCCATGATACGCGCCCATCCCGCTCGGGCCGACGCCGCCGAAGGGCAGATCCTCCTGCCCATAGTGCATCAACGTGTTGTTGATCCCCACATTGCCCGAGGTGGTGCGGGCGAGGACCTTGCGGCGATCGGAATCGTCGGCGCCGAAGTAATAGAGGGCCAGCGGCCGAGGGCGGGCATTCACATAGGCGATGGCCTCGTCGAGATCCCGATAGGTCACGACCGGCAGCACGGGGCCGAAGATCTCCTCCTGCATGACCTCCATCTCATCGGTAGGGTCGAGGATCAGCGTGGGCGCCAGCGCGTGTGCACGCGGCTCCGCCTGCCGGCCCAGCGGCACGATACGCGCGCCCTTCGCCGCCGCATCCTCGATCAGGCCGTTGAGCCGGGCGAAGTGCCGCTTGTTGATGATCGAGGTATAGTCCGGGCTGGCTATTCCCTGCGGATAAAGCGTCGAGACGGCGCGGTCGAAGGCCGCGCGGAACGGCTCGACCTCGTCAGCATGGACCAAGACGTAATCGGGCGCGACGCAGGTCTGGCCGGCATTGGCGTATTTGCCGAAGGCGATCCCCGAGGCCGTCGCATCATCGGCATGGCCGGGGGCGATGATGACGGGCGACTTGCCGCCAAGCTCCAGCGTGACGGGAACCAGATTCTCCGCAGCGGCGCGCATCACCGCCTTGCCCACTCGTGTGCTGCCGGTGAATAGCAGGTGGTCGAACGGCAGCGCCGTGAAGGCCGCGCCCACTTCGGCATCGCCGGCGACTACGGCAACCTGATCGGGCGGGAAGAGCTTGCCCAGCATCGTCGCGATCAGCGCACTCGTCTGCGGGGTCAGTTCCGACGGCTTTATCATGGCCCGGTTTCCTGCCGCGATCGCCGTCGCAAGCGGCATCAGCGCCAGTCCGACAGGGTAGTTCCAGGGCGACACGATGCCGATGACGCCCAGCGGCTGATATTCGACACGCGCGCTGGCAAAGCGGAAAGTGAGCGCGACATGGCGCCGCTCTGGCCGCATGAAGCGGCGAAGGTTGCGCGATAGGTAGTCGATCCCCTGCACCACGGTCATGATCTCCATCATCGCGGTCTCGTGCCGCGAGCGATGGCCGAAGTCGGCGTTCACTGCGCGTTCGATCTGGTCGCGATGCGCGAGGATCGCCGCACGCAGCCCCTTCAGGTCGGCCTTGCGCGCGGCGAGCGCAGGCGGGCCTTCCTGCAGGAAGGCGGCACGCTGGGCAGCAAGGATATCGTCGAACGGGGATGAAATGGCGGCATCGGAATGGGTCATGACGGCCTCATGTTTCTGTTGTAAACATAATCGTGCTTGACATAGGGCGTAAAGTTTACGATGTCAACATAAATTGACACCGATAACATGAAGCCGATGACCGAGACACCCTCCCGCCCCTATCACCACGGCGATCTAAAACGCGCCCTGCTCGATACCGCGATGCAGATGCTGGCCGAGGCCGGCGGCTGGCAATTCACCTTGCGGGAGGTCGCGCGGCGGGCTGGCGTCAGCCACTCCGCCCCCTACAAGCATTTCTCCGACAAGGGGGAGCTGTTGGCGGGGCTTGCGCTGATCGGTTTCGACCGCCTGCGCGAAGAATTGCAGCGGGCGCAGCAGGCACTGCCCGGCGGCATCGAGGCAGAGTTCGACGCGATGGCAAAGGCCTATCTGGGCTTTGGCCAAGGCAACGCGGCGCTCTATCGGCTTATGTTCGGCCCCGAGGTCACCAGCGCGACCCGGCTGCACACGGACCCCCGCGCGCTTAGTACGTTCGAGATCGTCGTCGAGCTGCTGGAACGCGGCCAATCCGCAGGTATTTTCCGAAAACGACCGGTACAGGGTCAGGCGGCCGCCTGCTGGGCGCAAATGCATGGATTGACCCTGCTGACGCTGGATGGCCTCCTGCTGCCAGAAAAGGTCGGCGCGAATGCCGTTGAAGCTGCGCTTGAGGCCCTGTGCGAGGGGCTGTGCTGCTGATCAGGGCGGCGACTTCACGCACGTCGTTGGCAGCATTTTGTTCAGAATGTCCAACGGTGAGATCAATGGCAGCCATGCCGGGTCTGTGAGGCCGATTGTTGGCGATCCTTTGCGATAAGGCAGAATGTCGTTGCCCGCCTTGCCGCTGGCACGTGCCCCAAGCATCTGCAGGTGGCTTGCGAGGCCGGGAGGCTGCCGGCTTCCCTGGCGCAAGGCCTCATGCAGCGCGTCGCCAAGCAAAAGCGCCGCAGCACAGATACGGATCGCGTCATGTTCGCTCTGATCGGCCGCTGCCGTGACGGGACCGGCGGCCAGACGTCCGCGCAAAGACCAGCGGGCGGCATAACGCGCAGCATCGGCACCATCGCGTAGCAACACCAGGTCTTCCTGCGCCTGCATGATCAGGCCGAGCGCGGTGTCCGCCTTAGTCGGATCGGCGTTCTGCACTGCGCTGGCCGCAGTTTTGAGTGCCGTCCCAATCCGCAGCAGGAGATTGTGCATGGCACCGTCGACCTGGCGCAGTGGATCAGGCGTCAGCAGAATTTGGCTGAACAGAAGACCCACACCAGCGCCGACGAACACGTCTTGCATCCTGTGCCATCCCGCGTTCTCCGGCCCCATCGCCAACACCAGCACTGCCGAGACGCCGGCCTGGATCGGCACCACTGCGGGCAGGCCGAAGGCAGAGGCGATCAGGATTGAGCACAGCACGGCTCCCGACATGCGCAATAGTGCCAGCGCTCCGGCCCCCATCAGGCTGTCTGGGACCAGCAACGCCAGCTCGCCCATCAGAATGCCGATTGCGACACCGAGCATTATACCCACCGCCTGCCGCCCGTGATTGGGCAGGCCAGGAGCAAGGCAGACAATGGCAGTCACGATGGCGAAGACCGGATGGGTATGGCCGAATAGCCCACTGGCAAGCAGCCAAGCCAGCGCGCCGGCGACCGCGGAGGCGAGCGCATCGCGCCCAGCGGCGGCGATGCGATTGAAAGACAGGGACAGACGCGTTGTGTGTTTCATGGTACATCCAAGCAGAAGTGCTACCAGCGGGGCGGCCAGTACATTCAGAAGCCCGAGCAGTACCATGACAAGGCCGACGTAGCCCCCTCGGTCGCGGCAATTGGTACCGGCGCCATGGGTCCCCAGCCGGAACAATGGCTCGCGCGCAAGCGCTATGGCAATGCGGAATCTTGCGAGGATCACGCCGCCCAGCACTGTGTCCACAATTTCTGTGATGACCACGAAGACAGCAGTAAGGTCGGGAAACCCGCCAATCTGGTTGGAGAACCTGTGCGACGCGCGATCTCGCGGATCGGTAGCTTCTCTCGCAGAGCCATCCGGCGAATGACATTCAAAAGTCCCATGTGAATCACTCCTTGTCCCCCCGTCGCTCACCGCGTTGGGGAAGGGTCACATGGTTCAATTCTCAATGGAAATGATCAGCCCCACTTGAGTGCTCCATTTTGAAAGTTAGTGGATGACCAGCCTCTGGCCCATCGCGATGATGGCTTCCGGGGCCGGTGGTCTGTAGCCCAATGCGCTGTGTGGTCGTTTCGTGTTGTAATGCTTCCTCCACTGTTCGATCAGGATCTGTGCCTCGCGGAGGCTGTAGAAGACCTCCCCGTTCAGCATTTCATCGCGGAAACGGGCGTTGAAGCTTTCGCAGTAGCCATTCTCCCAGGGCGATCCGGGTTCAATGTAGGCCGTTTCTGCGCCGACGGCGCTGATCCAGTCCCGAACAGCGAGGGCTATGAACTCCGGGCCATTGTCGGAACGGATGAAGGCTGGCACGCCGCGCAAGATGAACAGGTCTGTCAGCGCATCGATCACGTCTGTCGAGTTCAACTTGCGCCGCACCCTGATCGTCAGGCATTCGCGGCTGAACTCATCAAGGATGTTCAGCGTCCGAAACACCTTGCCGTCATCGGTGCGGCAGTGAACAAAATCATACGACCAAACATGATCCCGGTATTGCGGCCGCAACCGGACGCAGGATCCGTCGTTCAGCCATAGTCGGCCCTTCTTCGGTTGCTTTATCGGCACCTTCAGCCCCTCTCGCCGCCATAGGCGCTCGACCCTCTTGTCGTTCACCTGCCATCCGGCATTCCGCAACAAGGCCGCAATCCGGCGATAGCCGTAGCGGCCATATTGCCTGGCCAACTCAATCATGTCGGCGACCAGGCGATCTTCGTCCGTCCGCCCTCGCGGCAGCTTGCGCTGTGTCGAGCGATGCTGGCGCAGCACTTGGCAGGCCCGACGCTCGGAAACGCCCAGCTCACTGCGGACATGGTCAATGCAGGCCCGGCGGCGAGCGTGGCTTAAAAGTTTCCCCGCGCGGCCTCCGTCAGGATCAGCTTATCCAGCGTCAGGTCAGACACCGCACGCCCGAGCAGTTCATTCTCTTATTGAAGGCGCTTCAGTTCCTTCATCTGACCCACGCCCATCCCACCGTATTGCTTGCGCCAGCGGTAATACGTCTGCTCGACAACGCCGATACGCCTGACCGCGTCAAGACGGGACAAACCTTGCCCCATCAGAACCTCAACCTGCCGCAACTTCGAGACAATCTCTTCCGCCTTCGGCCGCTTGTTTGCCATTCTTGATCCTCCGTTTCCTAAACATAACAGCGGACCAATTCACAGGGGGAGGAGCACTCTGCAAAAGCAGCTGGCGAGTAATCACGCGGATGCGCAAAGCATTTTCGATATGGTGCCAAGGCTGGGGCTGCTTTTGGAAGGGACTTTGATAGGTTGCCACGCTGCTGCAATCGGGGCGGCTTGCCGATGCCGCGGCCACCCCGAGAGATCGGCTGACGTGCGCGCGCAAAAATCGCTACCCTCTGCGCTGCGGGCCCCTCATGCGGATCAGGCCGCATATACAAAAGCGCCGCGCGCGGCTCAAACGGGCAGGCTGACGACGCGGTTTTCCATTTCTTCGCGCAGGATCGCCATAAAGGCTTTCAGCGGCGACGAGAACGGAACGCCGCGCCTGGTCAATGTGCAGGCCCAGACCTCGCGCGTGGGGACAAAGGGCAGGCAGACCACGTTTTGCAGGGCATGCGCCGATGCCGAATAGGGATCGACCATTGCGGTGCCGATGCCGCGTTCCGCAAGGTTGACGGCGGTCGCGCAATAGCGCACCTCCAGCCTTGGGTGATAGTCCGCTTGGCGCTCGGTAAAGGCCGACCGGATCAACTGCCCCAGGTTGCTGTCGCCTGCGAGGCCGATATAGGGCTGCGCGTGCAGATCCTCGGGCGAGATGGCGTGCTTTTCGCTTAGGGGGCTGCTGCGGGGCACCACGGCCACCATGCGCGTGCGGTGGATCGGGGTCACGTTCAGCGCGGTTTCGATATTGCCCTCGAACACGGCCAGCCCCAGATCCATGCGCCCCGATTGCACGGCGTCGCGCAGCTCTGTCATGCGCACGACCTCGTATTCGGTCGCAATCTCACTGTTGGTTTGCAAGATGCGCGCCAGCGCTAGCGGGGCATAGGAATAGCCCAAGGGCGGTGTCGAGATGATGCGTAGCTGCCCGGATGACCCCTTTGACAGGCCCTCGGCGCGGATTTCCAGCGCACGCATGGCGCGAAAAACTTGTCGCACATCGCTATGTAAAATAACGGCGCTATTGGTCGGGCTGAGGCGACGACCAACGCGTTCGAACAAGGTGACATTGAGCGCTTGTTCCAATTGCTTGATGCTTTGGGATACCGCGGGCTGGGTGATCTCGAGACGCTCGGCCACCGCCGCCGTGGTCCAGCCGTCCATCATCGTGGCAAAAATCTCGAGATGCCGCAGTGTGATGTTGGGCGATAGCAAGAGGCGTTGGATCGAGAATGCGTTGTTCATGATCGCCTGAGGCTAATGCTGCGGACAAAGCCGAACAAGAGGTGTCAAAAAGAATGTATATCCGCTGTCGCGTATGGGCTAGCCGTTGCAAAAGAGGAATATAGCCGCTTGAACGTGGCATTCCCCTCGTCAAGGGCGTGTCGCCGGGCCGCATTGAACAGGTCTTTGGCATTGGGCGTGTCGAAGATCGCAGATCCCTGAAACGGCCCTTTTTTACGAGGCTGCGCCAGTGAAACGGGCGCAGCCTATGGATTGCAATGCGCAATCTGAAACGTCAGGCAGGTTACAGGCGCCCGCGCAGCTCGGTCAGCACGGCGTCGATCCCCATGACGTCGCCATATTTCGCGCAGATGTCGTAAAGGCTGGCAAAATGGGGGCTTTCGTGTTTGTCGGCGACGCATTCTTCGACCACGATGGCGCGGTAACTACGCGAGAGCGCCTCGACCGCCGAGGCGCGCACGCAGCCCGAGGTCGATCCACCAGTCAGGATAACCGTGTCCACCTTTTTAAAGGTAAAGAGCGACGGCAACAGCGTCTCGGTAAAGACCGACGCCATATGCTTGCGCAGCTTGATATCACTGTCGGCAATGTTCAGGCGTGGGTCCAGTTCGGCGCGGGGGCTGCCGTCCTTGATATTTTGCAACGAGTCCGGCGTGTCCGTCCGCGTCCCCCATAGGCCAGCATCCTCGGAATGGGGCAAATACGCCACATAGGTCCAAATTACGGGGGCGCCCAGTTGGCGGCAGACATCGGTCAGGGTGTTGATGTGATCCATCTGCTGGGGATGGCCGGTGTAGGCTGTTTTGAAGCTGCCCACATCCGTATAGGCGCGCTGCAGGTCGATATTGACCAATGCAACCCGCTCGCCCAGGCCAAAGGGTTTGCGGGGCGGGTTTTGACGAATGCCCTCGTACATTTGGCGGGCCGTCTTGTCAGAGAGTTCCATGCGAGTCCAATGTATTAAACAACAGTTTCAAACAAATTTATGACTCGCGTCGCCTTTTCTGTCAACGATATCATGTATAGTGTAAACCGACCGTCGAGCAGGAAAAGCCAAAGGCAATCCGGGCGCATAATCACGAATGAGAATGAACGCATGAAAGCTGCCGAACTTCATGATGCCGCGCCGCAGGGCAGCGAAAGCACCCGCGACAGAATTATGGAAGCGACCAAGATTCTGGTTGCGCGCAAAGGGGTTAGGGCGACAACGGTCCGCGATATCTGCCATGCGACAGGGGTGAATATCGCTGCGGTCAACTATTATTTCCGCTCAAAAAGTGACCTGACGCGTCAGGCCTTGCTGGGGATTCTCGAGCCGGTGAATCGTCACCGCGAGACTTTGCTGCGCGCTGCGATCGAAGAATATGGCGCCGCGCCAGTGCCTGTTGAACGCATTATCGCCTGTCTTGCACAGCCGATGATCGACGATATCGATGAGAAAACGGGCAGTAGTCTTTTCCTTCGGGCGTTGCAGCATATGCGGGCCGAGCTTGCGACCGAGGTCAATCAGTTCGTTCACAACTCCTTTGACTCCGTCGCCCAGCTTTTTGTCAATCAGCTGGCGCGCAGCCTGCCCGAGCTTTCACGCTCGGAAGTGGCGTGGCGGTACGAGTTGTTGCGCGGGTCGGTCATCCATATTCTGGCCGACTGCGATCCCTTGGTCGGCAAGCTGCGTTTTCTGGGTGTGGGGCCCGGTTCGGCCATCCAATCGCCCGAGGATCGTGCCTATGCGCTGCAAGCGATTATTGCCTATAGTATCGGCGGCTTGACCGCGCCGCCGGCCTGGCCGAGCAGCAGCGAGTTCATCGTGCTGAAGGTAGCGCCCAATCCTTGATCGTTTTGCGGCGGCGGGTGACAGACTTGTCCGCAATAGGGCGATCACGCTTGCCCTGAATGAAACTTATGTTTCAATCTGCTGTATTGATTGACGGTGGAGCTGAAAAAATGAGTCTTGGGCAATATGATGCAATCGTGGTTGGATCGGGCCCGTCGGGGGCCTTTGCCGCGCGCACATTGACCGCGCAAGGGTTGAATGTCGTCCTGCTCGAGGCCGGGCCGCGTGTGTCGCAGGACGACCTCGATAAGCGCATCCATGTGCGCCAAACGCCGGTGAATATTATGGAACGCGCGATGGCCACATTGCGCGGTCAAGCGCGCCAGGCCAGAACCACATTCTTCAACGGTCGGCTGCGCGATTTCTATGTGAACGACCGCAAAAACCCCTATACGACGCCGTCCGACGCGCCCTTTTTATGGAGCCGCGGCCGACAAATGGGCGGTCGTTCGCATATGTTCGGCCGCGTCCTGCTGCGCTGGTCGGATGACGATTTCAAAAGCGCAAGCCTGCATGATAGCGGCGTCGACTGGCCTTTGTCCTATGCCGATATCGCGCCCTATTATGACGAGGTCGAAGCCGTCATGAACCTTTATGGTCAGACGGATAATATCCCGACGCTGCCTGATGGACGGTATGCGCATAAGGCCCGCCTGACACCCGCCGAGCAGCAGTTCAAAGCCGATGTCGAAGCGCGCTGGCCCGAGCGCAAGGTCGTGCCATGGCGCTATGTTGCCGCTGCCGCCGCGCCCGAGCGTGCCTTTCGCCCCCTGGTCGAGGCCGCAGCCAGCGGGCGGCTGACCATTCGCTATAATACGATCGTGCGGCGCGTGCTGACCAATGCGGCGGGCACACGTGCAACCGGGGTAGAGGTGGTCGACCGTCTGAGCCATCAGCCCGAGACCATCAATGCGCAGGGAGTTTTCCTTTGTGCATCGCCCATCGAGACGATCCGCGTGATGCTGAACTCTAAATCCGCCGCGCATCCGGGCGGGATTGGCAATGGCCATGATCAGGTCGGGCGCTATTTCATGGATCAGCTGCCTATGGTCGCAATGGGCGCTTATCCGAAAGGACGCGGCTCGGTCACGGCAGATGATGCGCCCGAGGATGCGTTCTACCGACCGTCTGGCGGCATTTTTATTCCGCGCTTTGCGGGCGCGGACGGACGTGCGACCAGCGATTACGATTATCAAGGCTCGGTGGGGCGCGGCCCCGCAGGGCCGGACGATCCGGCGCGCATCTCGTTTTTTGGTTTTGGCATCATGCAGCCCGATGCAGACAACCGTGTCACGCTGAACCCGCGTCGCAAAGATGCATGGGGCGTGCCTGCGGCGCATATCCGTTGTAAAATGGGCGAACAGGATCGCCAGACCCTGACGGCGCAAATCGCGACCTTGACGGAAATCATGCAGGCCGCAGGCGTGGATATCGAATTTACGGGCTCGCCGATGGGGCTGAAAGAATACGGCCGGGGTGCCTATCCTAACGAGGATCTCATCAGCCGCACGCTGTTCCGCATGTTCTTTACCAAAGCGATGATCATGGGCGCTGCGATTCACGAAACGGGCGGCGCGCGGATGGGCACGGATGAGGCGAGCTCTGTTGTGAATGCCGACAGTCAGGTCTGGGGTATTCCCAATCTCTATATCGGGGACGCCAGCGTCTTTGCCTCTAGCGGCACCACAGGCACGACATTGACGATCATGGCCCTTGCAGCCCGCGCGGGGCGGCACTTTGCGGGGCAGATGGGCTGATAGAATGAAAAAGGGGGCGAAGACGCCCCCTTTTGTTATTTTGCGATCTCGGTTTGGGCTAGGCGCTGCAGGCTGGCCATGGCGCGTGTCGCAAACCGGCGCCAGTCATTGGGCAGGTCATGTTCGACCACCATCAGACGGCTGCCCGCGGCGCAGGACAAGGGCCAGAGCCTGTCCCAGTCCATCACGCCATGCCCCAGATCGGCAAAGCCCTTTTCGTCCAGACATTCGCCGGCGGGGGCGATATCCTTGACATGCACGGCAGGAATGCGGCCGGCATATTTGTCCAACCATTCTGCCGGGTCCTGCCCCGCAACGGCGATCCAAGCCAGATCAGGCTCGAAGGCCACTTTCTCGCCCAAAAGATGCGTGATGGGAAAGCTGCCGTCGGGCAGGGGTTCCATCTCGAACTCGTGGTTGTGATAGGCAAAGGTCAGACCCCGCGCGGCCATCTCGTCCGAGATCTGTTCAAGGCGCGCGCCGATGGCTTGCCAGCCCTCGCGCGTGGTGGGCCGGTCCTCGGGCTCGATCCACGGCACAACCACAAGCCACATCCCGTATTTCTTGGCGATGCCCGCAACAAGATCGGGGCCATCGTCGAACATGCTCAGTTTGAAATGGCCGCTTTCGGCGGTCATGCCATAGTGCTGCATCAGGGCGATTTGGGCGTCGATCGCGTCGTGGTTTTCGGGCGGTGCAAAGAAGAAGGGCTGCACATCGGTGTAACCCAATGTGCCAAGCAGTGCGAACTGGGCGTCCAAATCGCCCGCGCGCGAGGAGAACAATTGGAACGAATATTGGTTCGAGGGCAGCATTAAAGACGGGCCCCCGTCTCGCCATCGAACAGCGAAATGTCGGCGATGGCGAATGCGGGATAGACGGTATCGCCTTCGGCGACGCGCGCCTCGCCGTCCAGCCGGACCGTCAGATCCGTACCCATGAATGGCACCCAGATCACGGTATCGGCGCCCATCGGCTCGACCACGCTGATTTTGCCCGCCGTGCCGGTCGCAGCAAGGTTCACCTTTTCAGGGCGAACGCCCAAGGTGACTGGCCCGGACTTTGCCGCAGCGGCAAAGGGATAGGCGCTGACATCCAGCAGCTCGCCCGTCGCCGCGCGGAAGGTCGCCCCCTCCAGCGTACCCTCGATAAAGTTCATGCGCGGCGAGCCGAGGAAGCTGGCGACGAATTTATTCGCGGGTGTGTGATAGACTTCGGCAGGGGTGCCAAGTTGCTGAATGACGCCGCCATTCATCACGGCGATACGGTCGGCCAGGGTCATCGCTTCGACCTGATCGTGCGTCACGTAGACGATGGTCGCATTCAGTTGCTTGTGCAGACGCTTGATTTCGATCCGCAGGTCGTTGCGCAGCTGGGCATCCAGGTTTGACAGCGGTTCATCGAACAAGAAGACGCCGACATCGCGCACCAATGCGCGGCCAATGGCGACGCGCTGGCGCTGACCGCCGGAAAGCTGCGCCGGGCGGCGAGCCAGCAAATGGTCCAGCTGCAAGACTTTGGCCGTGCGTGCAATGCGGGCTTCGATCTCGGACTTTGACACCCGCGCCGTTTCCAGCGCGAAGGCCAGATTCTGGCGCACAGTCATTTTTGGATAAAGCGCATAGGATTGGAACACCATGCCGATACCGCGGTCTTTGGGCTCGGCCCAAGTGACGTTCTGGCCGCCAATTTCGATGCTTCCTTCGGCAACATCATTGAAGCCGGCAATCGCATTGAGCAGCGTCGATTTCCCGCAGCCCGACGGGCCAAGCAGGACGACGAACTCGCCCCCTGCGATGTCGAGGTTCAGGTTCGAAAGCACGCGCAGGTTGGCATAGTCGATACAAAGGTTGGAGATGCGGACGGGGGCTTTCATAGGTTATCCTTTCACGGCGCCTGCCGTCACACCGCGCTCGAACCAGCGGCCGGACAGGAAATAGACAATCATGGGAACTGCGGCGGTCAAAATGGTGGCGGCCATGTTCACGTTGTAAAAACGCTCGCCCGTTTCCGAGCCACCGATGTTGTTAAGCTGCACCGTCATCGGTCGGTTTTCGGTACCGCCAAACACAAGGCCGATGATGTAATCGTTCCAGATGCCAGTCAGCTGCAAGATGACGGCAACGATCAGCATGGGACCCGACATCGGCAGCACGATCTTGCGGAAAATGCGCAGGAAGCCAGCGCCGTCGATGCGCGCGGCCGAGATCAGCTCTTGCGGCAGTGTGGCGTAATAGTTGCGGAACAGCATCGTGGTGATCGGCAGGCCAAAGATGATATGCACCAGACAGATCGAGGCAAATGTATTGTAGATCTGCAGCGCGGCCATCGCGCGCACCATCGGATACAGAAAGACCTGATAGGGGATAAACGCGCCCAGCATCAGCAATGTGAACAGCACTGTCATGCCGCGCACTTTCCAAAAGCTGAGGGTATAGCCGAAG
This sequence comes from Ketogulonicigenium vulgare WSH-001, assembly GCF_000223375.1. Taxonomy (NCBI): domain Bacteria; kingdom Pseudomonadati; phylum Pseudomonadota; class Alphaproteobacteria; order Rhodobacterales; family Roseobacteraceae; genus Ketogulonicigenium; species Ketogulonicigenium vulgare. The sequence goes on along the minus strand of NC_017384.1, from coordinate 1,480,059 downwards.
AACGCGCCAAACAGCACCGAGACGCTGACCGATACGGCCGAGATGCGCAGGGAATTCCAAAAGCCGGCGGACACGCCCGAACAGTCGATGCCGGTGCAGGTCTCGCTCCACGCGGCCTTCCACGCGGCAAAGGTTATATCCTGCGGCCAAGCCAAGATTTGACCAAGGCGGATTTCCGGCATGGTTTTCAATGATGTGGTCAGCATGACATAGAAGGGCAGCAGGTAGAACAGTGCCATCGCGATCAGCACAGCATAGATGCCGATCCGACCAAGCGTCAGGCGCCGCGGTTTTGGCCCTTGCTGCGGGACGGCAGATACGGTGTTCATCAGTGGCCTCCTTTACGGGCGCGCACATGTTGCAGGTACATCCACGGTGCCAGCGCGGCGAGGACGGCAACCAGCATCGAGACCGAAGCCGCCGAGGCCAGCCCGATATTGTAGCGCGAGAAATAGTAATCCATGGCAAAGCGCGCGGGCACGTCGGATGCGTGGCCCGGTCCGCCATTCGTGGTTGCGACCACAAGGTCATAGGCTTTGACAACCGAAAGCGACAAAAGGAACGCAGATGTACCGATGGCGGGGGTCAGCATCGGCAGCACGACCCGCAGATAGACACGCCAAGCCGGAATGCCGTCAATGCGGCTGGCTTTCCAGATGTCTTGGTCGACACCGCGCAGCGCAGCCAAAATGATAACCATCATCAGCCCGCTGCCTTGCCACACACCGGCCAGCACCACCGCATAGATCGCGGTTTCGGGTCGGACCGTCCAGTCAAAGCGGAAGCTTTCCCACCCCATCGCCTGCACATAGGTCTGCAGGCCAAGGCCGGGGTTCATCAGCCATTGCCAAGCGAGGCCCGCAACGATGAACGACATCGCATGCGGCAGCATATAGATGGTGCGCAACAGGTTCTCGCCGCGCACCTTCTGGTCGATCAAGATGGCCATGACCAATCCGATCAACAGCGATATCCCGACAAATAGGACTCCGAAAACGGCGATGTTATTCAGCGCCGACAGCCAGCGTTCGTTCTGGAAAAGCTCGACATACTGCCGCAGGCCGACAAAGGTGTTCGAGGGCAGGATCTTGCTATTGGTCAGCGAGATCCAGACGCTCCAAAGGGCGGCCCCCATGAAGATTGACAGAACAATGAGCCACAGGATTCCATTGGATATGGCTGCGGGTGAGATCGCGTTGCGCTTTCTAGCGGGCGACATGCGGACTCCATAAAGTAGGGGCAAGAGCGGCCACGAAAAAGGTGCAAGCACGAGAGGCTTGCACCACATAATTTTAGAGAGCGATCAGTTGGGATACTGCGCGTTTGTGCTTTTCAACTGGGCGCGGAACTGCTCGGCGGTCATGCTGGGGGTGTTCCAGAAGCCGGTGATCAGATCGCGCACAGCCAAATTGCGCTCGGGCGAGTTATAGTAGGACGGCCAAGGGGTCGCCCCGCCTTCGGTGCCGACAAAGGCGACAGCTTTGGCCAAACAGCTATTCAGCGCCGAAGTGTCGACATCGGTGCGTACCGGGACCGAGCCTTTTACGCTGTTAAAATTGATCTGTCCCTCGAGCGAGATGGCGGTCGCGGCCAGCAGATCTTGCGCCTGCATCAGTTCGGCATCGCCCGAGGTCGGGAAGACCAATGCGTCCGAACCCATGACCATGACATGCGAGGCAAAGCCGATGTTGCATTCGTAATCGGTACCAGCCACCAGTCCAGCCGAGGTGAAGGCCGCATTCGCCCAGTCACCGTTCAGAATGAAGCCCGCATCGCCGTTGATCACAAGGTTCGCGGTATCTGTCCAGTTACGGCCCGGCATGCCCGGATCGGTATAGCCACGCAGACGGGCATAGGCCTCGGTTGCGGCGACGAATTCGGGGCTGTCGATCGCTGCGCCATCATGGTCGCGGATGAACTGCTGGTAAAGGGGCAGGCCGCCCGAAGCCAGCAGGACCTCGTTGAAGACGAATTCTTCAAAGAAGGCGATCCCGGTCTGGGCGAAGGGGATTTTACCCGCCGCTTTCAGTGCATCCAGCGCCGCGAAAAGCTGTCGAGGTCGGTCGGATACTCGGTGACGCCTGCCTCGGCCAGTGCTTTGTTCGAGGCAAAGACCCAGTTGACGCTTTGTACGTTCAGCGGAATGCCGTAATATTCGTCTTCGTATTTCAGGCCAGCTTGGAACACGGTCGGGATCGTCGCATCAAGGTCAAGGCCCTCGACCTCGATCGGGCGCAAAAGACCTTGTTCTGCCATCGTCAGAATCTCGCCGCCGACCGACAGGCGGAAGGCTGCCGGAGGCGTGCCGCCCACGATACGGTTCACGGCCGTTGCGGTCGCGTTGCTGGGGCCGGCGACAGGCACATCAACCCATGTGCCGCCATTGGCGGCGAACACGTCAGCCAGCGCCTGCACGGCCGCCGCTTCGGTGCCCGTCGTCCACGAATGGACGACGTCGGCCTGCTGTTGCGCAAACGCCGGCGTGGCAAGGACAGTCGTCAGAAGAAGTAGAAAGCGAGCATTCATTTGTTTGTTCCTGTTGGTGGGGATGGCTGCTTGACGCAAAGGTGTTGCAGCCGATCTTCTTGTATTAAACAGTTGTTTTAAACAAAGTTATGGAGGGGAAATTTATACTGTCAACTGGCACGCGCGTGCAGATGCAAAACTTTGGTCGGTAATCGGCACGCGGGGACGGCATTCGTATAAAAACACGGCAGTTTATGTATGCGCGACCCGAATCACAGGTCGTCACGCTTGGCCCATAGCGGCGCATCCGCCTTTTGCCCGCGCGGAACCGCGCGGCCTGCGTGCATTGCCCGCAGCATCGCCGCGCCCATCCCATCGGAAAAAGCGGCGCTGGCGAACGGCACGGGCCGGCTGTGCAATTGTATCAGAAGGGCGGCTTGGTCTGCCGCATCCTTGGGCTTGGTCTGGTCATCAGACATGGGTCGATCCTTTGCCCTCGTTTTGCAGCATGGTCTGCTCTAGCTGATGGGCGGCGCGCAAAAGCAGGTGTTCTTGGTGAAAGCCCGCCGCAAGTTGCACGGCGAGGGGCAGGCCGTCAGGCGCGGCGCCGACCGGCAAAGACAGCGCGGGATGCCCGGTGAGGGAAAACGGGCTGCCCGCCGATGCGGTGGTAAAGGCCCGCACCCGGGCATCGTCGGTAATCTGCGGCGCGGCGAAAGGCGTCATCGGCAGCAGCAACAGATCGACCGTGCCAAACAGCGCGTCGGTTGCGATGACAAGGCGGCGGCGCTCGCGCAGGGCGGCCAGATAGTCGGCCGCGCGCATATACATGCCGGTTTCCAGTTTTTCCCGCAGCGCCGCCCCCATCAGGTCGCGGTGCATCAGATAATCGCTTTCGTGGATCGAAAAGCTTTCCGACCAGTTGATCGGCGTGGCGACCTCGCGGTAACGGCTGGGCGGCAGCGGCATCTTCAGGGGCTGCACAGTGGCGCCGAGCGCCCTCAACATATCGGCGGCCTTGGCCAAGGCTCCCGATATTTCAGGCGAAGACGGCGCGTGATCGTCAAGCGCGCCAATCAGCCCGACCCTCAGGCCGGCGATGGATTGGTTGAGCCCCGCAGCGGTGCGGATGAAATCCGTTGTCAGGCTGACCGGATCAGCGGCATCATGACCCGCGATCGCATCATAGACGATCGCCGCATCTTCTACTGTCCAGGTCATCGGCCCCGGCGTGTCAAAGGACCAGCAGTTCGGCATGATACCCGCGCGGCTGATCCGCCCGAAGGTTGGTTTCAGGCCTACGATGCCGCATCCTGCCGCCGGCAGACGCACCGATCCGCCTGAATCCGTTCCGATCGAGAAAGACGCACTGCCCGCCGCGACCGCTGCGGCCGAGCCAGAGGACGAGCCGCCAGTATAATGGGCGGGGTTCCACGGATTGCGTGCTGGCGGCGTTGGCAGATCGAAACTGACGGCGCTATTGCCGGTGCCATATTCCCAGGTGTTCGCCTTGCCGATCAGGATCGCACCCGCAGCGCGCAGGCGCGCGACAATGGCGCTGTCGGCGGTCACGGGGGGCTGTGGAACGCGGGACGCCGCGGTTGTGGCAAAGCCAAGGGCGTCCATATTGTCCTTGACCGCGAACGGGACACCATCCAGCGGCCCACGCGCGGCCCCTGCCTTGCGGCGCTTATCTGAGGCCTCGGCCGCGGCAAGGGCGGCATCCGCATCATGCCGTAAATAGGCGTGGATATGGCTTTCGGTCTGTTCCAACCGGGTCAATGTCGCCTGGACAAGCGTACGGGCATCCAGCGCGCCCGCTGTCATCGCCCGTGCCGCATCGGCAAGCGATAGGTCTGTCGGGCCCGGTCCCAATTGCTGCGGGTCCGCGCGGCGACGAGGGGCGAAGTCAGACTTAACAATGTTCACGATACTTTGCCTTTTACGGGCGTGGCGCCATGGCTGGCGGCTTTTTGAGGGGGACGGCGGGCGGCTTCCGCTCCGTCGTCTGTGGCGAGACAGAAATAAAAGATCAGCGCAGAGGCTGCGGTGATGGCGCATAGGATCAGCATGGCGCACGAAATTGCCTCATGCTGCACCTCTAGGCCAAGCGCCGTCATCTGCGCGACAGCGACAGCCGCCAGCGAGATCCCAAGGGCCATCGAGAGCTGTTGCCCCACGCCGCCAAATGCCGTTGCCGCACTTTGTCTGTCTTTGGGGATATCGGCGTATAGCAATGTGTTCACGGTGTTGAACTGCAGCGAGCGGGCGACACCATAGGCCAGAACCACCACCAACAGCAGCCACATCGGCGTATTGGGCGTGAACAAGGCCATCACACCGGAAAGCAGCGCGCCCGCAAGGCCGTTCAGTACCAGCGTCCAGCGAAAGCCCAGCCGACCCAGCACGCGCGGCATGATGGGCTTTAGCACCAGCGAGCCTGCCGAGACCGCAAAGACGATGCTGCCGGCTTTCAGTGCGCTCCAGTTGAAGCCCAGTTGCAGCTGCAATTGCAGCAAAAATGGGGTCGCATTCAGCCCGATGCGCGACAGCGATCCCGCCAGAATGCCGGTGCGGAACAACCGCTCTCGCAGCAAAGACAGCTCGAGCGCAGGGCGCGCTATGCGGCGTGCATGAAGAATATAGGCCATCAGGCCAGCCACGCCCAAAACCCATAGCACCGGGGCGAATTGCGGCGGTACGATCGGATGGACGATCTGGTCGATGCTCAGTTGCAGGGCGCCCAAGACCAAGGCGCATAGCAGGAAGCCGGCGGTGTCAAAGGCGCGGCGTGCCTCTTGCTGGCTACGTGGCAGCAAGCGCAGGCAGACAAAGATCCCGATGATCCCGATAGGCAGTGAGATCAAGAAAATCCAGCGCCACGACGCATAGGTGACCAAGGCACCCCCGATCAGCGGCCCCAGCACCGGGCCGATCATGACGGGCATGGACATCCACATGATCGCGGTGCTCAGCTGTGTCTTTGGCACCGCGCGGATCAGCAGCAAGCGCCCCGTGGGGGTCATCAACCCGCCGGCGATGCCCTGGGCGATGCGGGTCGCGATCAGGCTTTGCAGGTTCTGCGCCATCGCCGAACCCAGCGACGCAAGAACAAACCCGCCCATCGCCATCAAAAACACCCGCCGCGCGCCAAAGCGGTCCGCCAGCCAACTGCTGGCGGGAATGGTCGCTGCAACCGCCATCAGATAAACCGAGACGGCCATATTGGCGCGCAGAGGGTCGACACCAAAATCGCGGGCGATCGCGGGCAATGCCGCAACGAGGATGGTCCCGTCAATCGCCTCGATCAAGAACGCGATCGAGATGACAAGCGCGATCGACAGCACTTGCCGCTCATCGTTGGATTTTTCCATGCCGATGCTGCCGTCTATTCGGCCGGGTGGGTCGGCAGCATGGCACCGCGAATATCGGCAATCGTCACGGGCCGGGTTGCGGGGTCTGCCACTAGCGTTTGCAGCAGTTTTTCAAGCGCCGCGATACGATAGGGCTGTCCCATGACCCAAGGCGAGAGGTTGATCGTCAGCAGGCGATGCTGACCTGTCTCGGTTTCGCTTTGCAACTGACGATGCGCGCGCAGAATCTGATCGTTGAAATCGGCCACGGTGTTGCCGCGCTCGATCAAAATGGCGCGATCGGACAGATCATAGGCGCCGGGCAGCGACAGAATTTGGCCGGCGGGCGTTTCGAACGGATAGGGCAGCTCGTCATTGGGCCAATCGGCCATTTCCGTGATGCCCGCCTCGACCAGCAATTGGGCGGTATGATGCGATTGCGACCACGAGGGCGAATGCCACGCCCGGGGCGACAGTTCGAAGGATTTAAAAATATCCAACGTTTCCAAGATCACGGCGCGCTCTGCCGCGATGTCCAACCCGGCGTGATGGATCGTACCTGCATCCAGGCTTGCGGCAGCAATCTCATAACCTTCGGCGATGATGTCGCGCATCAGCATCGGATAGCGCTGTGCGAGGCGGGCGTTCACAAAGGCCGTCGGCGTGATGCCCGCTGCCTTGAACGCATCCATCAGCCGATAGATGCCAATGCGATTTCCGTAATCGCGCTGGGTATAGGTTTGCGTGTCCGGATAGGGGCGGGCTGGCGCACCGATGGGCAGAAAGGGCTTTTTGGCAATATCAAGCGGGAACCACTCGACCGCCAATTGCACCCACAGGCCGATCCGCTGCTGGCCTGGCCAGCGCAGAACGGGCTGTGTCAGGCTGTTGCGCCAGTCGTAAAGGTTGTGATCCATTTTTGCATGTTGGCGCAGCGGATAATCGGTATAGCCGGGCGGAACGGGTTGCAGGTTCGCGCTCATGCGCTCTCCTCCAGACTGGCGAGCCACGTGTTCACGCGGTCGTAATGGTGGGTGTAATAGTAATCAGCAATCTCGCGCGCGGTCGGATACCAGACCTGATCGTGGCTTTTCACGTAATCCAGAAATTCGGTCAGAACCGAGATCCGATGCGGCTGTCCCAACAAAAAGGGATGCGTGGCAAAGCACATGACATTGGGATTGCCTGCGCCTTCGGCATAAAGGCGATCGAACTGCGCCTTTAGACTGTCCAGCATCGCAGTGGGGGATGCATTTTGCCAGTTCACCATCGGCACGTCATTCATTTCGATCGAATAAGGCACCGAGATCAGGCGGCCGTTGCGGACTTTCACCGGCATCGGCTGGTCGTCGTGGAAATAGTCCAACGTATAGCGCACGCCTTCCTCGGCCAGCAGATCCTGCGTCGCAAGGCTGGGCGTGATCGCGGGTGTCAGCCAGCCATCCAAAGTCTGTCCGACACGCGCCAGCGACTCGCGGCTATCGCGGATAACCTGCCGCTGCTGATCCTCGGTCATACCGTAGAAATAGCGTGTGTTGTAAACGCCGTGGCTGAACATCTCCCAGCCCAAATCATTGCATTGCGCGATAATGTCGGGGAAATGTTCAATCACCGCGACCGAAAGCGAAACCGAGCCGCGGATGCCACGGTCGGCCATCACACGGGCCATGCGTTCGAAACCGACCCGATTGCCATAATCGCGCCAGCCGTAATTCAGCACATCAGGCTGCACGCGCGCATAGGGGCTGCGGTTGGGGTTCACGGGCGGATCGAGTTCGTAATGCTCGATATTCGGCGCAACCCAAAACGCCATGCGTGCATTGCCGGGCCAGTGCAGGCGCGGGCGTCCGCGCATCGGGGCGAACCTGTATTGGCCGGTGTCCGAGCGCATCGGAGACGAAGTGTTTGTGGACTGGGGCATGGCAGATCGCGAACTGTTGATTAAAACAAGTGTTTTGTATTCGCCAACCCACGATAGCGACAAGGGTTCAGCGCTTGTTTGGGAAATAAAACGCGTCAGATGTATAAAATTCGGGCAGATTGACGCGTGGCGCTGCAAACCGCGACTCTCGGCTGTGCGTAGGGCGCCCCGATGGCACAGGCTGCCTTGACCGCCGGCTGCGAGGCTGCACAACGGCGGCCATTATTGAACGCCGCCCGGGCTAGATACTCCGCCGCAGCTGCGCCATTAGGAGGGGCTATCGGCATCGTTCGGGGTGAAATTGACATGTCTCAAAATGAGGTTCTTGAAGTCGGGTTGCTGATCTATCCCGGCGTCCAGATGGCATCGGTTCTTGGAATGACCGACCTTTTCGAGATGGCGAACCACGTCAATGGCAAGGATGCGGCAAAAACCATCCGGATCAGCCACTGGAAGACGACGGAGGATGATGGCGCGCCGGCCCGCGTCTTTGACAGCTTCCCCTTGGCTGAAAGTGAGCCTGCGGTGCTGGTCGTTCCACCCGCATTCGGGGTACCGATCACGCCCGAGGTCGCACAAGTCTATGCCCCTTGGCTCAGGCAGCGCCATGGGGGCGGAACGGCTTTGGGTTCGGTCTGCACGGGATCGTTCCTTTTGGCTGAGACGGGTTTGCTTGATGGGCGACGGATAACGACCCACTGGACTGTCGATGCATATCTGCGTGCGCGATTTCCAAAAGTTGCGCTTGATGCCGATCAGGTCATCGTCGAGGACGGCGACATTATGACCGGAGGCGGCGCCATGTCCTGGATCGACCTTGGCCTGCGGATCGTGGATCGGCTACTTGGTCCCGCCATAATGGCCGAGACAGCCAGATCGCTGTTGGTCGATCCCCCGCACCGTGAGCAGCGCTACTCCAGCACTTTTGCGCCGCGCCTGAATCACGGTGACGCTGCCATTTTGAAGGTGCAGCACTGGCTGCAGGCGACTAGCGCAAAGGAAGGCGACGTGGAGCGGCTGGCAAATGTTGCGGGCCTTGAAGGTCGGACCTTTCTGCGGCGGTTTAAGAAGGCCACCGGGCTGACCACCACTGAATATTTCCAGCGTATCCGCGTTGGCAGGGCGCAGGAGTTGTTGCAGGCGGGCAGCCAATCGATCGACCAGATTGCTTGGGACGTGGGCTATAGCGACCCCGGCGCTTTCAGGAAGGTGTTCACCCGCATCATCGGATTGTCGCCCGGCGATTACCGCAAACGCTTGCGCACATGATGGTCCCCGTTGTGGCGAGATCGCCCCGTAGTTTGTCGGTTGCGCCACCTGCCGCGTCGGTTTTTGTCAATTAAGTCATGGCGGGCTTCGAACAGTGAAGCAGCAAAAAGGTTATGACCCACATGGATAGTGACGAACCCACCGCTCTGTCGCGACGACAACTTCTTGCAGCCAGCGGCGGCGCAATTGCAGCCACCTCCTTGACAACGATCTCTCCTCTCATGGCGAATACGACGATGACAAAAAAACCGGTGCAGATCACCCAAGTCCGCAACGCGACGCTGGTGGTCGAATATGCTAACACAAAGTTCCTTATCGACCCGCTCTTCGCGGCACAGGGAGCATTCCCCGGCTTTGCCGGGTCCGCCAGTAGCCAACTCGCCAATCCGCTTGTTCCGCTTCCTATTGCGCAAGAGCAGCTGATTGCCGTGGATGCCGTGATCGTCACCCATCTTCACGAGGATCATTGGGACGCAGCCGCCAGCGCCGCGCTTCCAAAAGACATGCCGCTGTTTGCCCAGAACGAGGAAGACGCGGACAAAATCCGCAATGAAGGTTTCACCGATGTTCGGGTGCTGACCCAGCAGTCGCAATTCAATGGTATTGGTCTTTGCAAAACCGGCGGTCAGCACGGAACAGACGCGACGCTGGACGTCATTCCCCTTGGTGAAGTCTGTGGCGTTGTCTTCAGCCATCCGCAATACGCGACCCTTTATATCGCGGGCGACACGATCTGGAACGACCACGTGCAGACAGCGATCGACAGTCACCAGCCCGACGCTATCGTTCTGAACATCGGCAATGCGGTGTTCATGGGCTATGATCCCATCATCATGGGGTTGGAGGACGCCGTTGCCGTCCACCGCGCCGCGCCCAATGCCATATTGATCGCAAGCCATATGGAGGCGATCAACCATTGCATCCTGAGCCGTCAGACCCTGTACGATTATGCAAAAGCGAATGGCTTTGACACCCGCCTGCTGATCCCTGCGGATGGCGAAACTGTAAGCGTCTAACGCAAGGCCATGGTGTGCCACTGCCGAGGGTGGCCCGCCGGCCGGGTCCAGCGCTGGGCGGTATCGCCACATGAAAAGCGAAGGGTGGTCATTCGCGCAGTTTTGCGGCGGCGCGGCGTGCCTTTCAAATCATGTCGCGCGGTATTTCACGGAAGGTCTATGGCCAGGCTGCCCAGGCCTGGCCAGAGGTCACCTCGCGGTAGAGGCCGTTGCGGTAGTCCCGTGGAGAATATCCAGATATGCGTTTGAAAAAACGCGAGAAATAGGCCGGATCTGGAAATCCGAGGCTGGCTGAAATCTCGGCGATCTGCATGGCCGATGTCTCCAGCATCTGGCAGGCCTCGGCATGTAGGCGGGTGTGGATGATCGCCAGAGGCGGCTGACCTGTGTCGCGCTGCACGGTGCTGGTCAGACGATCAATGCTGACGCCCAGATAGCGGGCATAATCCGATACGCGCCAATGCGCCCGCATATGCTGATCGACCAGCCGCAAAAATTCGCTGAAAATCACGCGCGGGGCGGGGCGTGCCGCAATCGGGCGCAGATCCGATCCGCGCCACAGCAATATGGCAAGGATCGACAGGTGATGCCGGATCATCTCCTGCATACCGGCCTCGCTGCGCTGCAATTCCTCGGCCATCAATGCCATCAGCCCGATCAGCCGCGCCGCCATTTCGCGGCTGATTTTGCGGCCGAACTGGGGGCGCTGTGCAAAGCGGCGCATATCCTCGGCGATATTTCCCGCCAGATCGACCTGTAAAATCGCGCGGTCGCTGATGGCCAGCCACGCGCCCTTGCTGCCCGCATCCAGACTGAGCTGCGCCGGTGCGCCCGCCGGCACCCAGACCAGGCCGGGCGCGGCCAACAGATGGCTCTCGCCCTTGTAGGTGATACTGCCCGTGCCCGCGCTGAGGACAAAGATACGGTTGCGGCGGCCCAGCATACGCCATGCCGCGGTATCGAGTGTGGTCGCAATGACCTGCGCCGCAACCTCTTGCAGCATGTCCAGATGACTATGGGTTGGGCGCAAGGTCATGATCCCTCCAACGTAATTGCCGCAAAAGTACCAGAAACTCCGAAATTTGTATATTATGATCGTGGTTTTGATCGTGTAGCCTGCGGATCGGTGGGGCGCGTTCGAGGAGGGATGCGCCGCGACCGGTGGCTTTACGGGCAAGCCCCGTGGCTGAGGGAGGGATATCATGATCATGTTTTCGCGCAGGCTTGCCCTGCGCTCTTTTGGTGCGACCATCGCCGTCGCTGCGGCGATGACGGGCTTTTCCGCATCGGCGCAACAAACATCCATCAAGATCGGCTATGCGGTTTCGCTGACTGGCGGCAATGCCGGCGGGGCAGGGATCACAACCTTGCCCAATTATCGCCTGTGGGTCAGCGAAGTGAATGCGGCGGGCGGGCTGGAACTGCCCGACGGCACGCGCTTGCCGATTGAGGTGGTCGAATATGACGACCGATCCTCGACCGAGGAAGTGGTCCGCGCGATCGAGCGTCTGGCGACGCAGGACCAAGTGGATTTCATCCTCTCGCCCTGGGGTACGGGGTTCAACCTTGCGGTGGCGCCGCTGCTGGATCGGTTTGGCTATCCGCAACTGGCCTCGGCCTCGGTCACGGATCGTGCCGATGAATTCGCGCAGCGCTGGCCGCGCAGCTTTTGGTTGCTGGGCGGCGGCGCGGATTACGCGGGCGGATTGGCCGATGTGCTGGCGACTGCCACCGCCTCGGGCGTGATGAACGGCGATGTCGCCATTATCTCGGTTGCGGATGGGTTTGGGATCGATCTGATCAATGCCGCGCGGCCCGCTTTTGCGGCCGCCGGTCTGAATATCGTGATGGACCGCACCTATCCGCCCGGCACCACAGATTTCTCGCCGATGCTGAACGAGGCGAAATCCTCGAGCGCGACGGCCTTTGTCGCCTTTTCCTATCCGCCCGACACCTTTGCGCTGACGCAGCAGGCACAGGTCGCGGATTATAATCCGGCGGTGTTCTATCTGGGCGTCGGCGCGCCGTTCCCGACCTATCTGGGCGCAAACGGGGCGAATGCTGAGGGGGTCATGAGCCTTGGCGGTATCGACACGTCGAATGCGGCGATGATGGATTACCGCGCGCGGCACGAGGCCTTTGCCGGCCAGCCGCCCGATTCATGGGCCTCGATGATCACCTATGCCGGCCTCGAGATCTTGCAAGAGGCGATCAAGCGCGCGGGCCTTGATCGCGATGCGGTCTCGGCTGAAATCGCATCCGGCAGCTTCACCACGATCCTGGGCGAGACGCAGCTGCAGAACAATCAACTGCGTGACCTGTGGCTGACAGGTCAATGGCAGGACGGCACCTTCGTCGCCATTGAACCCACCGATCGCCCCGGTGCAAGCGCCGCGATCGTGCCAAAGCAACCCTGGGCCAACTAGGCCCGTCCCCTTCCGGCGCGTCCGGAAGGGGCACCTAATTTTGCGAGTTCGCGACGCTATGAAAATTCTGACAGACCGCGCGTGCGGCCGGGGGGCGATATGCTTTTGACCGCGCTGATTTCGGGCCTTGTGCTGGGGGGAACCTATGCGCTGGTGGCGATGGGGCTGACGCTGCAATACGGCATTTCGCGCATCATGAACCTTGCCTATGGCGAGTTCGTGATCTTCGCTGCCTTTTGCGCTTTCGTGCTGTTCACGGCTTATGGCATCAGCCCGCTGGTCGGTATGTTGCTGGTGCTGCCTGCGGCTTTTGTTGTCGGCTATGTCCTTTATGGCGTGATGATGCAGCCATTGGTCAAACGATCAGGCAAGACCGGTGCGCTGGATGTGGATGCGATCCTTGCGACCTTTGGGCTGATGTTCGTCGTTCAAGGCGTGATGCTGGTGACGTTCGGCGCGAATTACACCAGCTATAGCTATATGAATTTCGGGGTGAATATTCTGGGGGCAAGCATCGCGGCCAATCGGCTTCTGGCCTTTGTGCTGGCTGTTGTGATCGGCGGCGCGCTTTATATGGTACTTGCGCGCACGCGCTGGGGCACAGCGATCCGCGCGGTGGCGGTTGCGCCTGAAGCCGCCCCGCTGGTCGGGATCAATGTGAACCATATGGCGCGCCTTGCCTTTGCGCTGGGGATGGTGCTGGCGGCGGCGGGCGGGATCATGATCTCGATGTACCAAACGTTCAACGCCTCGATGGGGGTGGTTTTCGCGATGAAGGCGCTGATCATCGTCATTATGGGCGGGCAGGGCAACCTGCTTGGCGCGCTGGTCGCGGGGCTGATGCTGGGCCTCGTCGAGACATTCGTTGCGACCTATATCGACCCGGGCCTGACCCTTGCCGCGACCTATGCGATCTTTCTGGCCGTGCTTCTGTGGCGCCCCTCGGGCCTGTTCGGCAAAGGGGGCCGGGCATGAGCGCGCGCACCCTGACCGGCCTTGGACTGGCCGCCCTTGCGCTGGTCATGCTGGCGTGGTTGCCCAGCCAGCTTGATGCCTATGGTGTGGGGCTGCTGCTGGGGATGACAGGCTATGTCACTCTGGCGACCGCCTGGGCGCTGTTTTCGGGGCCGACGCGGTATATCTCGCTGGCCACCGTCGCGTTTTTCGGGATCGGCGCCTATACCGTCGCCGTCCTGTCCGAGGCGATGCCCTATCCGATGGTGCTGATCACCGCCGCACTGGTGGGGGGTGCTGTGGCGCTGGTCGTGGGGCTGGCAACGCTGCGCCTTGCAGGCGTCTATTTCGTGATCTTTTCCTTTGGCCTTGCCGAACTCGTCCGGCAATTGGTCACCTGGTACGAGGTGAATGTCACCGGCACGCTGGGCCGCTATATCTTTTTGCCGATCACAGCGCAGCAGATCTATTGGCAGCTTTTGGCGCTGTGTGCGCTGACCTTTCTGATCGGCTGGCTGATCGCACGCTCGCGCCTCGGTCTTGCGCTGCGGGTAATCGGGGATGATGAGGCGGTGGCGGCGCATACGGGCATCAATATCGCAGGCGCAAAACTGGCGCTGTTTGTCATCTCGGCCACGCTGATCACGCTGGTCGGCGCGATCCAGGCGCCGCGCTGGACCTATGTCGAGCCTGCGATGGTGTTCAATCCGACAACATCTTTCCTGACGGTGATCATGGCGCTGCTAGGTGGGGCGCATCGTCTGTGGGGGCCGATCTTGGGCGCGATCCCGTTGTTTTTGCTGTTCGAATGGCTTAGCGCGAATTTCCCGAACCATTATGCGATCATTCTGGGCCTATTGTTCATCACGATCGTCTTTTTGGTGCCCAAAGGCGTGCTGGCGCTGGTCGAGAGCGCCTTTGCGCGCCGCAGGAGGCTGCAATGACCGTGCTGCTGCAAGTCGATGGATTAAAGAAACAATTCGGCGGTCTGATGGCGGTGAATGATCTGTCCTTTACCGTGGCCGAGGGCGAGATTCTGGCGCTGCTGGGCCCCAATGGTTCGGGCAAGACGACGGTGATGAATCTGATCTCTGGCGCGCTGCCGGCGACGGCGGGTCGTATACAGTTGGACGGGGTGCAAATCTCGGGCCTGCCTGCGCATCGCATTGCGCGGCTGGGGGTGGCGCGGACATTTCAACTGGTGCGCATCCTGCCATCCCTGACGGTGGCCGAAAATGTCATTGCCGCGCTCGCGTTTCGCGCGCAGCCCCTATGGGGCGATGATGCGGCCCGCGCGGCAGAGGCCTTGCTGGCCGAGGTTGGCCTAGCGGGACGGGGCGGCGAATATGCGGCCGATCTGACCTATATCGATCAGAAACGGATGGAGCTGGCCCGTGCCCTTGGCGCCGCGCCAAAGTTGCTGCTGCTCGACGAATGGCTGTCCGGTCTGAACCCGACCGAGCTGCGTGTCGGCATCGCGCTGATCCTGTCGCTAAAGGCGCGGGGGATGACCATCATGCTGGTGGAACATATCATGGAAGCCGTGCGGGCGCTGTGCCCGCGCACGGTGGTGATGAACGCAGGGCGCAAGATCGCCGATGGCCCCACAAACGATGTGCTGGCTGATCCTGCCGTCGTCGCGGCCTATCTGGGGGGTGTTGATGCTTAAGATCGCAAACCTGTCCCTGCGCTATGGCCGTCATTTGGCGCTGCAGTGCGTGAATGTGGCCGTGG
Organism: Ketogulonicigenium vulgare WSH-001; assembly: GCF_000223375.1. Taxonomy (NCBI): domain Bacteria; kingdom Pseudomonadati; phylum Pseudomonadota; class Alphaproteobacteria; order Rhodobacterales; family Roseobacteraceae; genus Ketogulonicigenium; species Ketogulonicigenium vulgare. The sequence continues at coordinate 1,464,920 of NC_017384.1, read as the reverse complement.
CACGGGGCGAGACGGTCGTGATCCTTGGCGCGAACGGGGCGGGGAAATCCTCGGCGCTAAAGGCTGTGGGCGGCATTGTGCGGCCCGATGCAGGCAGCGTGGTCACTTTGGACGATGTGCCGCTGTTGGGCGCGCCTGCGCATCAGATCGTGGATCGCGGCCTTGCGCTGGTGCCCGAGGGGAGGGGCGTGTTCGCGGATCTGACAGTGGCGGAAAACCTGCTGCTGGGGGCCAATCCCAAACGCGCCCGCGCGGGTGAGGGGGCGCGGCGGGATTTCGTCTATACCCTGTTCCCGCGCCTTGCCGAACGGCGCCGCCAAACCGTGCGCACCATGTCGGGCGGCGAGCAGCAGATGGTTGCCATTGGGCGCGCCTTGATGAGCAATCCCGATTATCTGCTGCTGGACGAGCCTAGCCTCGGCCTTGCGCCGATTGTGGTGGCAGAGTTGTTCGCGGCCCTGCGGCGCGTGAAAGAGACCGGCGTTGCCATCTTGCTGGTCGAGCAGAATGTCGCCCTGTCGCTATCGCTGGCGGATCGCGGCTATCTGATGGAGGCAGGCCGCATCGTCGGCGAAGGCACCGCCGATACACTGCGCAACGATCCCGCCGTGCAAAACGCATTTCTAGGCGGCAGCGCGGCCTGATGTATTTTCGATAAAGGAGACGATCCGATGGACCTGCTTGGCCTGCTTATCAATAATGAAACCCTGCCCGCCTCGGGCGGCAAGACCTTTACCCGCAAGAACCCGATCAGCGGAGAGGTCGCAACCGAAGCCGCCGCCGCAACCACCGATGATGCGCAGCGTGCAGCCGATGCTGCTGCGGCGGCCTTTCCCGAATGGTCGCGCTCTAGCCCCAAGACCCGGCGCACCGTGCTGCTGAAGGCGGCTGATATGCTCGAGGCGAACGGCCCGCAGTTTGTCGCCGCGATGGGGGCTGAAATCGGCGCGACGGCGGGGTGGGCGATGTTCAACGTGACCCTTGCCGCCGATATGCTGCGCGAGGCGGCCAGTCTTGTCACGCAGATCAAAGGCGAAATCATCCCCTCGAACCGCCCCGGCAGCACGGCAATGGCGGTGCGGCAGCCTGCGGGTGTTGTTCTGGCGATGGCGCCGTGGAATGCGCCGGTGATTTTGGGCGTGCGCGCGCTGGCGACACCACTCGCCTGCGGCAATACCGTCGTCATGAAAACATCCGAGCTTTGCCCCCGCACGCATCATCTGATCGTCTCTAGCCTGCTGCAGGCGGGCTTGCCTGCGGGGGTGTTGAACGCCGTATCGAACGCGCCCGAGGATGCCGCCGAAATTGTCGAGGCCCTGATCGCCCATCCCGCCGTGCGCCGTGTCAATTTCACCGGATCGACCCGTGTTGGCCGTATTATTGCTGAAAAAGCAGGGCGTTACCTAAAACCCGCGCTGCTAGAGCTGGGCGGCAAAGCGCCGTTTGTCGTGTTGGACGACGCCGATCTGGACGAGGCCGTCGCAGCGGCCGCCTTTGGCGCCTATATGAACCAGGGTCAGATTTGCATGTCGACCGAGCGCATCGTCGTGATGGAGAGCGTCGCCGACGCTTTCGTCGAAAAGCTGGCGGTCAAAGCGCGCACTCTGATCGCGGGCGACCCGCGCGAGGGGAAAACACCGCTGGGGTCAGTCGTCGATGTCAGCGCGGCTCAGCGGATCGAGCAGTTGATCAAGGACGCCACCAGCAAAGGCGCTGTTCTTGCAGCAGGTGGCCGGATTGATGGCACATTGATGGATGCCGCGCTGCTGGATCACGTCTCGCCCGCGATGCGGATCTACGGCGAGGAATCCTTTGGCCCGGTCGTCACCGTCGTGCGTGTCGGCAGTATTGATGAGGCCGTCCGCGTCGCCAATGACACCGAATACGGGCTGTCATCCGCGGTCTTTGGCGGCGATGTGAACCGAGCGCTTGCCGTCGCGCGCCGGATCGAGAGCGGCATTTGCCATGTGAACGGCCCGACCGTCCACGACGAGGCCCAGATGCCCTTTGGCGGTACAAAAGCCTCGGGCTATGGCAGGTTCGGCGGCAATTGGGGCATCCATGAATTTACCGAACTGCGTTGGATCACTGTGCAAGATGGGCATATCCATTACCCGATCTAGCGCAGCAGCCCGCAGGCAAGCAGCCTCGCCGACCCCCCCACAATTCTCGCTGTGCTTTGTGCGGTGAAGTGAAGTGGCAGATAGCCTTTCAAATGAAAGAGTGAAAATCCCCTTCCTTAAGCAGATCTTTCTATCCCCGCTCCCGTGGGGGGAGCGACCGTCCCGCCTGTCGTCTGCGCCGCGCCTGCTGGGGTTTCTATCCACGCTCCCGTGGGGGGAGCGACGTTGCGCGCCCCCGGAGGATCTGGGTCATAGCGTAGTTTCTATCCACGCTCCCGTGGGGGGAGCGACGTCCTGATAGGGTGTCGCTACGCGCCATTGGTCGCTGTTTCTATCCACGCTCCCGTGGGGGAGCGACCGCGCGCTGGATTGGAGGGACGCGAGGACGGCATCGTTTCTATCCACGCTCCCGTGGGGGGAGCGACGTTCCACGCTGCGGTGGAGTTTTACCGGAAGCAGTTTCTATCCACGCTCCCGTGGGGGGAGCGACCAGCCCGCCCTTAGAGGCGGGTTTTTTTATGGGAGTTTCTATCCACGCTCCCGTGGGGGGAGCGACAGGTGTCGCGTTTCGATACCACCATCTACAATGAGTTTCTATCCACGCTCCCGTGGGGGGAGCGACCATCATTCAGATGTGGACGCCCGCACGCCAACTGGTTCTATCCACGCTCCCGTGGGGGGAGCGACGTCATTGTAGATGCTCTCCAAGTCGGAGTGACAGTGTTTCTATCCACGCTCCCGTGGGGGGAGCGACCATCGCGGCTGGCCCACTTCGCGGTTGGATCGGGGTTTCTATCCACGCTCCCGTGGGGGGAGCGACTCCGGTGGGTATATCTTTTTGAAATGGAAAGAAAAAGATTTGGGAGAATGCGAGCGTTGTTGCTTTTTGGAGCATATTCGCTGGCCGGCTGAAGCTGCCGCTATATGTCTCTTTATAAACAGCAGGTTAGGGCGCTGCGAACAGATGGGGGTTGGCCGACACGCTTTGGGTTCGCATCATATGATCAGTGGACCGTTCAGATCCTTCGCGGGCTTGGCGCCGACGTGTTCGATCCGGCGCTCCCAGTTTGTTCCTAGGAAGTAATAGCGCAGACTGTCGGTCTTCGCATCAATAATACTCTCCAGCCTTGCGCGTAGCTTTGTCCATTGTGCGGGGTCTAGTTCAATTTCAAAGACAGAAAACTGGACTCGCTGGCCCCAGTCTTCGCAGGCGCGTGCGACCTGGCGCAGGCGTTTTTTGCCCCCATCGGATAGTGTATTGACGTCATAGGTGACAAGAACCAGCATCGTGCTAACTCCAGAACCATGGCGGATAGGCTTCGATATCGCCGCGCAGATGACGCGCCAGCATCTGGGCCTGAAGATAAGGCACAAGCCCAAACGGAGCCTTTTCATTCAGAAAGGGATGGAGGCGCTCTTCCTTCTTCCGCTCTTGCCAAGCAGTCAGCACCGTTTTGCGCGCCTCGTCCGTCAAGAGCACCGCCCCGTTATCCATTTGCCGAAAATCGCCAGCGCGCAACTGGCGCCGGTTCACCAGCGACAAGGCGAGCCGGTCGGCAAGGGGCGCGCGTAGCTCCTCCATCAGGTCAAGGGCCAATGATGGCCGACCGGGACGATCACGGTGTAAAAAGCCGACCGCAGGGTCAAGGCCAACGGCCTCGCAGGCGGATCGGCAGTCATGGGTTAAAAGAGTGTAAAGGAAAGACAAAAGTGCATTCATCGGATCTAGCGGCGGGCGGCGCGATCGGCCCGTCCAGTGCAGCGTAGCATCGGGACTGCGGATTAAGTGGTTAAATACGCCGAAATAAAGCGTGGCAGCCTCGCCCTCTGCGCCGCGCAACAGATCGATGCTGTCGTCTTTCACCTGCACGCGGCGTAAGATCATCTCGATGCGGTCGCTGGCGCGCTCGAGCGCGTCACGCACCGGAGCGGCCATCTCGTCGCCATAGTCGCGCAGGCCCCGGCGGATCACCGCCCGTTGGTTGGCGAGCTTACCCAATACGATCGAGCGCACCACATCGACGGCATCATCTGCCGTACGATATTGGGCGCGGCGTAACAGCACATTGCCAGACACCGGCCCCTCGATCCGGGCTTGGAACCGGCCAATGCGATCCATCAAAGCGATGGTGATGCCGCGCTCGGCGCAGGTGCCGATCAATGCTGGCGAGACAAAGATCGGACCAAACGTGACGACAGAGGCTACCATATGGAGGGGCACACGGGCTTTTTCGCTGCCCTCGATTTCGGCGACAAGGTTCTCGCCGTCTTTCTTCAGTGCGGCGCCTTCGGTGGTGACATAGACGGTGTTTAAAAGCTTTTTCATTCCGATATGTCCTTTAGCGACCGTGCCAGCATCTGGTCGCGCCAGGCCAGCACCGGGCGCGCATAGGTTTCGGGGCGGCAGGCCTCATGCAAGGAACAGGCACGGCAGCGGCTTTTATGCGCGGTTGGTGCGGGGGTGATGCGGCTTGCGAGTATATCGGCCAAGGATTGCGCCGCGTTTTGGGTCAGAGCGCGCAGCTCTGTATCAAACGGAACCGTAACGCGGCGCTTGGTATGCGCGTAAAACAGCGCGCCCTCGGGCACCGGCTGGCCGGTCATCTCCTCAAGACAGAGGGCCTGCGCACATAGCTGGACCTCATCGGCGCGGTGCAATTTGGGTTTGCCGCGTTTGTATTCGACCGGAAAGGCGACTTCGCCCGCTGGACCTGGGATGAATTCAACGAGATCCGCCGTGCCAATAAGATTTAGCCGCGCGGACGCCAGCGGCAATGACATAACCCGCCTTACACCGCGGGCCCGCCTTGCGCCGCCCTTATCGGCAACAGCGTGCAACACATCGCCTTCGGCCGTAAACCGGTTCGCGACCCAGAGGCGTTCAAGATGGATGAGTGCCGCCTGCCTTAGGCAATACACCGCATGTTGCAGGGCCGAGAGAGGGATTGCATCCTCCTCGGCCCCCATCGTTACAACTCGATAATGTCGACGCCCGCGGGCAGGGCCTCGCGGTCGATCTCGATCAGATAGTCACCGAATTTACGGGCAGGGGGTTGGTTGTCGAGGCGGCTGTCGCCGATGGGGCGGAACTCTCCGGCCAGATTGCGCCCGATGCGAACCCTGTCGAACAGCTCATGCGCGGGGGCATTGCCGAGTGCGTTTTCATGTTTGAATACGATCAGCTTGCGGGTCGCCATTTCGCCCCGCGCGGCCGAGCGATCATGCTCAAAGGCGTTCTTCAGGGCCTCTAGCAGCAGATCAAGATCCGCCTCAGAAAATCCAGTCCGCTCGGCGAATTTGGCCGAAACAAAGCCATGCGCGACATAGAGGCCATACGGCACGATATGTTTGCGCCCCATTGTACGATTTTCGGTGCGCTGATCGCCGTCGGAGCCTTCTTCGGCCTTTTTCTTTTCAGCTTCGTTGGTCGCAGCCATGCGAGTAATTGTGATCTCGGCCGGCAAAATGCGTTCTACCGATGTGGCGAAAGTCATTTGCACCGGTCCCTTGACCTGCCCGCAATTGATGCCCGTCGACATCACCGCGCCAAAGGTGCGCACGTCAAAGAAATTCGCGCACATCCAGTCGCGCAATTCCTTGGCTTCGGCATCGTCTTTGGGGTTTAGCTTTTTGTCAGTCTTGGCTTTTTCATCGCCAGGGCGTTTGGCGATATAGGCGGCCCGATGCTTTTCATTCAGGATCGCACCCTCCTGAACATAGATATGATGGCCGTCCTTGCCCTCATGCGCCAGCTCTACATAGTTGCGGATCTTGCGTTTTAGGCTGACATCCGAAACGAGGCCATGCCCGGTCTCTGGGTCCAGGCGGGGCTGATTTCCCGCATCAGGGTCGCCGTTGGGGTTGCCGTTGGTTACATCGAAGATCAGCACGAAATCATGGCGGCGGGATAGCGTAGTCATGCGGTGGTCTCCGGTTGGGTCTCAGTCACTGAGTCAGTTTTGGTATCGCGTTTGCGGAAAAAATCACTGCGCTGGTGATAATAGCCAAGGCCGAACAGGCCCTGTTCCGGCGCATTGAGAAAGGCCGGGATCGGGTCTTTGTCTGGCGACATCTGATCCATGATCGACATGATCAGCTGGTCAAGGTTGACCGCGCGGCCAGCATTGATTTTGCGCAATTTGGTAAAGTGGTTCTGTGCGCCGCTATCAAGGGTGGCAAACACCTTTTGCGGTGAGGCCGAGGCCGCGCCATAGAATTTGTCCTTGATCGTGGCGTTGACATTGCGGCCAAGCGCCTCGCGTTGGACTTCTTCATAGGCGGCAAAGAGGCGGCCAAGCAGATAGCCCTTGCTGTCACTAAACGTAGGATTAAGCGCCACCGGGGCCTCCTTATTGAAATTTCGGACCAGGACGGATTTTAAAACTGCCGCCCGCAGCGCATTGACCTCGCCGTCTGACCTGATCCGCATCAGCGCTGTTGCAAGCAATGTCATCGGATAGGGCGTTCGGGTTAAGATGGCGCGCGTCCATTCGCCGGCCAGATTGGGCGGGATATTCTCGCGCTTGTTCAATACCGCAAGTTCGACCAGATAGCGCCACAGAGGGGGCCAGCCATCGCGCGGTGGCGGTTCGATCTTTGTATCTTCAAGATAGGCCTGATAATTGCGGGTCAGTTGCGCAAAATCGTTCTCCCAATAGAAACGCACAGAAAGGCGCGCGGCATTAGGGGCAAGGCTTAGAACATGAAAGCGCACCCCTTGGGTCAATTGGGGTTCGACCTCGTCCAACCGTTCGCCGCGCCGAATTCGCTCTAGCTTGGCGGCGATCTTTTTGGTTTCTATACTATCGTCATCATGTGCGGCCTCGGGCGTGTCGAACATGCCTGCGAACAGCGATTCCGCCATTTCAGAAATCAAACCAGACGCGTCCGCCCAAAAGACGGTCGAGGCATCGCCAATCTGCAGACGATGCCCACTGTCTTTTTCAAGGAAGCGGTTCAATGCGGTCGTATACTGAAAGGTTGCGACCTCGGACACGGGGGCGTTGTCGCCTTGTTCGTGGCCGTAGGACGTAAACGCGTCGAGGTTGAATGACACCAAACTCGCGCCAGCGGTTTGCGCACCCCAGACGCCTTTGATCGAGGGGTGCAAACGCGCGATGGGGGCGGGGTCGCCACTGACCAGGCAAATCTGCGGATCTGACGCACCTTCTGTGCCAAGCCGCTGCCAGATCTCTTTCGCGCCAGAACGTTCGTGAATGTAGCGTTCGCGGTACTCGCTGGCGAGGGCAAAGACGATATTCTGATCGCGCATATCCTCTGGCCAGACCGGTGCAGTAAATCTGTCGGCGGTCCAAGCGTCAAGGAAACGCAGCAGTGCCAGCAGGCCCTCGTCCTGTGTCCCGGCCAGCCATTGCACATGCATTTCGCGAAACTTGGCATGCTCATCGGCCGTGCGTTTGCCTTCGCCTGCGGTTACGCCCAGAACATAGGCCGTTTTGTCCCAAAGGAAATTCGGTGCGATCCCCGCGGTGCGTTTTACCGCTTGCGGCACCAAAAGCATGGCGGGGCTACGCTTTTTATCGTCCTGACGCTTGTCTATGACATCGTGAACAGACCCATCTGCGTTCAGTACGATGCAAAAACCGATTTTCTCGGAGGAGAAGCCATACGGAGGCGCATCTGGCAGCCGTTCATAGGCGCGCGATAGCGATGAAAGCACGCTCATCGTTTGATATCCGGGCTGCCGGGGGCGGGTATTTCGACAATGCCATCGCGCAAGGTGGCGCGAAAGAACATCGAGGGACGCCCAGGCGCCATATGATCGATATCCCATAACATGAAACCCAGATCACGCGGTGTGCCAAAGCCAAGATCGCTCGTTTCCGCTTCTGGCGCACGAGAGGGGCGTGGAGCGCCATTGGTTTGGCCGGCATGCAACATTGCGCCCCAGCTATGGCCATCAGGGGACGGTATGACGGCGTCCGGTGGGACCAGTGCAAAATGCGCGACGAATTCGCGTGTGCCAAGGCTGGGCTGATTAAAGCATTGCCCCTTGGCCGCGCGGCGATTGAAAATATCGAGATGCTTGCCGACCGTATCATCTGGCCCGGCCTTTGCAGTCAGATCAAAATGCGCCTCGATCACATAGGCAGGCGCCACTAGGACATTTGACGCACGCTGTTGGCGATCTTGGTCCACCAGAATCTGTAAATCAGCCAGATCACCCCGGTTCATCGCAGCTCTTATTTTCCCCGCAGGGGCCTTATGCCCAACTTCATTGCGGCGAATGGATTGAAACCGGATAGGCTCTAGCACATGGATGCGATCCACAATCCAGCGAATAGCAGGTTTCCAATGAATAGCCTCTAGAATCCCGCGTGCGGCAGAAGGCGTAATCACATCATATGAGGCACGTTCGACCTTTAACTCGGGACGCGTAAAAAGTCCATGCGTGCCCCAAATATGCAGTCGAATGCCATAAGTCATTATTTTTCCTTTAAATAAGGTCAACTTATCTAGGAAATCGATTCTGGCAAGCGGTATTTGGCAAAAGTGATGATGGCGCCCGCAATAAATAGCGAACGCCATGCCAGTGGTGATGGTATAGTGTGCCACTCTATATTTCTATCCGAGCCCCGAATATGCGAGAGCGACAAGCCGTCAGCCTTTCATTGCTAGGTAATCTGGTTGATGATTTTGAAGGCAAAGATCAGGATCTCTGCAACAAGATCTGTGAGGCGTGTGGGTAATCTTGGGTGTGTTAGGTATCTCCTCTTGACTTCACTCGTACGCACAAGGCGGATGCGTTTTTGGAGCTGTGAATGAATTCTTAATAGAACGTTAAACTATTAAAAATTACACCAAGCCCTACCAGATGCTGTCTGCAATATAGTCAGCTCCTTCCCACCAAAGCCCGCTGTCCCTGCGATACAGGCTGGCGTCTGTCAGCACAAAGAATTGCGCGCCGCGCAGATGCTGTGCCGCAAAATCGCCCTTGCCGTTCGTGCGTAATGCCTCGCGCGATTTTTCCGGGATCTGCACTGTGTAATGTTGTAATGCACGCGCCAACGTGCCCGATGATACAGCCTCAACCTCCAGTCGGTCGATTTCCCGCTGTGCGATTGCGTCGCCGGGAATGATTACCGGCACCATGGTTGTGTCGATCATCCGATAGGCCTCGGCAATGGTGCGGAACGCAAAATCGGTGCCGCCGCGACCGACCCGCAGCTTGCCGATAATATCCGCGGCATCCAGCAGCTTTGGTCCCGCTTGCCAGTAAACATGTTCGAACCAGTCGCGCATTGCGGCAGGGTTCAGCAGGTCGTCAAAACGGCGGGCGGTGCTGCGCATGGCGTCGGCCAATGTCTTGATTGCGGCAGGCATGGGGCGATCTGACGCCGAGAAGACCGTCAAGATACTGCCCGCTAGCGGTCTGCGCCCTTCGCGGTTCACGCGTCCGGCCGCCTGAACGCAACTATCCAGCCCAGCTTCGGCGCGCCAGCCGACAGGGAAATCCAAATCCACGCCTGCCTCGATCAGGCTCGTGGCAATCAGGCGACAGGGTTGATTGGACTTCAGTTTTTCGCGAATCTCTGCGATCAGGGCCCGGCGGTCCGACGGGTATTGGCGCGTCGTCAAATGAACGAGCCCCTTGATATCCGCCTGTTCGGCGGCTTTGAAAAGCTCCAGCGCATGGGCGCGGCTGTTTACGATCACAAATCCCTGTTCTGTCCCAGCGAGGGCATCGATCAAATCCTGATCCGACATTTCACCGCCTTGTCGGATATGCGCGCGCCGCAATTGTTGCGCCAATAGTTCAGGTTGCGGTGCCAGTTCGCGATCGTCCAGCGCGAGGCCGCCTTCTTTCAACTGTCTGCTGTCAAACGCAGGTTGCGTTGCTGTGCACAGCACAACAGTGCAGCCATAATGCGTGCAAAGCGACTCGATCATGCGCAGGGTGGGTAACAACAAATGGCGCGGCAGGCATTGCGCCTCGTCCAGAATAATCACCGCGCCCGCGATATTATGCAGCTTGCGCGCACGCGAGGGACGCGCACTGAACAGGCTTTCAAACAGTTGTACATTCGTGGTGACAACGATGGGCGCCGCCCAATCCTCCATTGCAAGCTGTAATTTTTCGCGTTGGCCGGCGTCTCGTTCGTTGGCATCTATTGCGGCGTGGTGTTCCAATACGACATCGCCGAACAGATCCCGAAACGTGCCTGCTGTCTGCTCGGTCACCGAGGAGTAGGGGATGGCATAGATGATCCGTCGATGCCCATGCGCCATGGCGTGATCAAGCGCAAACCCCATGGACGCCAGCGTTTTTCCCCCACCTGTTGGAACGCTAAGCGTGAAAAGGCCGGGGCGCTGCGAGGCTTGGGCCCGGACATGGTGCAAAATATGGCGGCGGATTGGATTTACATCCCCCGTATCTGGCAAGCGGTTCATGTGGTTGTCGAACCGCTCGCGCAGATCGGGTAAAAGATCGGGCAGGCTCGGCCAATCACGCGGCCGATCATAGGCGTCAATCTTGGCGTAATAGGATTCAGTGTCGCGAAAGTCCGCATCGACCAAACATGAGAAGACCATTCTTGTCGCAAGCGATAGATTGAAGGCAGGATTAGGCCCGGCACATTTGGCGAACAGCTCGTGCGATATAGGGGCAAAATCTGGCGGCTCTTGCGCGATGAGATTTTGCGGAATGGGATTGGTTGTGCGGTTGAATGTTTCGATCCGCGCGGTCATACACGAATTCTGATCATTTAGCTTGTCCGGCAGGCCCGCGTGATGACCTAGGATCGTATAGGCGATCGCCTCGGCGGTCGGTTGATCTTTAGGCGCGGCTTGTTTTAAAGCAAGCCATCCGCCTGCCGTAGAATGGTCAACGCGGATATCTCGCCCCTGCAATACCTGATCAAATGCGGGATCATTCTTTCCGAAATCATGTAATGCGCCAGCAAGGGATGCAGCGAGCGGTAATCCGATCTTTACGCCGCGTGCGTTGGCAAGCGCGGAAACAGCGTCGTGATGATCTGACAACAACTGCCAATCGCTGCGGTCCGCATGTTTGCCCGAATGCGCATAAATTCTATTCTCGCTCACTATGATGATCCTTTATAATTAGAACTGCCAATTCTACGCCAGCTTTCATGACAGTGATGAGCTTGCCAAAATCGATTTGCGAATGGGAAGGCAGATTATGAGGCTTTATAAGGGGGTAATGGCTATTATATATGGCACGGCCGTCATTGCTATGGCGGATAAGTCGTATAATCCGCGCGCTATCACGAAATTCTTTATTCTCTAACCAAAAGGCGAAGTCGGTTGTCGGATTTTCGCATGATTGCGGCATAGACAAGACAAAGCCGTCCAGCAGCGCCCGCGGTGTCGTGGATCTTTGCAGATCATCCCTTGCCTTCGGCGGCAAAGTGTCGCAGCTTCATATTGTCCCAGCCAACGCTGTGCCGCGACTGCGGCCCGTTAGCGCGGTGAAACCCCATTGGAGGACAGTCATGAACCCCACAACGCTGCTTCGCACCAGCGCGGCCGTGCTATTGCTTACCGCGCCCGCCGCATTCGCGCAGGTAACCCCGATTACCGATGAACTGCTGGCGAACCCGCCCGCTGGTGAATGGATTAACTACGGCCGCAACCAAGAAAACTATCGCCACTCGCCCCTGACCCAGATCACTGCCGACAACGTTGGTCAGTTGCAACTGGTCTGGGCCCGCGGGATGGAGGCGGGGGCCGTACAGGTCACGCCGATGATCCATGATGGCGTGATGTATCTGGCAAACCCCGGTGATGTGATCCAGGCGCTGGATGCGCAAACAGGCGATCTGATCTGGGAACACCGCCGCCAACTGCCCGCCGTCGCCACGCTAAACGCCCAAGGCGACCGCAAGCGCGGCGTCGCCCTTTACGGCACGAGCCTCTATTTCAGCTCATGGGACAACCATCTGATCGCGCTGGATATGGAGACGGGCCAGGTCGTATTCGATGTCGAACGTGGATCGGGCGAAGACGGCTTGACCAGTAACACCACGGGGCCGATTGTCGCCAATGGCGTCATCGTCGCGGGTTCCACCTGCCAATATTCGCCCTATGGATGCTTTATCTCGGGGCACGATTCCGCGACGGGTGAGGAGCTGTGGCGCAACCACTTTATCCCGCAGCCGGGCGAAGAGGGTGACGAGACTTGGGGCAATGATTTCGAGGCGCGCTGGATGACCGGCGTCTGGGGTCAGATCACCTATGATCCCGTGACGAACCTTGTGTTCTATGGCTCGACCGGCGTGGGCCCAGCGTCCGAAACCCAGCGCGGCACGCCGGGCGGCACGCTGTATGGCACCAACACCCGCTTTGCGGTGCGTCCCGACACGGGCGAGATTGTCTGGCGTCACCAGACCCTGCCGCGCGACAACTGGGACCAAGAATGCACGTTCGAGATGATGGTCGCCAACGTCGATGTGCAACCCTCGGCCGAGATGGAGGGTCTGCGCGCCATCAACCCCAATGCGGCGACGGGCGAGCGCCGTGTGCTGACGGGTGCGCCTTGCAAGACCGGCACGATGTGGTCGTTTGATGCGGCCTCGGGCGAATTCCTGTGGGCGCGTGATACCAACTACACCAATATGATCGCCTCGATCGACGAGACCGGCCTTGTGACGGTGAACGAGGATGCGGTGCTGAAAGAGCTGGACGTTGAATATGACGTCTGCCCGACCTTCCTGGGTGGGCGCGACTGGTCGTCAGCCGCACTGAACCCGGACACCGGCATTTACTTCTTGCCGCTGAACAATGCCTGCTACGATATTATGGCCGTTGATCAAGAGTTTAGCGCGCTCGACGTCTATAACACCAGCGCGACCGCAAAACTCGCGCCGGGCTTTGAAAATATGGGCCGCATCGACGCGATTGATATCAGCACCGGGCGCACCTTGTGGTCGGCGGAGCGCCCTGCGGCGAACTACTCGCCCGTTTTGTCGACGGCAGGCGGTGTGGTGTTCAACGGCGGGACCGACCGCTATTTCCGTGCCCTCAGCCAGGAAACCGGCGAGACTTTGTGGCAGGCCCGTCTTGCGACGGTCGCGACGGGGCAGGCGATCAGCTACGAGTTGGACGGCGTGCAATATATCGCCATCGGTGCGGGCGGTCTGACCTATGGCACGCAATTGAACGCGCCGCTGGCCGAGGCAATCGATTCGACCTCGGTCGGTAATGCGATCTATGTCTTTGCACTGCCGCAGTAAAAACGAATACCAATGGCCGTGCCACGCGCGCGGCCATTTCTAGGTTCGGGCATGCCGCAAGCGGCTATAGCTGTTATCCTCGGCCACTTGGCGTAAGACGACGAAAAACGCTTCGGCCAGATTGGCGGGCACATGCTCGCCCCGGCGCAGATAGACATTCCGGGTGATTTCCGGATCGTCGATCAGACAGGCCGACAGGCTGTGGTCCAGACATTCATTGCGGATGGAATTCCACGACATGATCGATCCGGCAACGCCCGCCTTTACGGCGCTTTTGATCGTATCCTGCCCGTCAATTTCCATCACCGGGCCCAGCACCACATGCGCCGCCTTTGCAGCCTTATCCAGTTGATGCCGCAGCAGATTGGCCGCAGATGGCAGGATCAGCGGCAGGGCGGCGACATCGCGAAAACTCATGCGGTCCGCCACCGCCACATGCGAGACATAAAGCAGCGCTTCGCTGCCCAGCAACTGGGTCTGCGCGGGGGCGGTATCCTCGAGCACGACGGCCAGATCGATATTCTGCTGCCGGATCGCATCAAGGGATTCGTCATGGCGCATTTCCACAATGCGCAGCGCGATATCTGGAAGGGCCAACTGCGTGGCCTGAATAATCGCAGGCGCCAGACTTGCCCCCCACGAGGGCAACAGACCCAGTCGAACCGGCGCGCGGGTCGTCACGGGCGAGAGATGACGCAGTTCCGCCTCGGCCTCTGACAGGTTTTCCAAAATCCGGCGCGCATGACGCAGCAGCGCCTCGCCGGCAGGGGTCAGCGTCACGCCGCGGGCATGGCGCTGGAACAATTGCAGCGCGTAATGTTCCTCGATCTGGGCGATATGGCCGCTGAGAGCGGGTTGGGCGATGTTCAACTGTCGCGCGGCGGCCGCCATCGAGCCGCATTCGGCGATGACCTTGAAATAGCGCAGCCTGCGAATGTCGAGCACGGCAAATTCCTCTGGCCGCGAGGGGAAGGCGGCCAGAGGACGATAGCGAAGCTGGGCGGTAAGCGAAAGGGTCAGTCCTCCCAGACGCAACCCTTGGCGCGCATCATGTCATAGCGATCCTCGATCTCCATCCGGCCCGACAGATGCATTTCGATCAGTTTCGCCTCGGATGCCTCGCGCGCCTCGCAGGCTTTGGCCAGCGCAAAGGGCTCTTGGCGTACAACCACGACACCGTCGTCATCGGCGACGATGATATCGCCGGGGGTGATCAATTGGTTGCCCACCATCACCGGCATATTCACTGTGCCCAGCGTGTCTTTCGACGTGCCTTTGACGCAAAGCCCTAGCGAGAAGACCGGGAAATCGCCGGCCCGCAGGCCGCGCCCGTCGCGCACACCGGCGTCGATGATCAGCCCCGCGATCCCCTTGCCACGGCAGGCCGCCGCCAGCACATCACCAAAGCCGCCCTGTTCAGGGTTGTTGCCCGCACTCAGCACCAGAACATCGCCGGGTTTGGCCAGATTGATCGCTTCGAAAATCATCAGATTATCGCCGATATGGCATTGCGCGGTGATTGCGGAGCCGCAGATCTGCCAGCCGTGGCGCAGCGGTTTGATCCGGCTATCAAGCGCGCCCAGCTTGCCTTGGGCTTCATGCACGGTGGCGGGGGAATAGGGGCGGATCGCGTCGATTGCCTCGGGCGAGGGGCGGGTAAAGCTGCGGCGCACATGGGCCATCATATCTCTCCTGTAAAATGGGTTCAGCGCTTGGCGATCAGACGCCCAAGGCCGAACATGGCTGCGATGACAAAGATGTTGATGAGGCAAAGCATCATCGAAAAGGCGGCAAGGACGCCAAAGGTGCCAGCCTCCCAAATCGAGAGGATGGCAAAGCCGACGACGGGGTTGGTGATGCCCGCCAGCAGCGCTGCGGCGGACAGATCGCCCATCATATGGACGAAGACGATGGCCCAGCCGCCGATGAAACCGGGCATGGCCAGCGGCAGGATCACGCGGCGCACCATGCGGCCTTCGCTGGCGCCGTTGATGCGGGCGGCCTCGCGCAGGTCGCGGCCGATCTGGGTGATCGCGGATGTCGCCGCAATCGAGCCGGGCGAGATATACATGACCACAAAAGCAAGGATCAGGATCATCGCCGTGCCCGACAGGTAAAACGGCGCACCTGCAAAGGCGATCAAGAAGCCGACGCCAAGGATCAGGTTCGGGATCGCGGCGGATGATTTGATCGCCGTATCCAGCCCTTTGCCGAACAGGTTCTTTCGCTCGGCGGTATAGATTGCGATGACCACGGCGATGCCCATGGCGATCAGCGCGCCGATGCTGGAATAAAACAGGCTGTTACGGATCGAACTGACCGCCATGCCGTTGACGAACAACGCTTGGTTAAAGTTGTTCAGGCTGAAGATCGCGGGGTTGATGCGCGGGCTCCAGAACGGTTGCAGGGCGACCACGGCCAGTGCCGCCAGCGGCAGGATCGAGGTGCAGGCCAGATAGATCAGTGTCAGCGTGCGCGCAGGCCATTTCCAGCGCCCCATTTCCAGCTTGCCGCCGCCGGTGGCGCGGCCGCCAACGGTTGCGAACTGGCCCTTGCCGGCCCAGCGGCCCTGAACCCACCACAGAACGCCGACGAGGATCAGGATGATCACGCCGATCATCTGCGCCTCGGGCATACGGGGCGGGAATTCGCGGTTCAGCAGATAGACGATGCGGGTGGTCAGTACATCGATCTTGGCGGTGGTGCCGATGACGGCGGGGATTGAATAAATGCCGATGCTGGTGATGGTCAGCAGCAGCGCCGACGAGACCAGCGCCGGTTTGACCGAAGGCAGCGAGACCTTCCAAAAGGTGCGCCAAATACCCGCGCCGTTAATACGCGATGCTTCCTCTAGCGCGGGGTCCATGTTGCGGAAGGCGGCTGCGGCGATCAGATAGACATAGGGCACGCCGTTGATCGTATAGATAAAGATCATCCCGGCCCAGGAATAGATATTGACCTGAAAGCTCATCCAATCCGGCAAGGTGGCCAGCCAGCCGTTCAAAAAGCCAACGCGGGGGGCGGCGATGAAGACCCAGCCGATCGACATGGCGACATTGGGGATCAGCAGCGGGATGATCGGCATCAGCCCACCGACCGCGCCCATTCCGGCATCGGTGCGCTGGTTGATCCAGGCAAGGCTGCCGCCGATGGCTACAGCGAAAGCTGTGCTGATACCGACGACAATTGCCGTGTTCAGAAACACTTGGCCGAACCACGGCTGCATCACCACCGACAGGCCCTGTTGCAGGTTGCCGCCCAGCACAGTGTTCCACAGCATCCGCACCAGCGGATAAGCGATCAGCACCACCACCAGCGCCGCGCAAAAGAACGCGACGACGGAATAGGCGCTGATCTTTGGTTTTTGCAGTGCGTTCATGCCGCACCTGTCGGGACAAGACGCAGATCAGCGGGCAGGGCACAAAGCCAGGCCGTGCCCATGCGTGCAAGCTGGCTTGTCGCCTCATGCGCGCCGGTCCAGACGGTGACGGCGCTGCCATCACCCGCACGGCACACAACCTCGGTATGCGCGCCCGAGAACATCACCGCCTCGACCATCACGGGGATCGCATTGGTATCGCCGGTGGGGCGCTCGGCCGTCAGGGTCAGTTTTTCGGGGCGGGCGACAACGGTCAGCGCGGTGCCAACGGCATGGCTTGCGCCGCCGCCATGGACGCGAATGGGGCCAAGCGGGGTTTCGACACAGACATCCGTGCCGGTGCAGGTCACCGTGCCGCGCCACATATTCGCGACACCGATAAAGCGCGCGACATATTCGTTCGTCGGGCGGTCATAGACATCCCACGGGGCGCCGATGGCGGAAATCTTGCCGTTATCCAGTACCGCAACGCGCTGGCCCAGCTCCATCGCTTCGGCCTGATCGTGGGTGACATAAAGGCCCGAGAATTGCAGGCGGCGCTGCATGGATTGCAGTTCGAACCGCAACTGCGCGCGCACCTGCGCATCGACGTTCGACAGCGGCTCGTCAAACAACACCACAGAGGAATTCGTCACCAGCGCCCGCGCCAGCGCAACACGCTGCTGCTGGCCGCCGCTGATGCGGCCTGGGAATTGGCGTTCCAGCCCGCCGACCCCGACCATCGACAGGGCCTTTGACACGCGCTCGTTAATTTCGGGCGTTGCAACCTTTTGCGATTGCAGCGGAAAGGCGACGTTCTGGGCGACGGTCATATGCGGCCACAGCGCATAGGATTGGAAAACCATCGCCAGCGCGCGGCGGTCTGGCGGCTCGTAGATCCCCTTGCGCGAGGAAAAGACGACTTTGCCATCGACGATAATCTCGCCGCTATCTGGCCGTTCCAGCCCCGCGACGCAGCGCAGCAGCGTGGTCTTGCCACAGCCCGACGGCCCCAGCAGCACGACCAGCTCGTTTTGGGCGACGATCAGGTCGATATGGTCAACGGGCGTAATCACCGTGCCATTTTCGCGGCGATAACTTTTAACCAGATCCACCACCTCGATACGCGGCGGGGTAGGTGCGCAATGCGATGTCATAAAAACTCCTGCAAGTCGCCGTTGGCGCGCACAGATGGTGCGCGCCCAGGCCTTTGCTAACGATAGGGGATTACGGCGCCAGATTGACCAGTTGATAGGTCGAGGCGGCCAGATCTGCCGGGATAATATCCATGCCGACCATATGATCCGCAGGCAGCGTATTCACACAATCCGCCGAAGTGACGGGCATAGTGGGAATACCGCCCAAACGGCATTGCAGCGCCTGGCCTTCTTCGCTGAGCAGCCAGTCGATGAACAGCAGCGCGGCATTAGGGTTGCTTGCACCAACGGGGACGGCGGTCCCTTGGGCCGGGGCGTGGTTCAGACCCTCGGGCAGGGTGAGGCCGATGGGCGCGCCCTGACCGCGCAGCGCGGCGGAATGGACGGGCACCGACGGCACCATCAACTCGAACGCGCCTGCGGCAACCTGCTGTGCGCCCGACGAGGCGGTGTTCACGATCTGCGGGTTATTCGCCATCAGCCCGCTAAACCAATCCTCGCCATAAGCATTGCGCAGGCCGATCAGGAAGGACAGCTGATTGGTCGAGCCGCGCGGGTCCACGATGACGATCTGATCCTTCCAGCGCGGATCGGCAAGGCCTTCCCAACTGGCCAGATGCTGCGCGATGTCATCTTGCGAGACCGTGGTGTTATTATAGGTCACCAGTTGAATATCCGTCTGATAAACCGCGTAATTCGGATTTTCAGGCGTGATCAGCGGTGTCATTTCCCCCAGCGCTGGCACGTTTTCAGGCCCCAGCGGAATGAACAGATCAGGCCGTTCCTGCATCAGCACGGTCGAGGCCGTGGTCAGCAAATCGGCCTGCGTGATCCCTGCATCATGCTCGGACACGAAACGCGCAAAGACCTGAACCGAGGGCAGGCGGATGTAATCGACGTCGATCGCGGGGTATTTCGCCTCGAACGCGGCGAGCTTGGCCTCCATCTCGGCGTCTTGGTTCGAGGAATAGATGATCAGCCGGCCTTCGGCTGCGGCCGCGGCCTCTAGATCCGCGCGGGCATCCGCGAATGCGATGCTGGTGGTGCCGGCCAAAATGGCTGCGACGCATAGAGTACGGGTGATGGTTTTGTGCGCTTTCATGCTGCTCCTCCCAAAGCTGCGAATGTGCTGTGGGACGACTGTGTCAAAGCTGGTGGCAAGCCACAAATGCCAAAGTCCTAGAGGTGGTATAACTTTAGTGTATACCTCACTCTGGGTCATAGGCTTTGCGTATGGCATCACAATCATAAGCGCGTTGCCGAGTGCGCCCCGGTGTCTCTACACTTTGTGAAAATCGCTGGTGCGACATGCGCCGCGCATAAAAGGCGGCAGGGAACATGGCCAATCTGACATTACAATCCGTGCATAAATCCTATGGCAACCATCCGGTGATCAACGGGGTCGACCTGCAGGTCAAGCATGGCGAATTCGTTGTTTTCGTCGGCCCGTCGGGTTGCGGAAAGTCGACGCTGCTGCGGATGATCGCGGGGCTGGAGAGCATCACTGCGGGCGAGCTGCGAATCGGGGACGAGATCTGCAACGATGTCCATCCGGGCGATCGCGGCATTGCGATGGTGTTCCAGTCCTATGCGCTTTATCCGCATATGAGCGTTTACGACAATATCGGCTTCAATATGAAGGTGAACCGCACGCCCAAAGATGTGCGGGATCAGAAAATCCGCAATGCGGCCCGCATCTTGCAAATCGAACATCTGCTGACCCGCCGCCCCGCGCAGCTATCAGGCGGCCAGCGCCAGCGTGTTGCCATCGGTCGTGCCATCGTGCGCGAGCCCGAGGTCTTCTTGTTTGACGAGCCGCTGTCGAACCTTGATGCCGCCCTGCGCGTCGATATGCGGATGGAGCTGTCGAGCCTGCACCGCGAACTGGGCGCAACGATGATTTATGTCACGCATGATCAGGTCGAGGCGATGACTTTGGCCGATAAGATCGTCGTGATGGATAGCGGCACGGTGCAGCAGGTTGGCGCACCAATTGCCCTGTACCGTCGCCCGGCGAACCGGTTTGTCGCGGGCTTTATCGGCAGCCCCAAGATGAACTTTTTCGATGTGCAGATTGATGCGGTTGCGGTGGATAGCCTGACCGTATCGGGTGTGGATATCGTCCCTGTGCGCGTGCCGGCCAATACGGCAGGGCTGCAGGTCGGCGATCAGGTCACGCTTGGCATCCGGCCGCAGGATATGTCCATCGGTCAGGCGGGCGGTGTCGGTGGCACTGTTGCATTGGTTGAACGCTTGGGCAGTGAAACCATCGTCAGCGCGCATCTGTCGGCGGGCGGCAAGATGCTGGTCGCACTGGATGGCGATGCCAGTTTCCAGATCGGCCAGCGCGCCACATTCGATTTCGATCCCGCGCTGGTCGCAGTGTTTGATGCGGACGGTCAATCGCGCTTTGTCGACTAGCCGTTCCATAACGGGATGCTATCGCGCCAGATCAAACCCGTCTTTCCAATGATGATGCCAGTGCGCGCATCATGATGTTACGGGCCGCCCAACCCGCCGTGAGAGCGGGAGGGCGCCGCGCCCGTCCAACCGGAGGTGAAAATGAAATATACGACGACAATGCCGCGCGCGATTGCGCCATTGACCCTAATCGCCGCGCTGCTGTGCGGCAGCGCTGCCGTTGCTCAAGACCGACTAGAAGTCTGGTCGCGCAGCGGCCCGCAAGCCGCCGCGACCTATCAGGCCGTATTCGACGCCTTTACGGCCAAAACGGGCATTCAGGTCGAATATCTGGCGACAGTGGAATTTGAGACGCAGCTGCGTGCGCGTGCAGCCTCGCGCGATTTGCCGGATGTGCTGATCTATGACCAATCCTCGATGGCGGGCTATGCCAATGAGGGGATGATCCTGCCGGTTGACCGCGCGGCTTTGGTCGGCGCCGATGACCTCAGCGACGCATCATGGGATTCGGTGCGGATGGCGAATGGCGATTACTACGGTGTGCCCTTTAGCCAACATGCGCAGGTGACCTTTGTGCGCCGCGACTGGCGCGAGGCGCTGGGTTTCGATGTGCCGACCACGCATGAAGAGCTGATCGCCCTCGCCACGGCTTTTGCGACCGGTGATCCCGATGGCAATGGCGTCAATGGCGATACCTATGGCATGGCCGTACCGGGCACCACAGATCGCGGCTTTTTCGCGTGGTGGCTGTCGTCTTATATGATGCAGCGCGGTGGATCGTTTGTTGAGGGAGCCGAGGGGAAATACACCGTCACCGTCAATAGCGTTGAGAGCGTGGCTGCGGTGGAATGGATCCAAAGCCTGTTTTGCGGCACGCCCTCCCTCGTGCAGCCCGGTGCCTTGACCAATGCCAGCGCAACGCCGTTTTTTGCCGAAGGCCACGCCGGCATCTATCAAACCGGCCCCTATGCGATCGCGAATTTCGACAACGCGCCTGGTGCCGACAAATACGAGATCATCATCGCCCCCGCTGGCCCCGGCGGTGCAAGCACGCTGACCGAACGTACCAGCATTTATCTGGGCGCGACATCAACCATGCCCGATGCGCAAAAGGCACTTGCCGAATTTCTGATAAGCCCCGAGGGGCAGGAAATTGGCATGACCGCCCCCGGCCAGCCAGTTGTGCGCCTGCCGGTGAATACGACGCTGGATGGCGCCGCAATTTACGGTGATGATCGCTGGCGTGTGGTCGAGGCACAATTGGCCGATAGCCAACTGATGCCCTCGGACATCGACTTTACCGCCGCGCGCCTCGAGATTGCCGAAGGCTTTCAGGCGATGTTCGCGCAATGCGCCCCCGTTGGCCCCGCGCTGGACAATCTTGCGCTGGCCATCTCGGATGCGCTGGCCGATCAGGACGCGCTGCAATGAGTGATCTGACGGGCGCGACGCGCCAATCGCCCGCCCCGTCCACCCCCGCCCGCGCGCGTCGCGGGCGGCCCCAGTCGCAGTGGTGGACGGTCTGGGTCTTCCTGATGCCAGCACTGCTGCTGTTCCTGTATTTCAAATTCATCCCGATGTTCGCAGGCATCGAGATGAGCTTTCAGCAAGTGCGCCCCTTCCTTGGCAACCTATGGGTCGGCTGGGACAATTACGCCCGCGTCGTGACCGATCCCCGCTTTCACAGTGCGATCTCAAACACGATACTGCTGGGGGTCGGCCAATCGGTCGGCGCCGTGCTGGGCGGTTTGCTGCTCGCGCTGCTGCTGGAAGGGCCAAGCCGCGTGCTTTGGTTCATCCGCACCGCCGCCTTCTTGCCCGTCGTCACCGCCACAGCCGTTGTGGGCGAGATCTGGCGCATCATCTTTTTCCCCGCGCCCAACGGTTTCCTGAACAGCGTCATCGGCCTGTTTGGCATGGGGCCGCTGCGATATCTAGAGGACCCGGCCATTGCGATCTATTCGGTGATGGCGGTCGGTATCTGGCAGAATGCGCCCTATTATATGGTGATTTTCCTTGCGGGCCTCGCGGGGGTTGACCGCTCGCTGTACGAGGCGGCGGCGATTGACGGGGCAAAGCTGCGGCACCGCCTGCTGTACGTCACGCTGCCCGCGCTGCGCCCCGCGATGATGATCGTGATGGTGCTGGCTGCGGTGCGCTGTCTGCGCGTTTTTACGGATGTCTGGGTGCTGACCGGCGGCGGCCCCGCTGGCGCGACCGAGGTCTGGATGACCCGCATCTATTCCCTTGGGTTCGAGCGCAACCAGATCGGCCTTGCCGCTGCTGCCTCGATCCTGCTGCTGATCACCAGCGTCGTCCTGACCATGCTGGCGGTCTACCTGACCCGTGCAAGGCGCGTGAAATGACGATGATTTCTGAAACCAAACGCCCACGCCGCGGCAAGATCGACGGTACATTCGACACGGCCATCGGCTGGCAAAGTGGCACGGCGCAAAGCTTTTTGGCGCGTGCCTTGCCCGCCGCGCTGATCCTGTTCGTCTTTGCCGGCCCGATCATGACGATCATCGCCGGGGCTTTCGATCTGAACCCCGATCCCACCCGCCTGACGCTATGGCCGACCAACCCCAGCCTTGCCAATTTCGAAGTGGCGACCAATCGCGGCATTTGGGGCTATTTCTTTAATTCACTGCTGATCGCGGGTCTTGGCCTTGTGCTGCAGATCGTCGTTGCGGTGACGGCGGGCTATGCGCTGGCGCGCCGCAAATTTGTCGGGCAGACTGTGGTCCTTGGCATTTTCCTCGCCACGATGATGCTGCCCGAAGAGGTCGTCGCCGTGCCGCTGGCCGTTGTGCTGGGTGACCTGCCGCTGGTCGGAGTGAACCTGCGCGGCACGATCTTTGCGATCATCCTGCCGGTTGCCGCATCCGCGTTTTCGATCCTCGTGATGGCCGCCTTTATGCGCGATATCCCCGAAGAGATTATCGAGGCCGCCAAGATCGACGGCGCCAGCGAGATGCGCATTTTGGTGCAAATCATTCTGCCGATGTGCACCCCCGCGCTGGGCGTGGTCGCGATCTTTGGCTTTAACGGTATCTGGGACCAATATCTGCTGCCGATCATCGCCGCGAACCGCACCGCCGATTATACGATCACGGTCGTGCTTTCCAGCCTGCGCGCCGATGTGCAGGTGGGGCAGGGCGTATTGCTGGCGGGGGCCTTCCTTGCGCTGGTGCCCAGCCTGATCGTCTACCTGCTGCTGCAAAACTCGCTGATCCGGGGCATCACCTCGGGCGCGGTCAAGGGCTAGCGCCTGAAACTTTCAATTCAAAGGTTACGACATGATCCTTTCTTCTGTCACTGACGAGGTCTTGCCCGACCGCTCTCACGGTGCCTTCCCCCGCATTTTTGAAACAGCCGCCGCACAGGGCGTGACCAATTTCGAAATCCGCATGGTCGAGGCCAAGCGCTTTCCCATCGTCGAAAGTGAGGCGTGGGAGCGGCTTAAACATTACGGCAAAGAATATGGCATCACCTATTCGTCCGTCTCGCCCGGGCTGTTCAAAACCACTCTGAACAGCGATCTGATGCTGGCCCATGCCGGTTACCTGGCCTCTGCCAGCATGGATGTGGCCGAACGCATCGATATCAATACATTGGTCACTTTTGGCGTGCTGCGCGACCCCAGTGATGATGCAAGCAGCTTCGATCGCGTCGTCGCGCTGCTGCGCAACACGGCCGAGCTTGCCGCCGCGCGCGGCTTTACCGTGCAACTGGAAAATCTGCCGGGCACATGGGCCGATACCGCCGACAACTGCCTTGCCCTGCTGCAGGCGGTCGATCATCCCGCCTTTGGCTATATCTGGGATGTCGGCAATCTTTACGAGGCCGAACCCGTCCATTTCCGCGCAGGCTATGACAAGCTAAAGCCCTATATCCGCAACGTCCATCTGAAGGACGGCAGCTTTGTCCACGGCAAGATGGAATGGCAGCATTTCGGCACGGGCGCGACGGATATCAAAGGCCAGATCGAGGTGCTGAAAGCCGATGGCTATACCGGCACCCTGACCGTCGAGCCCAAATGCGAGCCGCAGATGGACGAAGATTTCCCGACCTCCATGCGCTACCTGCGCGGGCTTTTGGGCCTGACCTAACCCTTTTCACCCTTTCCCAACCGCCAGACGGGCTGCGCAGGCGCGCAGGCCCGCTGGTCTTTTGCATCCAAGTCATGAGGAACCCATGCAAGTCACTGCCGTCACGAACGAAGTCTACCCCGATGCGACGCCTGCGGGCCTCGATAAGATTTTCACCCGCGCGACCGAGGCTGGCGTTTCGCTGTTCGAGCTGCGCATCGTCGAGGGCAAGCGTTTCCCGTATTTCGACGCCGACGCCTATGAACGTCTGATCGCCAAGTCGAAAGCCTATGGTATCACCTATTCGGCCGCATCCCCCGGCCTGTTCAAGGCACCCCTGCGCGGCGAGATCATGGAGCTGCACCGCAACCACCTGCTGTCCATGAGCATGGATCTGGCCGATGCGATGGGCATCAACGCCCTGATCCTGTTTGGCCCCAGCCGTCGCCCCGATGACAGCGAGGGTGATTTCAACCAGATCGTCGATCTGATTGGTGCGGCTGTTGATACCGCCGCCGCGCGCGGCTTTAGCGTGCAGTTGGAAAACCTGCCGGGGTCGTGGGCCGACACCAGCGACAATTGCCTTGCGCTGCTGGATGCTGTCGGTCGCAGCAGCTTTGGCTATGTCTGGGATACCGGCAATCTTTATGAGGCCGAGCAGCAGCATTTCCGTGCAGGCTATGACAAGCTAAAGCCCTATATCCGCAATGTTCATCTGAAAGACGGCCGCATCATCGACGGCAAGATGGTCTGGCAGCGCTACGGCGAGGGCGTGACCGATGTCAAAGGTCAGGTCGAGGCACTGCGCGCCGACGGCTACACCGGGACGCTGGTGATGGAGGCCGCTTGCCAGCCGCACCATCTGGATGATTTCCCGACCTCGGTGAAATACCTGCAATCGGTTCTGGCATAAGATTTTGGCATAAGATTTAGGGCCCTGCGAAAGCGGGGCCCTTATTCGTCTACGATATTCTGGGCGATTTGGCGCAGGCGGTCGCGGACGGCGGCGGCAGGCTCGGACAGGGGCAGTTGGCCCGACACGCAAATCGCCATGTTCACCTTCATATTCGGCTTGCGGATGCGCAAGATGCGCGCATCGGGCAGGCGGCGGCGGATGGCATGGGCGGCAGAGATCGGTAGGATCGTGCTGCCCAGCCCCTCGGACACAGCGCCCGCGAGCAGCGAGATCGACTCGGTTTCGGCCACGACCTGCACCGTCAGACCCGCGCGCGCCAGCGTCGTATCAAGCACCTGCCGCACGGTATGAATGCGCCGGGGCAGCACCATCGGCAGGGTGATCGCATCTGCAAGCCGCACCTCTTTCGCAGGATCGAGGCCGCCCTCGCCCGAGGGGGTGAAGCTCTGATCATGGGTGACCAGATACAGCTCTTCGGTGCGGACAGTCTCGAACGACAGGCTGGGCAGGCCACCGGGGTCAAAAATCAGCGCAAGGTCGGTCTTGCCCGTCATCACCTGTTCACTGATGACGCCGCCGACATTTTCGTTCACATGCAGCATGATACCGGGAAAATCCCGTTTCACCTCGGCCATCAGTTGCACCGCGATTGTCGGCCCAAGGCTGAGGGGGGCGAAGGTCACCGAGACAAATCCGGTCAGCGCCTCAGACGTGCGACTGATGTCAAGCTCGGCGCGCTCCATCTGTTTGATGATCTGCTGGCAATGGGCATAAAGGATGCGGCCGGCCTCGGTCGGGACAACGCCCCGTTTTGATCGCAAAAGCAACGGCTTGCCAAAATGCGCCTCGAGCGCGGCAATCTGCTGGCTGAGGGCGGGCTGCGCGATACGCAGGATCGTGGCGGCGCGGGTGATGCTGCCGATATCGACGATGCGGGCAAAGGCATAAAGCCGTTTGATATCCATGATCCCCCCTTTGGTCATGGCTGTTATAGGCGGTATTGGGGTATCGGGGCCAGTTGGCATTTGGGGCGGTCAGCGCCGCCCCAATGCGTCAGGCAAAGGCGATCTGCGTCTTGATCGCTTGGCTACGGTCGGCGGCCAGGCGAAACGCAGCCTCGGCCTGATCCAGTGGCAAGGTGGCGGTGATCAGCGGCTTGACGTCGATCAACCCCTTGCGCATCAGATCGACGCCGATGGCGAACTCGCTGTGAAAGCGGAACGAGCCGCGCAGGTCGAGTTCCTTGGACGTCAGCATCACCATCGGCAGCGCCATATCGCCGCCCAGACCCAGTTGCATAATGATCCCGCGCGGGCGCATCGTCGCAATCGCTGGAATGACGGCGGCGGCGACGCCGGTGCATTCGTATAGCACGTCGAACGTGCCCTTGCCCGCGGCAAAACCCGTCAGGCCATCAGGGTCGGTCGCCGTATTGACCGTCACATCCGCGCCCACACGGCGCGCCATTTGCAGCGTGAAATCCGAGATATCGACGGCAACAATCTCGGCCGCGCCTGCGCGTCGGGCGGCCAGGATCGAGAGGAGGCCAATCGGGCCGCAGCCTGTCACCAGCACGCGTTTGCCGACCAGATCACCCGCGCGCCGTGTGGCATGCAGGCAGACCGCGAGCGGTTCGGCCATCGCAGCCTCGCCTGCGCTCAAGCCCTCGGCCCGCGCACATTGACTGGCATCGGCGACCAGCACTTGGCGGAACGCGCCCTGAATATGCGGGAATGGCATGGCCGAGCCGTAAAAGCGCATATTCAGACAATGATTCGGCAGCCCTTCATAACAATAGGCACAGGACCCGCAGGGGCGCGAGGGCGAGACCGCCACCAGATCGCCCACCGCAAGGCCGGCGACACCCGCGCCCAGTTCGGTGATATGGCCGGAAACCTCATGCCCCAGCACCATCGGCTCGCGCAGGCGCACCGCGCCGAAACCGCCGTGGTTGTAATAATGCAGATCCGATCCACAGATCCCGCCTGCGGCAAGGGCGATTTTCACCTGGCCCGCGCCGACGGCCTCGTCGGGGCGATCTTCAACGCGCAGGTCATGCGCGGCATGGATGACAATGGCTTTCATCATTCCCTCACACAACCGGGGTCAGCAGGGGACTGCCCGCAAAATGCGCGGTCAGATTGTCGCGCAGCAGTTGGCCCATGGCCTTGCGTGTTTCGATCGTGCCCGAGGCGTGATGCGGTTGCAGCAGGACATTGGGCAGATCGCGAAAGCGCGGATCGAAATTCGGCTCGCCCTCGAACACATCCAGCGCGGCGGAACCCAGACGGCCATCCGCCAGCGCGGCGATCAGCGCCTCCTCGTCGATATTGGAGGCGCGCGAGATGTTGATCAGCATCCCCTCGGGGCCAAGGGCCTCGATCACGTCGCGACCGACGATATGGCGCGTCGCGGCGGATGCGGCCAGTGTGACGAACAGGAAATCGACATCGCGAGCTAGCGTCACGGCATCTTCGACGAAGGTCCAATCGGGCGCATAGGATTTCGGGGCGATATCGGAATAGGAAATCTGCATGTCGAAACCGGCAAGGCGACGGGCCACTTCGAACCCGATGCGTCCAAGCCCGAGGACACCTGCGCGACGCCCGAAAACGCGGCGCTTCAGCGGATACAGCCCCTCGGCCGCCCATTTTCCGCTGCGCGCCCAAGTCTCGGCGCCGATAATGCCGCGCGACTGGGCCAGCATCATCGCAACGCCCAGATCCGCAACATCACCCGTCAGAACGTCGGGCGTATTGGTCACCTGAATGCCGCGCTCGCGGCAGGCGGCCAGATCAACCGCATCATAGCCAACGCCGTAAACCGAGATCAGCTCAAGGTTCGGGCAGGCCTCGATCAGCGCACGGCTCGCACCCAGCTCGCCGCGCGTCGCGATCGCGCGGATGCGGTCGCCAACGTTGGCCAGCATAGCGGCGCGATCATCGGCCTCGAACAGGCGGTGAACGGTAAAGGCGGCGTCAAGCGGCTCCTGATCCCATGCGGGATAGGGGCCAAGTTGCAGGATTTCAGGCTTTGTCATGGTCGTGATCCAAGAATCAGTGAAAATCGGCTTGACTGTATTTGTTATCGATAACAAAATTTGACGCAATCAGTATTTCATCACGGGGTGGCCCATGTCGGTCAGCAATTATCTAGAGGGGCTGTTCGGCCTGAACGGTCGGCGGGCGCTGGTGACGGGATCGTCACAGGGGATCGGTTTCGCACTGGCGGGCGGCCTTGCGCGGGCAGGGGCGCGCGTTGTGCTGAATGGGCGCGATCCGGCAAAGCTGGCGGATGCGGCGCAGCGCCTGCAGGGCAGCTTTCCGGGGGCGGATATCGAAACGTTGGCCTTTGATGCCACCGATCATGCCGCCGTGCGCGCCGCCGTCGATGGGTTCGAGGCCGCGCACGGCCCCATCGATATTCTGGTGAACAACGCCGGCATGCAGTACCGCAGCCCGCTCGAGGACTTTCCGGCCGACCGATTCGAGGCGTTGTTGCAAACCAATATCGCCTCGGTTTTCAACGTCGGGCAGGCGGTCGGGCGGCATATGATTGCGCGCGGAGAGGGGAAGATCGTGAATATCTGCTCGGTGCAGACCGCGCTCGCCCGGCCTGGTATTGCGCCCTATACGGCGACAAAGGGTGCGGTTGGCAATCTGACCAAAGGTATGGCGACCGATTGGGCGCGCCACGGACTGCAATGTAATGCCATCGCGCCCGGCTATTTCGACACGCCGCTGAACGCCGCGCTGGTGCAGGACGAGCTGTTCAGCCAGTGGCTGCAAAAGCGCACCCCCGCCGGACGTTGGGGTCTGGTTGAAGAATTGATCGGGGCCTGTATTTTCCTGTCATCCAATGCGTCATCTTTTGTGAATGGACATGTGCTCTATGTCGACGGCGGTATCACTGCATCTCTCTGACCCGCCGCGCATTGTGCTGATGGGCGTATCGGGTTGTGGAAAATCATCGGTTGGTGCGGCTTTGTCCGCGCTGACAGGCGTGCCCTATCAGGATGCGGATGACCTGCATCCCAGTGCGAATGTGGAAAAGATGCGCGCGGGGATTGCGCTGACGGATGACGACCGCTGGCCATGGCTGACAACCTGCGCCGAGGCGCTGGCCGGCAGCGCGGGCGGGCTCATTCTGGGCTGCTCTGCGCTGAAACGCATCTATCGCGATCATCTGCGCGGCGCGGCGGGTCGGGATCTGGCCTTTGTCCATCTGATTGGCACGCGCGAGGTGATCCTCGAGCGGATGCGCGCGCGCGTGAACCATTATATGCCGGTCAGCCTGCTGGACAGCCAGTTCGCCACGCTTGAGCCACCGGGCGAAGATGAAAACGCGATGGCGGTGTCGATTGACGTGCCGCCCGCGCAGATCGCCGCGCAGATCCGCAGCGCCTATGCGTGGCAGGGTCTGCAGGCCTCATGAAAAGCGCAAAGCGCCCTGTTCGCATGGCCGATATTGCCCGCGCGGCAGGGGTTTCGGTGATGATGGTCTCGCGCGCCTATCGTGATGGCGGTTCGGTCTCTGAGGAGAAACGTGCCCATATCCTGCGCATCGCCGAGGAAATGGGCTATGTCTTTGACGCGACTGCCGCCAACCTGCGCCTGAACCGCACGGGGTTTGTGGCGGTGACCGTGCCGTCGATCAACAACGCGAATTTTGCCGATACCGTGCGCGCGCTGGGCGACGCGCTGGCGCGCGAGGGGCTGCAAATCCTGCTGGCCAATACCGAATACGACCCTGATGCCGAGGCGCGCCTGCTGGACCAACTTTTGCGCCGCAAGCCCGAAGCATTGGTCGTCACCGGCGGCGATCATGGCGAACAGGCCCGCAAATTGTTGCAGCGCGCCGGCGTGCCGGTGGTCGAGATTTGGGATCTGCCCGCCGCCCCCATTGGCCATGCGGTCGGCTTTTCCAACAGCGATGCGATGGTGGATCTGGTCGGGCATTTTGCCCGCGCAGGCTATCGGCGTCTTGCGTTTATCGGGGGTGAGACGCCGTTCGACAGTCGTGGCCGTGATCGTCGCGCGGGGTTTATAAGGGGCGTTGCGCAACACGGGCTAGGCCCGCCGCGACTGGTCGATGCAGGCGAGGTGCCGGTTTCGATGTCGGCGGGGGCGGGGGCGCTGGCGCAGTTGTTGGCGCAATATCCCGATACGGATGCGGTGCTGTGCGTCTCTGATCTGGTGGCCTTTGGTGCCATGACCGAGGCGCAGCGGCGCGGCCTGCGCATCCCGCAGGATCTGGCCTTTGGCGGCTTTGGTAATTTCGAGATTGGCCGCGTCAGCCTGCCGCAGATCACCACGGTCGAGGTCTCGGCCGCGCAGATCGGGGCCCGCGCGGCGCGATTGGTATTGGATCTGCTGGCCGATCCGGCACGGGCGCCCGCGCGGATCGACATGCAGCCCTATGTGATTGCGCGCGGCTCGTCCTAGGTCAGTGCGGCGCAAGCGCGCGCGATGCGGTCACAGGCATCTGTGATCACCGCCATCGACGTTGCGGTCGAGATGCGGAAATAGGGCGACAGGCCATAGGCGGCCCCATGGATGCCCGCGACCCCTTCGCTTTCCAGCAGATAAATCACGAAATCGAGGTCATTCTCTATCACCTTGCCCGATGGCGTCACCTTGCCGATCAGACCTGCGCAATTGGGATAGAGGTAAAAGGCGCCGTCCGGCTTGATGCATGACAGGCCGGGGATCGCATTCAGCCTTGCATAGGCGTAATCGCAGCGCGCCCGGTACTGCACAACGGTTTCGTCGACGCTGTCTTGCGGGCCGGTCAGTGCCGCCGCCGCGGCTGCCTGACTGATGGACGAAGGGCAAGATGACATTTGCGATTGCAGCTTGTTGATCGCGCCGATCAGCGGGGCGGGGCCGACCGCATAGCCGATGCGCCAGCCCGTCATCGCATAGGATTTCGACACGCCGTTCACGATCATCGCGCGGTCTGCAAGTTCCGGCACAACTGTCAAAATGCTGGCCGCCGGAAAATCCGCATACCAGATCCGGTCATAAATCTCGTCCGATAGCACCAGCACATGCGGGTGGCGCAGCAGCACTTCGCCCAAAGCCCGCAATTCGTCGGGGGTATAGGCCACGCCGGTGGGGTTCGACGGGCTGTTCAGCACCAGCCAACGCGTGGCAGGTGTGATCGCAGCCTCGAGTGCGGCGGGGGTCAGTTTGAAACGATTGGCCTCGGCGCAGGGGACAATTACCGGCGTGCCGCCATTGGCGATGACCATATCGGGATAGCTGACCCAATAGGGTGCTGGGATGATGACCTCGTCCCCTGCCTCGACGGTGGCCATAAAGGCAAGGAACAGGATCTGCTTGCCGCCGCCGCCGACCGCGATGCGGTTATCGGCCGCGTCGATTTTTAGCCGCGAGCGGTAATCATGGCGGATCGCGCCGCGCAGGGCGGGGGTGCCGTTCACCGGCGTATATTTCGTATCGCCCGCGTGGATGGCGGCGATGGCGACATCCTTGATCGCTGCGGGGGTATCGAAATCGGGCTCGCCCACGGTCAGGTCGACAATGTCGCGTCCCTCGGCCTTCAGGTCGCGGGCGCGCTGGGCGGCGGCGGTGCTGGGCGAGATTTTGATATCCGTGACGCGGCGGGCAAGTTTAATGGCGGTCATGACTGTATCCTACAAATCGGTGGTGAGGCCCTTGGCCCGCAAAACGGCGTCGAGATTGCTGACATCGATCACGCTGCGGCCCGATTGATAGGCGGCGATATAGCCGGCCTCGGCAGCCTCGCGGGCGGCGGATTTCTGGGCGGCATCTGCGGCATCCTCGCGCCGGACAACGACCACGCCATCTGCGTCGCCCTTGACCACATCACCGGGGCGCACCAACTGCCCGCCAATGATGATATCGCCGTTGATCTGGGACAGGGTCTCTTTCACCGTGCCCTTGATGCAGACCGATAGGGAAAAAACGGGCAGGCCCAGCTTGATCAGCTCGAGCGTGTCGCGCACGCCGGTATCGGTGATGACGCCCGCGATCCCCTTGGCAAGACAGGCATTGCCCAGCACATCGCCAAAGCTGCCAGCCTCGGCATATTCGCCGGCCGAGACGACGATCACATCGCCCGGTTGGGCATAGTGGATCGCCAGTTGCAGCATGATATTGTCGCGCGGCGCGCTGACCACGGTAAAGGCCGGGCCGCAGACGGACATATTGCGGTCGATCGGTTTGATCTTGCTGGAAACCGCGCCAAGGCGGCCCTGCGCCTCGTGGATCGTGGCGGCGCCAAAGCGCGCCAGCGCCGCAACATCGGCCGGATCGGCACGGGTGATTTTGGTGATGATATGCGGCATGGCGGGTCCCTTGGGCTGCAGCGTTTCGCCCACAGATTAGGCCCCGCGCTGCGCCGCCAGATAGTCGCGACTGCATCTGATGTGATCGGCTTTCGCGATGGATGAAGGCGGCGGGTCATCTGAAACCGATCTGACATCATCATCCGCAGCAGGTGCTACGCCGACCCTGAACGAACAGGGACGCGCCGCCGATGGCAAAGAACAGGCTGGATGAAATTACCGCCATGATGGAATGGTCTGCCGGGCAGGGCCTGGCAGCGGTGACCTATGCGCAGGGTGATTTTCGGATGAAAATCAGTCGCGGGGCGCCGGTGGCTATAACAGCCACATCACCCGTGAACACAGCGCAGCGCGCAGCCGCCGCAAAACCTGCCGCGGGTGTTGCCGCGCCACTTGCGGGTATCTGCCACCTGTCCCCTGCGCCCGGCGCGCCGCCATTTGTCGCTCCCGGTGATCGCGTCGTGCCCGGACAGACGCTGTGCTTGCTCGAGGCGATGAAGGTGATGACCGCCGTCGTGGCCGAATACGCGGGGCAGGTGTCACGCATAGCGGTGACCGACGGCGCTGCCGTCACTGCTGGGGATCTGCTGATCGAGGTGACGCCATGACCACGGTACTGATCGCCAATCGCGGCGAAATTGCGCTGCGCATCTTGCGCGCAACCAAACGCCTTGGCCTGCGCAGCGTTTGTGTTTTCTCGGATGCGGATCGCGGCGCGCCCTATCTGGCGCTGGCCGATCAAGCGATCTGTATCGGCCCTGCGCCTGCCGCCAAAAGCTATCTGAACATTCCGGCACTGTTGCAGGCGGCACAGATCACTGGCGCGACGATGATCCATCCCGGCTATGGTTTTCTGGCCGAGCGCGCGGATTTCGCACAGGCTGTTGCCGAGGCTGGGCTGATATTGGTCGGCCCGCCTGCGGATGTCATGCGCATGATGGGCGACAAGGTTCTGGCGAAACGGGCCATGCTGGCTGCGGGTGTTCCATGTGTGCCCGGCCCTAGCAGCGTGCTGCCCGATGACCCCGAACAGATTGCCCAGCTTGCGGATGATATCGGCTATCCCGTGATCCTAAAGGCCGCAGGCGGTGGCGGCGGGCGCGGTATGCGCATCGTCCGCACGCCTGCCGATCTGCCCGAAGCGTTCATGCTGACCCGGCAAGAGGCGCAGCGCTTTTTCGGCAACCCCGATATTTATATGGAAAAGTTTCTACAGCGGCCACGCCATGTCGAAATCCAGGTGATCGCGGATCATTTCGGCAATGCGCTGTGGCTGGGCGAGCGCGATTGCTCGATGCAGCGGCGCCATCAGAAGGTGATCGAGGAGGCGCCTGCGCCGCATATTGATCGCGATCTGATCGCCGCGATCGGTGCCCGCTGCGCAAAGGCCTGCCAAGATATCGGCTATACCGGCGCGGGCACGTTCGAATTCCTGTATGAAGACGGCGCATTCTATTTCATCGAGATGAACACCCGCATTCAGGTCGAGCATCCGGTGACGGAACTGATTACCGGGCTGGATATCGTCGCACTACAAATCGATGTGGCGCGCGGCCTGCCGCTACCTGTGCAGCAAAGCGATCTGGTCAGCGCGGGCCATGCAATCGAATGCCGGATCAACGCCGAAGACCCCGCGACCTTTGCCCCCAGTCCCGGCCAGATTACATATCTGCACTTGCCCGGCGGCCCCGGAATCCGTGTCGACACGCATCTGGTCAGCGGTGCTGAGGTGCCTGCGCATTACGATTCGATGATCGCAAAGGTCATCGCCCATGGCGCGACGCGGGACGAGGCGCTGGCCCGCCTGCGTGCGGCCCTGGGCGAGATGCAGGTGCAGGGTGTCGCGACCAACCTGCCGTTGCAACGCGCGCTGCTGTCCGAGACCGACTTTGCAGCGGGTGGGGTCTCGATCCATCACCTCGAACATTGGCTGTCCACGCGGGAGAATGCGCATGTCTGACACCCGCATCACGCTGATCGGCAGCCGCGCCATCTTGTTCGAAGCGGATTGCCCCTTTGATCTGAACCATCAGCAGCGATTCTGGGCCATCGCGGCCGAGGCCGCCACTTGGCCCGGCGTGGTCGAGGCGGTGCCGGGTATGACCAATGTCACGCTGCTGCTGGACAAGACGCCAGCGGGGCTTGCGGCGTTGCAGCGCCCGTTGGACCAGCTTTGGGCCAGCGGTGTCAGGCGCGAGGTCGAAGGGCGGCTGCTTGACGTCGACATCACCTATGGCGGCAAGGGTGGCCCGCATTTGGCCGAGGTTGCCGCACTGACTGGTCTGTCCATTGACGCGGTGATCCGCCGTCACACTGCGCCCGATTACACCGTCTTCGCCGTCGGAAGCCACGCGGGTTATTGCTATCTGGGCGGGCTCGACCCGCGCCTTGAAACCCCGCGCCGCAAAGTGCCGCTGACACGTTTGCCGGGCGGATCGCTGTCCATGGCGGGGCTGCAAACCGGGATATCCGCCTCGGCGGGTCCTAGCGGCTGGAACACGGTCGGCAGCGCTGATGTCGCTTTTTTTGACCCCACGCGTGATCCGGCGGCACTGCTGCAGCCGGGTGACCGCATTCGATTTGGCGTTCGCGAGGTGCTGGCATGATCGAGGTTTTGTTCACCCCGCCGCTGACCAGCGTGCAGGATTTGGGGCGCGACGGCTTTTGGTATCAGGGGCTTGGCCGCGCGGGGGCAATGGATACCTTGGCCCACCGCGTTGCAAACCTGCTGCTGGGCAATGACGAGAATGCGGCGACGATTGAATGTGCGCTGACGCCTGCGAAACTGCGTTTCACGACGCGCCAGCCCTTTGCCTTGGTGGGCGCAGCTTGCGGGGCGCAATTGGACGGCGTGCCTTTGCCGCGCTGCTATGCGGGCTGGGCAGAGGCGG
Source organism: Ketogulonicigenium vulgare WSH-001 (assembly GCF_000223375.1). Lineage (NCBI taxonomy): Bacteria > Pseudomonadati > Pseudomonadota > Alphaproteobacteria > Rhodobacterales > Roseobacteraceae > Ketogulonicigenium > Ketogulonicigenium vulgare. Next base: position 1,429,414 of record NC_017384.1, on the reverse strand, counting down.
GCGCGGTGTTACAGCTTGGTCCGATGCAGGGCGGGGCGCATGTCTATCTGGCGCTGGCCGGCGGCGTTGATGTGCCGCAGGTCATGGGATCGCGCAGCACGCAATTGCGCGAAGGTTTTGGCGGCTTTCAGGGGCGGGCGCTGGCTGCTGGCGATCAGATCGGGGCGATCGGTGGCGCAGTTGCGCTGCCGCCGCAGGGCCTGTCGCTGGCGCTGCCGCCCTTGGGCGATGTCATCACGCTGCGCGCCCTGCCATCGAGTGAACACGATAGTTTCGAGGCCAGCTCTCTTGAGGCGTTTTGGTCTGGCGCATGGCAGGTCACCCGCGAGCGCAACCGTCAGGGCTTTCGGCTAGAGGGGCAGGCACTGACGCGACATGCAACGGGCGAGCTACGCTCGCACGGGATTGTGCCGGGGATCGTGCAGGTGCCGGGCGGCGGGCAACCCATTGTCCAGCTTGCCGATTCCGCCACGATGGGCGGCTATCCGAAAATCGCCGCTGTGATTGCGGCAGATCTGTGGCGGATCGCGCAAGCGGCCCCCGGAACGGCGTTGCGCTTTGAAAAGGTTGATCTGGCCGAGGCCGCCGCTGCCGATGCTGCGCTTTGCGAACAGATCGCCACCATCCGCCGCCAGATCATCGCCGCCACAACCCTCTATCAAAGCTGGAGTTGATATGTTCACTGCCGCACAACGGGACACCCTGCTGGACGTCATGCGCCGCACGGGCACGACTGCGATCTATTTGCGTGATGGTGATAAACGCCTGTCGCTGACGCTGGGCGGCGAAGCGCCGGCCATACACCGCCCCTCGCAAACACAAGCAGCGGTCAGCCCGGCCATTGGCCGCGTTCTGCCGCGCGGTCTGGATGACGGTTTGGCGGCGCTGCAAGTCGGCGACGCAGTGAACAAGGGCGAGGTGCTGGTCTATGTCGCGCAAGGCCTGATCCGTCACCCCGTCACGGCCCCCGTCACCGGCACGCTTGCCACATTGACCGAGGCTGCGATCGTCGGCTTTGGCGACACCATCGCGACACTGACGGAGCAGGGCGCATGATCGATATCAATGCCGATATGGGCGAGGGATTTGGCGCGTACCAGATCGCGGATGATGCGGCGCTGATGCGCTATGTCACCTCGGCCAATGTCGCCTGCGGCTATCACGCGGGCGATCCGATGATTATGGATCGCACCATCCGGCTGGCCCGCGAGCACGGCGTTGATCTGGGCGCGCATGTCAGCTTTCCCGACCTGATGGGTTTTGGCCGTCGCAAGATTGATATGCCCGCAGCAGAGATCGAGGCGCATGTCCTTTATCAGCTTGGCGCATTGGATGGGCTGGCGCGGCGGGCTGGGCACCGGATCACGCATATGAACCCCCATGGCGCGCTGGGAAATCTGGCCAGCAGCGATGCGGTGATTGCCACCGCTGTCGCCCGTGCCACGCTGGATTTTGACCCCGAGATCGCCGCGCTGGTGCTGCCCGGCAGCGCGCTCGAGCAGGCGATGACCGCGCTGGGCGGCCGCACAATCCGGCTGTTCTTGGCGGATCGCGCCTATCTGGCGAATGGTCAGCTTGCGCCGCGCGGGCAGGCAGGTGCGGTGCTGCATGATCCGGCCGAGGTCACCGCCCGCGTCCTTGATGTGCTGAAAACCCAGCGCCTGAAAACGCTGGACGGCGCCGAGATCGCGATGCCGGTCAGCGCTGTTTTGATCCATTCCGATACCGCCACCGCCGTCACGCTGGCTGGCGCGCTGCGCCAAGCGATCACGGCGGCTGGACTGACCCTAACCCCTCTCTCGCGGCAGGTGCGCCTGCCGGACAATGCTGAAAAGGACAATTAAATGGCATTCTCTGATTATAAAACCGCATTGGTCACGGGCGCGTCGGGCGGGATGGGATGGGCGATTGCCAGCCGTCTGGCGCAAAAGGGCCTCAAGGTGCATGCCTTTGCCCGCAGCGCGGAAAAGCTGGCACAACTGCAGCAAGAATGCGGCGTGGTCCCTCATGTTGTTGACGTGACCGACACCGATGCCGTCACGCGCGCTGTTTCGGATATTGAGATTGACGTGCTGGTGAACAATGCCGGCGTCTCGCGCCCCGGCAGCCTTCTGACCTCCGACGCCTTTGATATTGATGAACAGATTGATGTGAACCTGCGCGCGGGTCTGCATCTGGCACGATTGATCCTGCCGGGGATGATGGCCCGCGACCGGGGGCATATTGTCAATATCACCTCGATGGCCGGGCATTACGAGTTTGGTGGCCATATCGCCTATCACGCGACAAAGGCGGCGATGCACACCGTTTCACGTCAACTGCGCGTCGATGCCTTTGGTCGCCGCGTACGTGTGACCGAGATCAGCCCCGGTCGTACCGAAACCGATATTTTTGCCCATGTCGAAAAGATCGATCCCGCCGAGGCCAAGCGTAAGTATTTCGAAGGGTTCGAAATGCCGCAAACCTCGGATATCGCGGATGCGGTCGAATATGCGGTCGGCGCGCCGCAATATGTCAACATCGGCCTGATCGAGCTGTTGCCCACCTTGCAAGTGCCCGGTGGTTTGCGTACGGCCAAGCGCGTTGGCGATGAAGTCATTCTAACCAGCAACAAATAAGATGGCGCGGGGCTGCGCCATCGCAGCCCTTACCCCCAGCCGATCAAGGCGAGTTATATGCAAATGCTTCAGGCCTACCGCGCGCAGTGGTTCGGCAATATCCGCGCTGATGTGCTATCGGGCCTTGTGGTCGCGCTTGCACTGATCCCCGAGGCGATCGCCTTTTCCATCATCGCCGGGGTCGATCCCAAAGTCGGGCTTTATGCCAGTTTCTCGATCGCGGTGATCTCGGCCTTTGTGGGCGGGCGGCCTGCGATGATTTCGGCGGCAACCGCGGCGACGGCGGTGCTGATGGGCGCTTTGGTACGCGAACATGGTCTGCAATACCTGTTGGCGGCAACGGTGCTGGCGGGGTTGATCCAGATTGCGATGGGCGCGGCACGTTTAGGATTTGTCATGCGCTATGTCACGCCGCCGGTGATGACGGGTTTCGTGAACGCATTGGCAATCCTTATATTTTTGGCGCAATTGCCCGAGCTTGACCCCAGCAAAGTGACGCCGCTGACCTATGTGCTGGTCGCTGTTGCGCTGGGGATCATCTATCTTTTCCCGCGCCTCACGCGCGCCGTCCCCTCGCCGCTTGTGACGATCGTGGTGCTGACGGCGCTGTCCATTTTCTTTGGCTGGGACGTGCGCACTGTGGGGGATATGGGCGCGCTTCCCGATAGCCTGCCGCAGTTTTTGATCCCTGATGTGCCGCTGAACCTGCAAACGCTGTGGATCATCTTGCCTTATTCATCGGCCATTGCAGTCGTCGGCCTGCTGGAAAGCCTGATGACGCAGAACCTGATTGACGAGATCACGCAGACCAAAACCAGCCGGAACCAAGAATGTATCGGCCAAGGCATCGCCAATGCCGCCACCGGATTTATCGGTGGTATGGCCGGATGCGCGATGATTGGGCAGTCGATGATCAATGTTAAATCGGGCGGGCGCGGGCGGCTGTCGACCTTTGTCGCGGGCGCGGTGCTGCTGGTTCTGGTCGTATTTCTGGGCGATTGGGTTGCGCGCATTCCGATGCCGGCCCTGGTGGCCGTGATGATCATGGTCTCGGTCGGGACGTTTTCATGGGGATCACTGCGCGATCTGCCGCGCGGGCCGCGTGCTGCAGCCGTGGTCATGCTGGCGACGGTCATTGCCGTGGTCTGGACGCATAACCTTGCCATCGGTGTCGCGCTGGGCGTGTTGCTGTCGGCGCTGTTTGCGATGGGCCAGCATCGACCCGTCCGGTGATCGGGCGGCTGACAGCCATGCTTTCACGCAACCTCTCGAAATAACAGGAGTTGCTGCGAGGGGCTGAGGGCAGGTTGCAACCTGTTCACGGCGCGGCTCTCACTGCTGCGAGCCTCTACAGTCAAAACTTATCCACAGGCGCGCTGGCTGAACTCAGCCGATCCTGCGCGGGGTGGAAACCAAAGCCGCTTTCATGCGTTATCTCGTCATCGGTAACTGTTATAGGCGCCATGATGCGCGAATGCGTTGAAATTAAAACGCCTTGTCGATCACTCCTTGAACACCCGCACCCGGTTGCGCTGGCCCTGTGCCAGCCCATCGCGGTGGGCGGGCGCATCTGGGGGTTTACCTTTTACGAGAGGACGATGTGATGAAACATAGCTACCTTGCACTCGCTTTGTGCTCCGGCCTGGCGCTGACTGCGCCCGCTCAGGCACAGGACGTTGGAAACATCATTCAGGGCGTCGCCCAGGGCCTGATCAACCAAGAGCTGGAGCGTGCCGCCTATCAACAGGCGCAGCGCACCAATACGCTGGCCGGTTGGCAGGCGTTCTTGCAGGCCTATCCCAATGGCGCGAACCGCAGCAACGCGCAGCGCGCGCTCGAGCGGTTGGGCGGCAACGTTCAGGTGCCTGCGCCGAACCCAACCCCTGTGAACCCGACGCCGGTGACGCCGACCCCCGTGACGCCTACCGCCAACAGCGGTGTCGCAGCCGAGCAGGCTTTGGGCCTGAGCCGCGATCAGCGCCGCACCATCCAGGCGCAATTGACCGCAGCGGGTTATAACGCTGGCACGCCCGACGGGCTGTGGGGCACAACGACCCGCGATGCGATCCGTCGCTGGCAGCGCGCCAATAACGTCGAGGTCACGGGTTACGTCAACGCCCGCCAAGTGCAGCAAATCGCGGCTCAAGGCGGCAATGTCACGCCGACCCCCACGCCGAACCCCAATGTCGCCACGGATCAGCAGGAAGAACAGCTTCTGGGCCTGACCCTGGCCGAGCGGCGCGAGATCCAGACCCGTCTGACGGCGCTGGGTTATAACACGCGCGGCGCAGATGGCGTCTTTGGCCAGAACACGCGCAATGCAATTGCCGGGTTCCAGCGCGATAATAGCGCCAGCATCACCGGCTATATCACCGCCGATCAATTGCGCGCCCTGCGCAGCCAAACGCCTTCGGTGCGCTGAGGGGGAATAGGAAAGGGGCCGACCCGTCGCCGGGTCGGCCCCTTTTTTGTTGTGTTGCTACAGGCCTTAGCCTGGCACCGCGCCAAGCGTTGCGGGATTGCCCGCTTCATAGAACGGCTGCGTGCGCAGATATTCTTCGTTCGCCGTCAGAACGAGGCGGACCTCATCGGCTGAACGGAAAAGGACAAAGGCCTCAAGTGGTACGGCGACATAGCGGGCGTCATCGCCCAAGACGCTTTCCACATCCAGCACCACATGGGTCAGCGTGCCGGTGGGGGCATTTTGGGCGGGATCATTGCCGGCGATGATGTCGGTGACCTCGCCAATGACGGCGCCGGCGGCGCTATAGACGACCGTGCCCATCAGCTCGGCTTGGGTGGCCGGGGATTCCGCGGCGGTAAAGCCCTCGGGTGCGACGATAGTTGTGGCGTCCTGTGCGGCAGCCATTTGGGTCGAAGCCAGTAGTGCCGCTGCGACGGCAGCAAGAAGTTGCGGTTTCATCATACTTCTCCTTCATTGGTTTCCTATGACGAACCAACGCAGCAAACGGATTATCGTTGCATCGCGGATTTGCAGGGGGCGGAAATCCGCCAGATTGCGGCCAAGGCTGCCGCGCGATACTGTGCGGCGAGGGTTCAGGGGCGATTGCGAATGTCGGGCGTTTCAATGCGCTATTGTGCGGGCCTTGGCGGGTTTGATGCGCTGGAAAGCCGCGTTGCCCGCTTTGGGTACAGCCCGCATCGCCATGCCGAGGTTGTTATCGCTGCCTATGGCGCGGGCCATAAACGCGCGAGCTGCGGGCGCGACAGCTTTGACATTCGGCCGGGTGATCTGCTGGTGGTTGGCCCCGAAACCCTGCACAGCGGCGAGACCGGCGCGGGGCCCGGCTGGCATTACCTGTCGATTTACTTGCGCCCCGATCAGATTGCGGCGGCAACCGGCCTTGCTGTTCCAGAGGTCGAGACGCGCGTTGCGGGGCATCGCCTGCATCAGGGGATACATGCGCAGGATTGGCTGCGCGCCGCGACCTCTCATTCCTTGGCGCTAAGCGAATTGCTGGTGGCGCTATTTGCCGCCCCCGGTGATCCACCGCCTATGCGCCATGCCTCAGCGGGTCTTTTGCGGGTGCGTGATCGGCTGGCCGATGATCCGGCATCCGCGCCGACTTTGACCGATCTTGCCGCGCTGGCTGATATGTCGCCTGCGCATCTGTCGCGGCAGTTTCGTGCGATCTGGGGGCTGTCGCCGTTCCAATTCCTGACGGCCAATCGCACCCGTCTTGCGCATCAACATATCGCGGCAGGCGCGCCGCTGGCAGATGTCGCCCATACGGTGGGTTTTGCCGATCAAAGTCACCTGAACCGCTGGTTCAAGCGTATCTATGGCGTGACACCCGGCGCTTTTGCCGCCAGCCGTGCGGGTGCCGTCATTTCCGTTCAAGACCCGCGATCCGCGCGCGCATAAATCTGCGGCATAACTTGCCGGAGAGAATAGATGACACCCCGCCCTTTGCCACAAAAGACCATCGGCCTTTTGGGAGGCTCCTCGAACATCGCGACGATGGAGTATTACCGTTTTTTGAACGACGGCGTGAATGCCCGTCTTGGCGGTTGGGAGATTGCCGAGACGCTGATCGTTGGTATGAATTTCGGCAATATCGAGGCGATGGTGCGCGCCGATGATTGGGATGGCCTGTCCACCTATATGCGCACCAAGGCGCAGGCTTTGGTCGCGGGCGGTGCGGATGTGATCTTGTGCGTGTCGAACACGTTGCACAGGCCGCTAGCGGCGATTGCCCCTGATCTGCCGGTGCCGATCCTGCATATCGGCGACCCCACGGGGCAGGCGATCAAAGATGCAGGGCTGCAGCGCGTCGCGCTGTTTGGCACCCAGCCGATCATGCGGCTGGATTATATGAAACACCACTGGCGCGATAATTTTGGCCTAGAGATCGTGACCCCGACGCCGGACGAGCAGCACGAGATCGACCGCATCATCTTTGACGAGCTGGTCAAGGGCGACATCCGCGACGCCTCGCGCCAGCGCTATGTCGCGATCGCCAACCGCTTGCGCGCCGATGAGGGGGCCCAAGGGCTGATCCTCGGATGTACCGAGATTTTTCTGCTCTTGGACCAGCCCGATATTCCCGATTTCCCCATGTTCAATACCGCCCGCCTGCATTGCGACGCGGCGGTGGATCTGGCACTGCGCGATTTAAAGTAAGGCGGAAAATATGAACCTGATCGAAGAACGTGTCGCAGCGGCGCGTCTGGGGCAAAATCCCTATGTCATGACGCGCCTGCCATCGGGCTGGGTGGTGATCGGTGATGTGCAACCTTTGCCCGGCTATTGCCTGCTGCTGTCCGATCCTGTGGTGCCCAGTTTGAATGATTTGCCGCCGCCCGCGCGTGCGCAATTCATGCAAGATATGGCGCTGATCGGCGATGCGCTGCTGGCCGTCACGGAGTGCTTTCGCGTGAATTATGAGATCTGGGGCAATGCCGAGCCGGCACTGCACGCCCATATCATGCCCCGCTATCTGCACGAGCCGGACGGCAAGCGGCAGCGTCCCGCCTGCATGGGCTATTCATGGGCGGATGCGCCAAAATCCATCGACCCCGCGCAGATGCAGATTGTGCAAAGGCTGCGTGACTATTTGGCGGTCTCTGGGGCAAGCATCGCGGCCAGCGCGTGATATGACGCCTTTGGCGTGCGCTTTTGGCTGGGGTAATCGACATGCACCAGCCCAAAGCGTTTCTCATATCCCGCTGCCCATTCGTAATTATCCAGCAGCGACCAGTAAAAGAACCCTTTGACATTCGCCCCTTCAGCCATCGCGTCACGGGTGGCGGCAAGGTGGGCGAATAGGAAATCTGTGCGGGCAGGATCATCGACCGCGCCCGCGATCATCTGGTCAGCGGCGGCCATACCGTTTTCGGTGACATACATCGGCAGATTGCCGACATAATCGCGATGCAGACGCGTCAGGAAATATGTCAGCCCCTCGGGGTAGATTTCCCAGCCCATATCGGTCTTTTCCAGCGGGCCGGTGACTGTTGCGGTCGCGGGCCAGGCGTGATCCGACGCGTGGCGGTGCAGGGTGCGGGTATAATAATTCACCCCCAGCCAATCCAGGGGCTGACCGATGATCGCCATGTCGGACTGCCAGCCGTCGGGCAGATAGGGGGCAAGACCCGCCAGCGCCAGATCGGGATAGCTCTGACGGGTGATCCCCTCGATAAACCAGCGGTTATAGATCGCGTCTTGGCGTGCGGCGGCGGCGCGATCTGCGGCGCTATCCGTTGCGGGCGTCGCATGTTCAAAGTTCAGCACGATGCCAAGCGGCGCGCGGGTGTCCATCTCGCGCAGGCGCTGGACCGCCAGACCATGCGCCAGCAGGATGTGGTGCATGGCGCGCGCGGCTGCGCGGATATCGCGCAGGCCGGGGGCGTGGATGCCCAGAAAATGCGACAGCCACGCGACGCACCAGGGCTCGTTGATCGTGGCGATACTGGCGACGCGGTCGCCGATTCTATCTGTGATGACCGCCGCATAATCGGCAAAGCGCAGCGCGGTATCGCGATTGGCCCAGCCGCCCTTATCCGCCAGCGCCGACGGCAGATCCCAATGATACAGGGTCTGATAGGGCGCAAGGCCGCGCGCCAACATACCGTCCACCAGCCGGTCATAGAAATCCAATCCCTCGGGGTTCACGGTGACGCCATCGGGCATGACACGCGGCCAAGAGGTGGAAAAACGATAGGCCTTCAGCCCCGCCGCTTGCACCAGATCCAAATCCTCGGGCCAGCGATGATAGTGATCGCAGGCCACCGCCCCATCTTCGGCACGGATGACATTGCCGGGGGTGGCGGCAAACGTGTCCCAATGGCTGGGGCCTGCGCCGCCTGCGGCCGTGCCCTCGATCTGATAGGCGGCGGTCGCCGCGCCAAAGACGAAATCTGCGGGAAAGTCCTGAAGCGTGATGGGCATGGCAAAGCTCCTATTGCTTAGCGCGGAATGGGGCAGGTGGATTGGCCGATGATCAACTCCGCCTCGAGCAGGCGGCTGGGCGGCGGTGCGTCACGCGGCCCTGCGATCATCTGCAGCAGCATGGCAGCGGCCACACGGCCTGCCTCGCGCACGGATGAGCGTGTGGCGGTAAAGATCGGCACATCATCGCCGTTTTTCAGATAGGACAGGTCGTCATCATGCACGATGACCGAAATATCGCGCCCCATTTTCAATCCCTTCTCTTCGATCGCGCGGCGGATGCCGTAACCGAGGATGATGGAAGAGGCGATAAAAGCCGTGGGCGGCGTGGCGAGCGAAAGCATCGTTTTTGCCGCCGCATAACCAATGCCTTCGGTCATCTCTCCCGCAAAGAACAGATCTGGGTCCAGCGCAAGGCCGCGGGCCAGCAGCGCCTCGGTCACGCCGCGGCGGCGGCGCATGGCAAAGTCCATTTGCTCGATCCCATTGATCAGGCCGATGCGGCGATGGCCGAAATCCAGCAGGAAATTCGTGGCGCGCGCAAAGGCGCGGCGGTTGTTCACATCGACCCATGCATAGGGGGTGGTGATATCCGAGGCGCGGCCATGCACGACAAAGGGCATGTTCAGCTCTTGCAGCAGCGGTATGCGCGCATCGTTCAAATGCGGCCCGTGTACGATGACGCCGTCCACGCTGCCCTTGGATTTCAAGGTGCGATAGCTGGCGGCCTCGTCCACTCCATCGACGATTGACAGGATCATGTCGTGGTCGTGGCGGCTATAGACCTCGCCCGCGCCCGAGATGAAATCCGCGAAAACCGGGTTCATGATCTGGTGCCCGGAGGACAGCGGAATGACGTGGCCCACAGCCTTGGCCCGCCCTGTCGCCAAGCGTGATGCACGCGCATCTGGGTGATAATTCAGGCGCTTCGCCTCGGCGATGACATGATCGCGCGTGGCTTTTCGCACCTCGGGATAGCCGCCAAGGGCGCGCGACACAGTGGTCGGCGACAGGCCTAAAAGAGCTGAAAATTCTTTCAAAGTCATGGTGGCGCGATTCAAAGCGGTTTCAATTTTTATCAATCTAGCCGTAGTTTTTCCAGTGTCAAAGCGAAACCTGACTTGGGTAATGGGTGCTGACATAACTGAAAGGCATTGAAATCTGCGCTTTGCATTTGACTCAGGGTAAATGATCGGCGAACGTAACGTCAGCCAAAGCGCTTTGACTTGACCGCTTGATTAAAGATCAAACGCAGATGCCGCCCCCGGAGAGGGCGATATGGGAGGAGACCTATAATGCTGAAGAAACTGCTGTCGGGCGCGGGGGTTATGGCCCTTGTCGCAGGTGGTGCGCAGGCGCAGAACCTGCTGTTTCCCGTGGGCGAAGGCGATTTCAACTGGGAGAGTTATTCCGCCTTTGACGAGGCGGTGAATCTGGACGGGCAGGGGCTGACGATTTTTGGCCCATGGCGCGGCGAGGATCAGGTGCTGTTTGAAAGCATTCTGGCCTATTTCACCGCCGCCTCGGGGGTGAATGTCAGCTATTCCTCGTCGGAAAACTATGAACAGCAGATCGTGATTGATACGCAGGCGGGCAGTCCGCCCGATGTCGCGATCCTGCCGCAGCCCGGCCTGATTGCCGAGCTTGTCCGCCAAGGTCATGTGCTGCCGCTGGGCGACGAGGTGCAAAGCTGGCTGGGCGAGAATTACGCCGCCGGTGAAAGCTGGGTCAGCCTTGGCACCTATGACGGGCCCGATGGCACCCCCGGCCTTTATGCCTTTCCCTATAAGATCGACGTGAAATCGTTGGTCTGGTATGTGCCTGAGAACTTTGAAGATGCCGGCTACGAGGTTCCCACCTCGATGGAGGATCTCAAGGCGCTGACCGAACAGATCGTTGCCGATGGTGGCACGCCCTGGTGTATTGGTCTGGGGTCGGGCGGTGCGACGGGTTGGCCCGCCACCGACTGGGTCGAGGATCTGATGCTGCGCGTCGCGCCGCCTGAAACCTATGACGCCTGGGTCAGCCACGAGATCCCCTTCAACGATCCCGCCGTGATCGAGGCGATCGAAGAATTCGGCTGGTTCGCCAAGAATGATGCCTTTGTCGCGGGCGGGTCTGCCTCGGTCGCCTCGACCGATTTCCGCGATAGCCCGAACGGTCTCTTTACCTCGCCGCCGCAATGCTATCTGCACCATCAGGCCAGCTTTATCCCCTCGTTTTTCCCCGAAGGTACTGAACTCGGCGTCGATGCGGACTTTTTCTATATGCCTGCCTATGCCGAACGCGACCTTGGCACCCCCGTGCTGGGCGCAGGCACGCTGGTCATGCTGACACAGGAAACCGAGGCGGGGCGCGCCTTTATCGAATTCCTGCAAACCCCCATCGCGCATGAGCTGTGGATGGCGCAGTCCAGCTTCCTGACGCCGCTGAAAACGGTGAATATCGACACCTATGCCAATACCGCGCTGCGCCAACAGGGACAGATCCTGCTGGATGCGACCACCTTCCGCTTTGACGCCTCGGATCTGATGCCGGGCGCGGTGGGCGCGGGCAGCTTTTGGACGGGGATGGTCGATTTCGTGGGCGGACGTTCCGCCGCCGATGTCGCGGCCGCGATTGACGCAAGCTGGCCGCAGTAACCGGCCCGCATAACGGTCTAGGGGGCGGGGCCTTGTCCCCCGCCCTCGCGTCTTGACGCGGAGGGGAAGATGAATCCGGCATTGAACGCCGTTATCGTGATTGTGGCAGGCGTGGGCGTCTGCGTCAGCTATTTCTGGCTGGCCAATCTGGTGCTGGACAAGGTGATCTTTCCGGCGCGCGGGGCACATGCAGGCCGCAATATCACGCGCGCAAATCGCGTCCGCCCTTGGCTCTTCCTGTTTCCGGCGCTGTTCTTTGTCGGCGTCTATCTGGCCTATCCGGTATTCGCGACGCTGTGGTTGTCGCTGAACGACCGCGCAGGAAATTTTGTCGGCCTGCGAAACTATAACCGCATGTTTTCCGAGCCGAAATTTGGTGAATCCCTGCGCAATAACATGCTGTGGTTGATTGTGGTGCCCGCCGCCGCCACCGCGTTTGGCCTGCTGGCGGCGCAGCTGACCGACCGCATCCGTTGGGGCAGTATCGCAAAGTCGATCATCTTCATGCCGATGGCGATTTCCTTTGTCGGGGCCTCGGTCATCTGGAAGCTGATCTATGACGCCCGCGACGCCAGCCTGCCGCAGATCGGTTTGCTGAATGCGGTTTGGATGCAGTTCGATGGTGGCATTGGATCGGTGCTGATGCTGCAGGCCCTGCCGGTGATCGTGCTGGTGACGATGGCGCTGGCGCTGGGATTTGGTACTTGGCTGCTGATGCGAGGGTTGCGCGGCGCGCGGGTCCCGCAGGTGATTTTGCGGCTTGTGCTAGCGGTGATCGCACTGGTGCTGGCGGGGGTGGCCCTGCGTTGGGCCTGGGGTGCGGTCGTGGTTTCGCTGCCCTATGGCCGCCCGCAGCAATGGCTGCAATTGCCGTTTTGGAACAACTTTTTCCTGATGGCGGTGCTGGTCTGGATTCAGACCGGCTTTGCCATGGTGATCCTGTCCGCCGCCCTGCGCGGTGTGCCCGAAGATACGATCGAGGCCGCCGTGCTGGATGGCGCCAACCCGTTCCAGATCTTTTTCAAGATCAAGGCCCCGCAGATTATCGGCACGATTGTCGTTGTCTGGACGACGATCACCATTCTGGTGCTGAAAGTGTTCGATATCGTGCTGGCGATGACCAATGGCCAATGGGAGACGCAGGTCTTGGCCAATTACATGTATGACAAATTCTTCCGCGCTTTTGACACCGGCATGGGATCGGCGGCGGCGATGATCATCATGGCGCTGGTGACCCCCATTCTGGTCTGGAACGTCTGGAACGCCCGCAAGGAAATGCGCTGATGGATGGTATTGTCGGCAGCAAGCCCGCGCTGCGCTGGGTCACGCATATCACGGTCGCGCTGCTGGTGATCCTGTGGATCATTCCGACAGCGGGGTTGATGGTCTCTAGCTTTCGCACGGGTGATCAGATTACCTCATCGGGCTGGTGGCAGGCCTTTTCCACGCAAGAGGCCCAACAGCCCGCCATCCGCATCACCGGGGACGAGGTGCAAGAGGGGGACGCCTTCGTCATTGAGGGGCGTCTGTTCGCCAATGCCGCAACGATCAGCGCTTGGGGCACCTCATCGCGTGAGCCCGAGGCTTACGCGCCCGGCGCGACCGCAGATATCGGGGATGGCGTCACCCTGACGCTGGCCGAGGATGGCGCGTTTCGACTGACCGCGCCCAATAGCACGGCCGACATGCGCCTGCCGCGCGTGTTTACCAGCGCGGCGACAGCGCCCGAATTCACGCTGGATAACTATCGAACCGTGCTGTTTTCGCCTCTTGCGGGCCAGTCCATCGGGCAGGCGTTTTTGAATACGCTGACCGTGTCGATCCCTGCGACGGTGATCCCCATTCTGGTCGCGGCCTTTGCCGCCTATGCGTTGGCATGGATGCAATTTCCGGGGCGGGCGATGCTGGTGGCGGTGATCGTCGGACTGCTGGTGGTGCCACTGCAACTGGCCCTGATCCCGCTGCTGCAACTGCATAACGCCATCGGCATCGGCAAGGGCTATTGGGGGATTTGGCTGGCGCATACGGGCTTTGGCCTGCCGCTGGCGGTTTACCTTTTGCGCAATTACATGGTCAGCCTGCCGCGCGACATTATCGAAAACGCCCGCGTCGATGGCGCGAGCGAGTTTCAGATCTTTGTTAAAATCGTGTTGCCCCTGTCATTTCCGGCCCTTGCCAGCTTTGCCATTTTCCAGTTCCTTTGGACATGGAATGACCTGCTGGTGGCGCTGGTTTTCCTTGGCACCGGCAATGATCAGCAAGTTTTGACCGGTAATCTGGTCAATTTGATGGGCTCACGCGGGGGTGACTGGGAAATCCTGTCCGCATCGGCTTTCGTATCAATTGCAGTCCCGTTGCTGGTGTTCTTTTCGATGCAACGCTTCCTTGTCCGCGGGCTGCTGGCCGGTTCCGTTAAATAGAGAGAGATATGACCCTTTCCAAAAATTCCGATTGGTGGCGCGGCGCGGTGATCTATCAGATCTATCCGCGTAGTTTTCAGGATACGAATGGCGACGGGATCGGTGATTTGCCGGGGATTACCCAGCGCCTCGACCATATTGCGGCGCTGGGCGCCGATGCGATCTGGGTCAGCCCGTTCTTTACCTCGCCGATGAAGGATTTCGGCTATGACGTGTCGGATTATTGCGGCGTCGATCCGATGTTCGGCACGCTGCAGGATTTCGACGCCATGGTCGAGCGTGCCCATGCTTTGGGCCTGTGCGTAATGATCGACCTTGTGCTGTCGCATACTTCGGACCAGCATCCGTGGTTCAAGGAAAGCCGCCGCGATCGCCACAACCCAAAGGCCGACTGGTATGTCTGGGCCAATCCGCGCCCCGATGGCACGCCGCCCACCAACTGGCTGTCGATCTTTGGCGGCAGTGCCTGGCATTGGGATAGTCGGCGCGAGCAGTATTACCTGCACAACTTCCTGACCAGCCAGCCCGATCTGAACTTCCACAATTCGGATGTGCAGCAGGCGCTGCTGGATGCAACGACATTCTGGCTGGAACGCGGTGTCGACGGCTTTCGCCTTGATACGATCAACTTCTATTTCCACGACCAGAACCTGCGCGACAATCCTCCGCTGCCCCCGCGCGAGCGCAATGATCTGACCGCGCCAAAGGTGAACCCCTATAACCACCAGATGCATCTGTTCGATAAAAGCCGGCCAGAAAATCTGGCCTTCTTGCGCGCCTTCCGGGCCGTGCTGGAACCCTATGGTGCCGCCGCCGTGGGCGAGGTGGGCGATAGCGAGCGGGGCCTGCAGATCATGGCGGCCTATACATCGGGCGGGGATAAGGTGCAGATGTGCTATCCGTTCGAATTGCTGCAACCCAACCGGATCAGCGCCTATGATCTGCAAAGCGCCTTTGCGCTGCTGGCCAGCGAAGCACCCGACGCCTGGCCCTGCTGGAGCTATTCGAACCATGATGTGATCCGCCATATCACGCGCTGGGGCCTGAACGAGCGGGGCGTGCGCACCTATCTGATGCTGATCCTGTCGCTGCGCGGATCGGTCTGCCTTTATCAGGGCGAGGAGTTGGGCCTGCCCGAAGCCGAGCTGCAGTTCGAGGATCTGCAAGATCCCTATGGCATTGAATTCTGGCCTGAATTCAAGGGTCGCGATGGCAGTCGCACCCCGATGGTGTGGGACGGTGGCAATGGTCTTGGCGGCTTTACCAGCAGTGCCAAAAGCTGGCTGCCGGTGACTGCGCCGCATCTGGCGCTGGCGGTTGGCAACCAAAGCGGACAATCGGAAAGCCTGCTGGAATATTACCGCGCCGCGCTGCATTTCCGGCGGGATCACAAGGTGTTGGCACATGGCGCGATGAGCCCGCTCAGCGCCGCAGGTGATGTCGCAAGTTTCGCCCGCGTCGGCGATGAGGTGCTGTTTTGCGCCTTTAACCTTGGCCCGAACGAGGCAGTTTTGGACCTGCCCGAGGGGCCTTGGCATAATGTGGCGGATACTCTGGGAGGGGTGGCGCCACAATCGGGTCGGTTGACATTGGAGGCTTGGGGCTTTGCGCTGTTGCGCAGGGGGTGAGGGGTAGGAATGGCTGATCTGAAACTGACCGGGGTCGAAAAGGCCTATGGCAAGGTCAAGGTCTTGCAGGACATCAATCTGGACATCAAAACTGGCGAACTCATCGTGTTCGTCGGCCCGTCCGGCTGCGGGAAATCGACCCTGTTGCGGATGATTGCGGGGCTGGAGGGGATATCGGGCGGCGAGCTGTTGATCGATGGGCAGCGCATGAATGACGTGCCGCCCGCACAGCGCGGCATTGCGATGGTGTTCCAATCCTATGCGCTTTACCCGCATATGTCTGTGCGCGAAAACATGGCCTTTGCCCTGAAGATCGCGCACAAGCCGCAGGCCGAGATTGACGCGGCCATCGCCAATGCCGCCCGTATTTTGCAGCTCGAGCCCTATCTGGATCGTCTGCCAAAGGCGCTGTCGGGCGGCCAGCGGCAGCGGGTGGCGATCGGGCGATCCATCGTGCGCGATCCAAAGGTCTATCTGTTTGACGAGCCGCTCTCGAACCTAGATGCCGCCCTGCGGGTTGCGACGCGGATCGAGATCGCGCAGTTGAAAGAACATATGCCGGACTCGACCATGATCTATGTCACCCATGATCAGGTCGAGGCGATGACACTGGCCACGCGCATTGTCGTGCTGGCCGGCGGCGGCATCGCACAGGTCGGTGCGCCGCTGGACCTGTATGAACGCCCCGAGAATGAGTTCGTTGCGACTTTTATCGGCTCGCCCGCGATGAATCTGTCGCCCGGCGAGGTGGTGCAGACCGGGTCTGAGACAAAGGTAAAGCTGGAAAATGGCGGCATCGCCTATTCCAATGTGCCCACGCGCGACGCGGACATGGGCCTGCGGGTGAATATCGGTGTCCGCCCCGAGGATCTGACCCATGCCGCAGGCCCCGCGATTTTCAGTGGCACAGTCGAGATAACCGAGGCGTTGGGCGAGGTGACCTTGCTGTATCTGGCCCGTGATGCGGGCGGTGCGCAGGTGATTGCAAAGCTGCCCGGCATTCATGCGGAATTGCGCGGGCAGGGGGTCTCGCTGTCAGCCGATCCCGCAAAAGTGCATCTTTTTGCGGGCGGAAAATCCCTGTTGCACCGATAAAAAAAGCCCCGCATATGCGGGGCTTTTTCTTATTCCAGAATGGTGTTCAGCGTCTTCGAGGGCCGCATCACCGCATCGGTTTTCACCGGATCGGCGTGGTAATAGCCGCCTAGATCCACCGGCTTGCCGCGGTCTGCGCGCAGCTCTTGCACGATCTCTTCCTCGCCATCGATCAGCGCGCGGGCGATGGGGCGGAATTCTTCGGCCAGCGCGGCATCCGAGTTCTGTTTCGCCAAAGCATCGGCCCAATACATCGCGAAATAATAATGGCTGTCGCGGTTATCCGCCTCGCCGGGTTTGCGGCCGGGCGAGCGATCATAGTCCAGAATGCCCTGCGTCGCGGCATCGACGGCATTCCCGAGGACGCGCGCTTTTTCATTGCCGGTGGTTTCGGCCAGATATTTCAGGCTTTCGCCCAGTGCGCAGAACTCGCCCAGACTATCCCAGCGCAGGTGGTTTTCCTCGATCAACTGCTGCACGAGTTTGGGGGCCGAGCCGCCCGCGCCGGTTTCGAACATGCCGCCGCCCTGCATCAGCTTGACGATCGACAGCATCTTGGCCGATGTGCCCAGCTCCAAGATCGGGAACAGGTCGGTCAGATAGTCGCGCAGCACGTTGCCGGTGACGGCGATGCTGTCCTTGCCTTCGCGGATCGTCTCGAACGAGAGGCGGGTCGCAGCGCGCGGATCAAGGATCAGGAATTTCTTCTCGACGCCTTTTTCCTTCAGGATCGGGCGGACATAGGCCAGCAACTCGCGGTCATGGGCGCGGTTTTCGTCCAGCCAGAAAATCGCTTGGCAGCCTTCGATGCGCTGGCGGTCGATGGCCAGTTGCACCCAATCCAGAATCGGCGCTTTGCGGGTTGAGCACAGGCGCCAGATATCGCCCGCCTCGACCTGATGCGTATGCAGCACATCGCCGTTTTGCGCGATGACGCGCACGGTGCCATCCACCGGAATTTCAAAGGTGGTGGGGTGCGAGCCGTATTCTTCGGCCTTTTGCGCCATCAGGCCGATGTTCTGCACCGTGCCCGCCGTGCGCGGGTCCAGCGCGCCGGTCTCTTTGAAATATTTCACGCTTTCATCATAGACAGGCGCGTAAGAGCGGTCGGGCACAAGGCAATTGGTATCCGCCTCGGCCCCGTCCGGCCCCCAACCCTTGCCGCCCGCGCGCAGCAGCGCGGGCAGGCTGGCGTCGATGATCACGTCCGAGGGCACATGCAGGTTGGTGATGCCCTTGTCGGAATTCACCATATACATCGGCGGGCGCTGGGCGATGACAGCATCGATCGCCGCCTGAATTTCCGGGCCGTTTTCCATTTGGGCGACACGCGCGAGCACCGTGCCAAGTCCGGCATTCGCATCCGCACCCGCTGCCGCCAGTTCCTCACCATATTTTTCGAACACCGGCTTCAGCCAGGCCTTGACCGCATGGCCAAAGATGATCGGGTCCGAGACCTTCATCATCGTAGCTTTCAGGTGGATCGAGAATAAAGTGCCCTCGGCTTTGGTCTGCGCAATTTCGGCGTCAAGGAAAGCATCCAGCGCCTTTGCCGACATAAAGGTGGCATCGACAACCGTGCCTTCGGGCAGCTTCACGCCGTCCTTCAGCACGGTGACGGCGCCCGCCTTGTCGGTCAGTTCGATGCGCACCGCGCCTGCCTGCGCCGCGCTCAGCGTGACCGAGGTTTCATTAGCAAAGAAATCGCCGTGATCCATCGACGAGACGCGGGTCTTGCTGTCTTTCGACCACTTTCCCATCGAATGGGGGTGGGACATGGCGTAATTCTTGACGGCCTTTGCAGCACGGCGGTCCGAGTTGCCCTCGCGCAGGACAGGGTTCACGGCCGAGCCCTTGATCGCGTCATAGCGGGCGCGGATCTCGGCTTCTGCGGGCGTCGCGGGGGCGGTGGGGTAGTCGGGCAGATCATAGCCCTGCGCCTGCAATTCCTTCAGCGCGGCGACCAGTTGCGGCACCGAGGCCGAGATATTGGGCAGTTTGATCACATTGGCATCGGCGGTCTTTACCCAATGGCCAAGACCGGCCAGATCGTCGCTTTGACGCTGCGCAGGGGTCAGGCGTTCGGGAAAGGCGGAAATGATACGGCCAGCCAGCGAAATATCACGCGTTTCCACCGCAATACCTGCGGCTTTTGCGAACCGGCGAATGATCGGCAGCAGCGAGGCCGAAGCAAGGTCAGGCGCTTCATCCACCTTGGTATACACGATAGCGGGCATGTCCTTGTCGGCCATAGCGAGTGTTCCTTCACGTTGCGCGTTGTCGGTAGACCATTGCATACCGAAGCTAAGTCCTTTGTGCGCGAGCGCGCCGCATTTCGCAACGGTGCACGCACGCAATGGCCCGAAATTTTCGCCTTACCGTCAGAGTTTCGTCGATGCCGGCGGCGGGTCAAGCAGCTTTTGCTGCACCGCGCGCAGGTGCTGATACATCGCCTGCGCGGCACCGTCCAAGTCGCGCTGCATGATCGCGGCAACGATACGGTCATGTTCGCCAAAAGAATGGTGCGTGGCAGGCGGCTTTTGATCGCCCTGCCGCAGCATCCCCCAGACAACGGCGCGACGCACGGCGTTCAGCGCGTCGAACATTGCCAGCAGCAGGCGGTTGCCGGTCGCCTCGGCAATCACACGGTGCAACTCGTTATCGGCGGTCTCGTATTGGCGCCAGGTCTGCGCGGTATGGGTGCGGGCGATGCAAGCTTCCATCGCAGCAATATGGTCAGAGGTGGCGTTCAGCGCGGCCTCGCGCGCCAACATCGGCTCGATCAGCAGGCGCGCGCGCATCACCTCGGCGGGGTTGGTGGCGCGGTCGATGTCCGACAGGCTCAGGACATCAATGCGGCGTGCGCCGATGAATGTACCCTTGCCGACATGGCGCCATAGCTGGCCCTCGCTTTCCAATGTCGCCAAGGCCTTGCGCAACTCGCCGCGCGACAGGCCGAGGATGTCGCACATTTCTCGCTCGGGCGGCAGGCGGGTGCCGGGGGGCAGGTCGGCGCGTGTCAGCCATGCCCGCAATTGCACAAGGGGTGCCTGCTGCGATGGTGTGGTCGCCAAAGCGGCGTTTTCGGGTTGCGCAGTGATCGAACCATGCACGATCTGAAACCTTAACCAATAATAAGATTGGTTTTCAGTTAGATCATCTGGATTTCCTTGTCAATAAGGCTGTTTCTTTGCTCTAGGCAGTAAGAATGTCGCATATTGGTTCATCAATTATACGTTGACGCATAACCAATCAGGTGATTTGGTTGGGATCAATCACGATGCGAGAGGAGGAATCGCATTATGGTTTCCAGATTTCACTGTCCAATCGCTTTGGGAGGAGCAGGACGATGATGCAAGGTTTCACGATGATGCGACGGCATGTGCTGGCCGTTGCAATGGGCGGTGCGCTTGCCGGGATGCTGGCGATGCCAGCGCAGGCGCAACAGGCGATCCGGGTGGCGATGGGGGATATTGCCTCGGTCGAGACGCTGGGGCTGCTGATCGCGATGGAGCGCGCGAAAGAACGCGGCGTGCCGATGGAGCTGACGTTCTTTAACTCGGAAGATGTGGCGACGCAGGCTGTCGTTGGCGGTCAGGCCGATATCGGGGTCGGCGCACCCTATGCCTTTATCCAGAACTCGCGCGCGCCGCTGCGGATGTTCTATCGCATGAGCACGCTGCTGTTCTTTCCGGTGGTAAACACCGACCACTATACGACCTGGGCCGATCTGGACGGGCAGGAAGTCACCGTCCATTCGCGTGGCTCGGGCACCGAGGCGCTGATGCGTCTGATGGAAAGCCAGCACGGTATCACCTATTCGGCGATCAGCTATGTGCCGGGGGCCGAGGTGCGCACCGGTGCCATGCTGCAAGGCACGATCAACGCCTCGATCGTCGACTCGTCCGGTTTTCGTCTGCTCGAAGAGCAGGGCGGCGGCAAATTTGCACGTCTGCCGCTGGACGGCGTGAATGCGACCGACGAGGCCCTCTATGGCAACGAGCGTTTCCTGAACGAGCGCGAAGCCGATGTCGCGATCTTTGTTGAGGAGCTGCTGCGCACCTGGACCGATATCAACGAGAACCCTGAAATGGTGGCGGAATTGCGCACGCAATATGACCTGCTGCCCGATCTGCCCGCCGCAGGTGTTGACGACATCACGCCTTACTATGTCAGCGCGGCTGAAAACGGCGTCATGCCGCTGGGTGGCGGCACAACTGATGATGTGGCCGATGATCTCGCCTTCCTTGCAGCCGCAGGCCAGGTGCAGCCCGTCGAGGGCGATGTCGATACCACGATGTTCTGGGATTTCGACATTCTGACCGCGGCCAGAGACTGATGTAACCGGGAAGGCTACGGCCTTCCCGCGCCACAGGTTCAATAGGGAACACGCCTATGTCATCCATGGATATTGCCATGTCTTCAGGCACGCCGCGCCCCAATATCCTGTCACGGATTTGGAACGCCAGCCTGTCGTGGAAGCTGCTGTCGGTGGCCATCTTTGCCCTGATCTGGGAAATGGCCGCGCGCAGCGGATTTAACTTTGCCTTTCCGACCTTCACCGCGACCATGGCGGCGATGGCGCAGATGATCGGTGACGGATCGATGGGCCGCGCCTTTTTGCGCACGATGGAGCCGCTGGTCATCGGCCTTGCGATCTCGCTGTCGGTCGGGATTTCCGCCGGCATCGCCATGGGGCTGAAGAAAAGCTTTGAATGGTTCACCCTGCCGATGTTCATCGTCATGCAGGCGGCACCCATGGCGGCGCTGATCCCGCTGGTCACTTTCGTCTATGGCATTGGCCTTGCGTCGAAAGTCGTTGCGGTGGTGATGCTGTCGATGCCCGTCATCGCGATGAACAGCTATAAGGCGGTGCGCAACGTCTCGCCCTCGCTGGTGGCGATGTGCCATTCCTTCACCGGCTCGCGCTGGCAGCAGATCACGCGGATCATCCTGCCGGCCGCAAGCCCCATGATGTTCGCGGGCCTGCGCTTGGGCGTCGCCGAGGGGTTCTCCGGCGCGGTTCTGGCCGAGCTGCTGATTACGCCAACCGGGATCGGTGATCTGATCACCTACCACCGCTCGGTCGCGAATTTCGCCCATATGTACGCCACGATCCTTGCCATTGTTCTTTTCGCCATCATCGCTGTCAGCTCGCTGCAATGGGTTGAGGCGAAATTGTTCCGCCCCGAAAGGAGGGGAAACTGATGCAACATTCCATTCCCACATCGACCGCACCCGCCAAGGCCCGTGCACCCATCGCCATCGTCAACGATCCGATCGTTGAAGTGCGCGGTGTGACAAAGAAATACGGCACCTCGATCACGGCGCTGCAAAACATCGATATCAGCTTTGAACGTGGCCATCTGACCAGCTTGCTTGGCCCATCGGGCTGCGGCAAGACCACGCTGCTGAAGATCGTTGCGGGGCTGCTGGAGCCGACGGCGGGCGAGATCCGCGTGAACGGCAAGCCCGTCACCGGACCCGGGCGCGAGCGCGCCTTTGTCTTTCAGGACTTTGCCCTGATGCCCTGGGCCAGCGTTATTGATAACGCCGCCTTTGGCCTGAAAATGCAAGGCACCGGCAAGGCCGAGCGCGAGGAACGGGCCCGCCACTATATCAACGAGGTCGGCCTGTCGGGGTTTGAAAAGAAATACCCGCACGAGCTGTCGGGCGGGATGCGCCAGCGTGTGGGCCTTGCCCGCGCCTTGGCGGTGAATGCCGATATTCTGCTGATGGACGAGCCATTCTCGGCCGTGGATGAACAGACCCGCCGCAAGTTTCAAGAAGATCTGATGCGTCTGCGCGAGGTTGAAAACAAAACCTTCCTGTTCGTGACCCATTCGATCGAAGAGGCGGTCTATGTCTCGGATCGCATCGTCATGCTGTCGCCGCGTCCGGGCCGGATTTCCGAGATTATCGACCCCGCCATTCCCGAGGGCATTACCGCCGACGAGCTGCGCCGCGATGAGGCCTATCTGGATACCGTCGAGCGGATCTGGACCGGCATCAAGAAATACGTGGAGTAGGGTGATGGAGATCAAAGGATTTCAGATCCCCAAAATGGCATCGCTGCTGATTTGGGTGATCTTGTGGGAAATCGTCGGGCGGTTGGGGCTGGTCATGCTGTTTCCGCCCTTTACCGAAGTTCTGGCCGCGATGGGCGAGGTCGTCACCTCGCGCAGCTTTGGCGAGGCGATCCGCATCACCGCTGTCTCGTATTTTGCGGGCATCGGCCTTGCGCTGTTGATCGGTATTCCGCTGGGCTTTTTGATGGGGCTGGTGCCGACGGCGGATAAGATGCTGAACATGTGGGTGAACACCTTTTTGTCGGCGCCCCTCTCGGCGCTGGTGCCGGTGATCATGATCCTGTTCGGCCTTGGCACACCGACTGTTATCGTCACGGTGTTCATGTTCGCGGTCTGGATCATCGTCCTCGATACCCGCGCGGGGGTCATGCATATCACGCCATCGCTGATGGAAATGTCGAAAAGCTTTCAGGCGAACCGGTATGAGCGGACAAAGATGATGGTTCTGTCCGCGTTGCCCGAAATTCTGGCAGGCGTGCGTCTGGGCATGATCCGCGGCGTCAAAGGCGTTGTGATCGGGCAGCTTCTGGTGTCGATCATCGGGGTGGGGGCGCTGTTCTCGCTGTATCAACAAAACTTCCTGATGGCCCATTTCTGGGCGCTGGTGGTGATCATGTTTACCTGCGCGCTGCTGCTGGCTGAAATCGTCGCGCGCCTTGAAAAACGCGTCCAATATTACGCAGGAGTAAGAAACTAATGCCTGATAACCTTCATAAAACAGCGGATTATGTCATCGCTCCGCAACCACAGGCCACGCTTCCCATTGCAGGCAGTGACAAGGTCTTTCCGATCAATCGCGTATTCTGCATTGGCCGCAACTATGCCGCCCATGCCGTGGAAATGGGCCATGACCCCGACCGCGAGCCGCCATTCTTTTTCTTTAAAACCGCCAGCAATATCACATCGGATGGCACCTTCCCCTATCCCGAACGGACCGAGGATGTGCACCACGAGGTCGAGCTGGTCGTCGCCCTGTCCAAAGGCGGCAGCAATATCGCGGTGGAGGATGCGCTGGATCACGTCTGGGGTTACGGCATCGGCCTTGATATGACCCGCCGCGATCTGCAGGGCGAGGCGAAAAAGATGGGTCGCCCGTGGGAAGTCGGTAAAAGCTTCGAAGCCTCGGGTCCCTGCGGCCCGCTGGTGCCCGCCAGCGAGATCGGCCATCCGACCAGCGGCGCGATCTGGCTGGATGTGAACGGTCAGCGTCGCCAGACGGGTGATTTGAACCAATTGCTGTGGAAGATCCCCGAAATGATCGCCGAGCTGTCGCATTATTTCGATCTGAAAGCGGGCGATATCATTATGACCGGCACACCTTCGGGCGTGGGCGCCGTGGTCAAGGGCGATGTGATGACCGCCCATGTCGATGGGTTCAAACCCCTGACGGTGCGGGTGGTTTAAGCCGCGCCAGAGCTTGCCAAAGGCCCGCCGTTGGCGGGCCTTTTTCGATGTAAACCGGAGAATATCATGCTTCCCGAACTTTCGACCCTGCTGCCGTTGATTGCGATCTTGATCGCGGTTGGTGCTTTTGCTGGGGTCATCGCTGGCCTCTTGGGCGTCGGCGGCGGCATCGTGCTGGTGCCTGCGTTTTTCTATGTCTTTACGGCGCTGGGCTATGACGGGCCGCAGATCATGCAGGTCTGCCTTGCGACATCGCTGGCGACGATCATCTTCACCTCGATCCGTTCGGTGATGGCGCATCATAAAAAGGGCGCGGTGGATTGGGATGTGCTGAAAACCTGGGCGCCGGGGATCGTTGTGGGCGCGGTGATCGGTGTGCTGGTTGCAGCGCAACTGCGATCGGTGGCGCTGCAGGCGATTTTTGGCGTGCTGGGCATGGTGATTGGCCTTTACATGGCCTTTGGCCGTCCGGATTGGCGCATTCGCGATGAAATGCCAAAGGGGCCGGTGCGGGCGGCATTGTCATCTGTCATTGGGTTTTTGTCTGTGCTGATGGGGATTGGCGGCGGATCGTTCGGGGTTCCCGTGATGACCCTCTATGGCGTGCCAATCCACCGCGCTGTGGCGACCGCCTCGGGCTTTGGCCTGACGATCGCACTGCCCTCGGTGATCGGGTTTTTGTTGGTGCCGATTGATGCGGCGTCGCGCCCGCCGCTGACGGTCGGCGCGGTGAACCTGCCGGCGTTCATCGTCGTGATCGGTGTGACCATGTTGACGACAGGCTATGGTGTGCGCCTTGCCCATGCGATGAATCCAAAGCCGCTGAAACGGGTTTTTGCGATCTTTTTGATCCTGGTCGCGGCCAATATGTTGCGTAAAGCGCTGGGCTGGTAAGCGGGGCTACGGTTGACAATCCGCCCCGGCCGCTGGCCTATGCAAAGATCGTATGCAGCAGACAAGGGGCGGGCAAATGACAGCAGATGGCAAGATGAACGCATCCTATATTGCGACCGGCCAGCATGTCCTGCGTCTGGAGGGCGAGGCCCTGCTGACCCTTGCCGAGGCTATGCCGGATGATTTCAGCGCAGCCGTCGATCTTATCCTGGGCCTCAAGGGGCGGGTGATCGTATCGGGCATGGGCAAGTCTGGCCATGTGGGGCGCAAGATTGCGGCAACGCTGGCCTCGACCGGCACGCCCGCCTTTTTCGTGCACCCGGCCGAGGCCAGCCACGGCGATCTGGGCATGGTGACGGCACAAGACCTGTGTATCATGATCTCGAACTCGGGCGAGACCAGCGAGCTGTCGGATCTGATCGCCCATTGCGTGCGCTTTGGCGTGCCGATCATCGGCATCTCGAAACAGCCCGATAGCACGCTGATGCGCGCGGCAACACTGCGGCTGACCTTTCCCGATCTGCCCGAGGCCTGCTCCATCGGCCTCGCGCCCACGACCTCGACCACGCTGTCATTAGGTCTTGGTGATGCGCTGGCCATTTCGCTGATGGAGGCGCGCGCCTTTCAGCCCGAGAATTTCCGCACCTACCATCCCGGCGGCAAGCTGGGCGCGCGTCTGGCCACCGCGGCTCAACTGATGCACGCGGGCGACGAGGTGCCGCTGGTGCGCGAGGACACCCCGATGGCCGAGGTGATCTTGTCGATGACCTCGCACGGCTTTGGCGTGGCGGGCGTGGTGGATGCACAGGGCGCGCTATGCGGTGTCATCTCGGACGGGGATTTGCGTCGCCACATGAGCACGCTGATGGCACAGCGCGCCATTGATGTGGCGACGAAGAACCCGATCGCCATTGGCGCCGACAAGCTGGCCGTCGATATTCTGGCCACGATGAACCAGTATAAGATCAGCGCGATTTTCGTGATCGACAGCGCTCAGGCGCCCATCGGGATTGTGCACCTGCATGACTGCTTGCGTGCGGGGGTCGCCTAAAGCGTGTTCGCCGCCGGCCAGTCTGGCAGGGAAACGGCTTGCACGCCCGCGGGCACTGTCATTCCCGGATGGGCCGGAATGACCCAATTCCCAGCTGCATCCTGCAACGGTTCCGCCCAAGCCGTCGTGGGGTTGGGCAGGGTTTCACCGTCGCGCAATGCGGTCGGGGCCGCTGCGATATAGGCGGCATAGGCCGCCAAATTTGCCGCGTCGATGGCCGCGCGGGGGCCGATCCAATAGGTCATTGCAGCCTCGGGGCAGTGTTGCGGTAGGGGTGGTTGGGGTGTAGCAGCGTCTCTAAACCGTGGCGCCAATGCACATAGCCCTCGATTGTCCAGCGCAGCGTATCGCTAGGGACCTCGCCCAGCATGAGCGCCGCGGCGATATAGCCAAACCAGCTGCGATCCGTGAACCCATTGAGGCCGCGCCCCAGGCTCCAGATCACGGATGATCCCGCCAGATCGAAAGAGACCGATCCCATCGGCATGGGCAGCGGAAAGTTAGCCAGATCATCCTTGCCATTGACGCGACAGGCTGAAACGGCTGTGCTTGGCTGAAAGCCTGACGCGCCGGGTTGCACCGAAACGCGGCCACCCGAGCTTGCGATCCCGTTGCTGATGATCTGCGAATATTGTGCGCTGCCGCTGGTTTGCACGCCATCTCCATATTGCAGCAGCATCACGACCCAGACCGGCGAAAAGGCTTCGCTGGGGCGTAGGTCAAAATCGCCCAGCGCTTGGTCGAATTGCATCGCGGGCACTGTGCCGACCGTCGCGACGATAGGCTGTTTCGCGGCCACAGACTGATCCATCGACCGCTGGCCAAATCCATCGGCAATAGACACGACCCGGCCACTCGCGACGGTTGCGGCCGATGCCAACCACAAGCCGCCATTTGCTTTTTGTCCGGCTGTCAGGCCATTCACAGGTGTCCACATCTGGATCACGTTGCTATCGCCGCAGCGGATTGCTGCGCCTTCATGCGCGGCGGTCATCGTCCAGTTGGTGCCGGTCGCCCCGGCGATCGCCGCGCCGTCAGCGGTCCATTGGCCGCCGGGGGCATAGCTGTAAACGGAACCCGCATAGCCACTGCCAGACTGGATTTCCAACGCCGGTACGGGGTTTGCGGTGATGGCGGCAACACCCAGGGAAAGCGCGAGCTTCATGCCATCCCCCGCATAGGCCACATCTGTAATCCAGAGCGGGTTTGGATTGGCATCGCGGTCTCCTTTACGCCTGACACTGTCACCGGCAGGGGTAAAAGAGGGAGGTTACCAAAGCGAAAGGCCCGCGCACGTTGCACGGGCCTGTTGCAAAGCGGCTGGCCGCGTTTACTTGCGCCCGCGCCGACGGGACTGAACACGCTTTACGGTCGGAGTGGTTGTTGCACTGATTGCCGCGATCAGTTCGGCTTCAGGCTCTGGCCCTGGCGCGGTCATCGGCGGCGCGGTGATATTGCTTTGCAGCGACAGCATCCCCATCCATTCGGCATGAAAGCCAGCCATGTCCAGCGGCGGGCTGATCTTTTCCTTATAGCTTTGCAGCACATCTGCATTGCCCTGCACACGCATGATCGCGGCGGCCAGCGATGTGGCATCCCCGACCCGGAAATGCACGCCCCAACCTGCGGTCTTTTCGGCCATGCCGCCAATGTCCGATGCGATCATCGGGGTACAGGCGGCGCGGGCCTCTTGGATCACGACGGGCGAGTTTTCCCACCAGACCGACGGAATAATGATCCAGCCGTATTCCTTCATAATGTTCACGCAATCCTGCGGGCGATAGCGGCCGCGGAACCGCACGGATTCGGGGATTTCAAACTCGGGCCACATGCGCATGAAGCCGGCTTTGTCGACGCCGTGGATCTCGATCACGATGGGCGCGTCGGACAGGTCCTCTTGCTCCTCGATCAGGGCGGCGGCGCGGATCAGGATATCCAGACCCTTGGTCGGGGTCGCCTGACCAAAAAAGGCAAAGCGGCGGGACTTCAGCTCCAGCTCGGCTGTGGTTTCGGGGACATGCGTGTCGATATGGTCAAGGCCGTTCTCGATCACCGCAATACGACCGGGCGCGATGCCCCAATCCTCGAACCGAAGGCGCAGGAATTCGCTGGGCGACAACAAGGTGTCGAACAGGTCGAGCATTTCCAGCATCCGCGTCTTGCGCAGCACGAAATCGACCGGCGCACGTTCAACACAGGCGGCGCAGGCCACTTCGCTGGAGGCATAGCACAACTCGCCCGAGCGTTTCACCATCTGGCCGTGATTGGCGCAGATCGCGGTCAATTCGTGCAAGGTGCAGATGAAATGCGCATGGGGCAGCGCCTTGCGCAGACGGCGGATCGTGCCTGCGCCGATGTTCCAGAAATGGTGGAAGTGATAGATATCGCCTTTCAGCGACAGCAGAAAATCAAAGATCCAGTCTTCATCGGTGATGCGGCTTTGCTCCATCACAAACGAATCCATACCCATGCCGCGCAGGCAAAAGTCGGTCGGGCCAAAGCTGATGATCTGCTGACCCGCGCCAAAGAATTTTGCGCTATCCTCGGGGCCGATGGTCGAGCCGACGAAGTAAACCTCTTCGCCTTGTTCCTGCATATGCTCGTATTGGCGATAGGCGGCAACCTCGCCGCCGCCATAACGCAGGTTCGGGTGCGAGTGCGAGACGATGACAGTGCGGGTCATGAGGGGAGGCTTTCGGTCAAGAGCTTGCGGCTTTCGGCGTCGTATTCGTGCCAGTCACGGCCATCGATCAGCGCCTGTGTGAAGGGGCCGGATTTGCCCATGAAATAGCGGTAGACATCGACGCGCTGCACGTCGAGCATCCCCAATTCCATCAGCATTTCGGTTAGCAGGCGGATGCGCGATTCCTCGGTCAGGAAGACATGCGGAATGGCGTCGCGCTGTGCAAAAAAGGCGGCGCCTTCCATCATGACGGCAAAGGGCAGGCCATCGCGCGCGAACCGCGCAGCGTCATCAGGGCGGCTGCCCAACACGCTGCCGATCGGGTCATGCAGCAATACAATGCCGCCTGCGGCATCCGCGGCAAATAGCGGTGCAATATCGAATTGGAAAATTGACGAGCTGCGCGCAAAGACCACGCGGCCCGGCATCTCGCGCGGCGTCGCCAGCGCCAGATCCACGTCAACCAATCGCACGGCACCGTCATATTCATGGCCAATGGCGGTGATTGCGCTTTGCATAATGGGGGTCAGGCTTTGGCGCAGCAGATGCAGGGCAAAGCCGTTCGGGTGCAGGCGGGCGATGCGGCGCAATACATCGCGCAGATCGGTGTCGATCAAATCATGGTCGAGCACGACCAGCGTCTCGCCCTGGGCAGGGGCGGCTGCGACGGGCTCAAAGGCGCCGATATCCAGATAGGCGGGCAGGGTGCCGCGGCGCAGGCGCACGCGACGGGCGGTATCCTCCAGCGCCAACATGCTCATGACGATCTGACCGGCCAGCGTGGCGGCAGATGCGGGTTCGGTATTCACGATCACACCCGAGGCGCTCGGCTCGCCGGGGATCAGGAACATCAATTGTGTGCTGCCTGTCGGCGCTTGGCTGAACCGCCAAGCGCCGACATAGCCATCGCGCCCGGTGAACGTATAACGGTCACCATAGGCTGCAAGATCGGCGCGCGCCGTGCTGTTCATTTGCAGATCAACCGGCGCGACCATACCATCTGCAAAAGCCAGCGCGACCAAAGGTTCGGCTGTGGCCGCAGCGGGCAGATACCAGCCTGTCAGCATGCCTTGTCCAGCCGTGCTGACCAGACAGCGGTCAGTCGCCAGCACATAGCTAGCTGTTTCTTTGGCGAGCGGTTGTGCGTTGCGCAACCTTGCATAGATAGCGGCGCCCAAAGCGGGGTCCAGCACTGTGATCTGCGATTGCGCAAGCAATCGCAGAACTGCAAAAAACACTTCGTTTACACCAATTTCGACCAGCCGCGACAGGTCTTCGCCCAGGCGGCTGCGGTAAAGTTCAATTGAATCATCGGGTTCCACAAGCCGGAATCTAGCCCGATCCGGATCAATTCCCGGAGCCAGTTCCGACAGGTCAAAAAGCGCAACAAGTCCCATCGGGTCGTTGCTGCGCAAATCGCGCCGAATATGCCGTGTAATAATTTTAGGCTTCAAAACTTCGTTGTCGACGTGAAGTGAAATCAGCGGTGTGGCCTGTAATGTCCAACCGGTGACCGCTACGATGCGTGCATCATCCGTAAAACAAAAATCGATGTTGGTGTGCATCGAAAATAACCTATCGTAGCAGATCAACGCCTGAACGGCGCCGTTATTTCAAATTTAGATCAAAGTGACTGCAAGGCGGTCGATGATCATACGCGAAGCGGGTTGGCGGACGTGTACGATGACACGGTGCGCGGTTGCATCTTCCGACAGGTCCGCAGCGGACAGACGGCAGATTGCGATAGTGTCGGTGATACGAACTTCACGGTGGCCAACGTCGTTTGTCGTACCGTCGGTCAGGAATTCGCGGATAAAGACGTCGGCTACAACGGGTTGCTTGGCGTCAATGCCCAACTCGACATAATATTCCGACGGGATAGCGCGATTTTGCATCTTGGCTTCCAGCGTCATCCAGCCCGCGTTCGAGCAGCGCAGCTCAAGCGCATCACCGGTTTCACTGGCCGACAGTTCGGCTTGACCGCCGGGCGGCAGACAGGTGCCCAGCACTTGACCAATGTCGTTATAGCCTTGCGCCAGCTTCAGCTTGGGGCGGTCTTCCAGTTGTGCACGGGCTTCGCCGAGCAGTTCGATGCGCGATTCTTGCAAAGCAGCAAGCATGTTGGCCGCAGAGACAAAGCTGTGCTTTGCCGCGTCATAGATGGTGGTCATTATATGCTCCTAACTGGATTGCCCAGGTGTTGGTGTGACTCATGCGCTTGGGCGCGCGTCCGAGGACTAAGCCACTTTAGCAACGGTAATATGGCTGCGGCCCAATCACGATGCATGTCGGCTGCTTGTTGTGAAATTTGGGTCAGTTGATCGCGGTTTTTATCGAGTTTGATTATTTGTTCGACAAAACCGACCTCGCAGCCGATCTCATTTATTAACAGACCGTTAACGCCATCAGTTATCGCCTCGCTGACCGCGCCCACATCGGTTGCAAGCACCACAACACCGCATCTTTGGGCCTCGAGAATCGATAGCGGCAGCCCCTCGTACAGCGACGGCAGAATCATGATGTCGGCTTGCGCGAACAGGTCCGTCAGCGCGTCGCGCCCGCGCACGGCGCCCAGCATTTTGGTTTGAGCCGGGAAGGCAAACCCGCTGCTGCTTGCATCGATAACCGAGCTGCCGGCGATGCTTATCTGGATATCCGGGACTTGCTGGGCCAGCATATGGAAAATATCCGCCAACCGGTGCACGCCCTTTTGTGGATCGAGGCGGCCGAGGAACAGCACGTTCAGCGGACGATCCGCTGCCGCGGTTTGGCGGCCATTCATCACACGGGCGCTGGCCTCTGGCGCCAGCGGATAGCCCGGCGCGTTGCTGACGGTCAGCAGTTTTTCTTCAGGAACCCCTTGTCCATGCATCCAGACGCGCAAGCTGTCAGAGCAGGTCAGGATCAAATCATATGCGAATTCATAGGCCATGGCCAAATGCGGCGGGCCATAGGCGCGGCCATAGGTGCTGCGCTCCATCAAATGCTCATGATCGATCATGATGACGCCCTTGCGGCGCAGCAGATTTGCGACCTTATGCAGCGCACCCGAATGCGCATTGATCACCACATCCATCGAGGACAAGAGCCCGATCAGATCGGCCTTTTCGTGCCAATTGCCCCAGCTAGGCTCAGGACTCGTTCTTGCTCATAGCCAGAACATGACGGTTGCGGCGAGGATGATGGCTGAGAAGAAGGTCTCTGGACACCGGTCGTATCGGGTCGCCACGCGCCGCCAGTCCTTGAGGCGACCGAACATGATCTCGATGCGGTTGCGCCGTTTATAACGCCGCTTGTCGTATTTCACCGCCTTCTTGCGGGACTTCCGGCCTGGGATGCAGACCTTTATCCCCTTGTCTTTCAACGCATCTCTGAACCAATCGGCATCGTAACCCCGATCTCCGAGCAGCCACCCCGCCTTCGGCAGACTGCTTAGCAGTGCCGCCGCGCCAGTATAATCGCTGACCTGCCCAGCCGACATGAAAAACCCGATCGGCCGCCCCTTGGCATCAGCAACGGCATGCAGCTTTGTGTTCATGCCGCCTTTGGTGCGCCCGATCTGGCGCCCGCGCCCCCCTTTTTCACCCCAAGGCTTGATGCGGTGCGGTGTGCCTTCAAATACGTCGCGTCGATCATGATCGTCTCGTGCTCGGCGCGCTCAGTGACCAGCCCGACCAGGATCCGGGCGAAGACTCCGTTGTCGCTCCATCGCTTCCACCGGTTGTAAAGGGTCTTCGCCGGGCCGTATTCTTTCGGCGCATCGCACCACCGCAACCCATTGCGGTTGATAAATATTATGCCACTGAGGACGCGACGATCGTCCACGCGGGGCTTGCCATGGCTCTTGGGAAAGAAAGGCGCAAGGCGCGCCATCTGAGCATCGCTCAGCCAATATAGATTGCTCATCGATCAGGTCTCCTCACAGAGCCTGAATCACGCCAAAACCCCAAAATCAATGGGTCTGGAGCCTAGGTTCGGCGGTGCCGACGAATTCCTGACCTGTCCAATCGATGGCGCTGGAATCCGCCATCCAGTTGATCGTGCTGAACGATTTCAGCGTCCAGTCATCAGGATGGATCGGGCGGTCACTGATCACAAACAAATGGCAGCGATAGCCATTTTCCGCAAATTCGCGCGCGATCGACGCCACGACTTTTTCCACGCCGCCAAAGTCAAAAATTGGCAAGACAAAGCCGACATCCTGCGTTCCGGCCTGCTTCAACAGCGGGAAGACGACACCGCCATCCGCGGCGCGGCGCGGAATATGGACCGAGCGCGACTTATCCACTGCGCCGCCCACCTGCCGCCATTCCCATTGCATGTCGACGGCCGGTAAATAGCGGCTGCGGCTGAGGCGCAGCATAAAGCGACGCATCAGCTCTTGCGCGCTTTCGGCGACAAGGTTCAGCGGCACCATCTTTTCCAGATCAACCGACCAACCAGCGGCGTTGAACGGCGATGGCAGGTGATCAAGACGCAGCAGGTCACCGGTTTCGCTTTCATCCAGCAGGCGGCGCAGTGTGATCAGATCCAGCGCGACGCCATCGGCCAGCCGGTCATCATTGTGCGCATTGGTGGCAATGCGATGCCCGGCGTCCGAGCTCTCGAGGTAAAACAGATCGAAATCAGTGCCGGCCTCGCCGCGTGCACGGCGACGTTCGGTATTCCAGAAAAAGCTGTGCAGCATGGATGCTGCGCGCAACCGGGCCGAGACGCCATCGCGCAGAAAGACCACATAGGGCGGCGCGTGATTGGCATAAGGATCGGCAAGATGGGCCATGATCATCCGCTCAAGCTCGTCGAGCGTGATCTCTTGCGCCTGCATGGGGTCGGTTTGCAGATAGGCAATACCGGTCGAGCCCTCGATCACCGCAAAGCGCGGAAAAAGCTGCGATTCTAGCGCCAGCATCTTTGGCACGTTGAACAGCCACTGATGTTTGTTCACGATGTGCTGGCGCAGCGCCGCATCGGCATCATGGGATTCGCTGAGCATGCTGACAGGGCGTTTGCGGTACAGCTGCAGGGGCTGCGCAACAGAATGCCCTCTAAAACCCTTTTGCGCCGCGCTTAACCAAAAGTCCCAATCTTCATAGCCCTGGCGCATACCCTCGTCGAACCGCACGCCGGCGTCCAGGATGCGGCGGCGGACAAGGCTGCCCGCTTCGCACAGGTTCACCTGCGCATGAAACAGCAGATTATAATCGCGCTCGGTAATGTAATGGCCCTGTTGGCCAAAGAAATCGAAATCCGGGTAGAACCAGTCGGCACGCGGATGGTTGGCCAGCATTGCCTGCATGGTCGCGCCGGCGTCAGGGGCCAGCATATTATCCGCATCAAGCAAGAAGATCGCGTCCAGATCTGGATCGCAAGCAAGCGCATGTTCAATACCACGGTTGCGCGCTGCGCTAAGACCGCCGTTGATGTAATGACCAACCCGGATTTTATCGCCCAAAATCAACTGCCAAGCACCAAGGCTTTGCAATGTTTCCAGATAGCTGCAACCGTCATTCACCACGATCAGACGGTTGATCGTGCCCGCGTCGATTTCTTTTGCAATGGAATTGATCGCATCATCGACCAGAACCGGATGGCCTTTGATCGGCAGGACGACGTTGATCACAAACGGAGCCGTTTCGGCGCGCGCGCGTTTTGCGGGCTTTGTGCTGCGTGATATGGCGTTCATCTGACCAGACCCCTCTGTTAGCCCAAGCTGTCGCCGGTGGCAAAGCGGAAGCCGCGGAAAAAGCCCCAGCTCATATCATTGGGTACATCGCCCGCGATCGAGACGGCCAATAACAAATCGAATGTCTCGCCCAAAGGTTCGAGCGGCAGGCAATGGGCCTGGCCCCAGCTATGTGCAGGCATTCCTGTAACCCATGGGCCAAGACGTCTGTGCCACAGCCCGTCATTATCCACCGCGCCTGCGGGGGCGACGCCGATCGCAAAGTTTAGGCTGGGAGAGCGCGGATGCCCGACATTAATCAACGCCGATATATGTGTCAGGTTTGGAAATGGGATATCGCGCACGATTGCGCAGACCGCCCCTTGGCGCGACGGATGCACCATAATGACCTGTTCGCGCGACCAATAAGCAGTGGTGACGTGATCTTTCGCCGAGGTTGGCACCGAGATGAGGCTGGGGTGGGGCAGGGCGCTTGATGCGATGAAGGTTGCATCACGCGTCGTCAGGCTGGCGCGACCACTGAGCAGCGGCGCCGGGGTTGGCAAGCGTACGCCGCCCAAAGCATGCCAGACTTGAACGGCCAGCGTATGCTCATGCGGTTGCGCCGCACTGCTTGTTGCGCGAAAACGCACATCTGCGACCGGCTGTGCAAGTCCGACCTCTAACGGGTTCTCTCCGCGCCAGGTCAGAACCAATGTACAGTCGCGGCCCACGCCTTCAATCAATTCGGGCAGGACAAAGCGCAGCCAGCCGGTCTCGATGCCCATTTCGGGGCGCTGGACTTCGGCCAGATGGGTCAGGCCCGATGCATCCGTGATGGAGACCGACAGCGCCTCGATCACGGGCATGACCGTTTGCGGGAACCACAGGTCGATTGACGACAGGCTGACGGCATTTACCGGCAGGCGCTGCGTCAATGTCTCTGCTGGCATCAGGACAGCCATTGCCCCGGTCGGCTGCCACGCGAGCGCCTTGAAAAACTGCGGATTGCCGAGGTCGTAGAGCAGGCGTTCCAATTCGCGCAGGCGGATGTTCAGCTGCATCGTCTCATTGCGCAGCTGTGCCGAGGCGCGACGCGACTCGCCCAGTTGACGGCGCAGCGCTGTAAGCTCTTCTTGCATCACATGCATCAATTGGCGCGCGCCGGAAATCGGATCGGCGGGGTCCATCTCGATCACGGGGATACGGTCGAAAGAACTGCCGGCCAGCGCCTTTTTCAACGCGCCGCTATCGCCTGCCAGCGAGACCGCACCGACATAGGAATGGTTGAGGGGATAGGCAGAGGACGTCGGGGTTGCGTCAGCTTCGAACGGCTCTAGCAGCTCGCCCTCGGGTAGCAGGTTGCGCACGATGTCATAGACGCGACCATCCACTAGAAAACTACGCAAGCGCTCAACTCCCTTTAATCAATGCGGGCACCGTACTGGCTGACGCTGCCCTCAGCGCTGCCGATGTCCAACTAAACGATCAATATTGCGACCAGATGAAATAAGGTTGCCGTGTCGCGAAATCAGGGCTGCGACATCAAGCGGAAGCTGAGAGTCTTTTGCCTGAAAGTCAATCGCAGAAGCCTGCGGCATGCCTGCTTTATTGGCGATCTGTTGCCTGTGATCCCTGCGGCAACTTAATTTTTGGGCAGAGACTTGCCAGTTGCTTGCGGGATCGGCGGCAAATTACCTGCGCATGGTCAAAACATGTCGCAGGCCACGTATTTTCGCAATTATTAATTTTAATGCCGCATTAATCCGCCATTACAGGCTTGTTTCAAGGCATTGATATGTTAGCCGTTAACTATTGATACGCATGCGGAGCGCCCATGACCATTGTCATTATGACCGTTGGAACCGAGGGCGATGTCCGCCCCCATATCGCATTGGCGCAGGCGATGGTTAAGGCGGGGCTGGATGTGCGGCTTGCCGCGGATCGAGGCTTTTCTGCCGCTGTTGCTGCAGCCGGAATCGCCTTTGCGCCACTGACGGCGGATTTTGCGGGCATGATGCGCCGTAACCCGCAGGCTTTGGGGCGGGGCAAAAGCACCGCCGCCGCCCGCGTCGTCATTCGCGAGACGCGCGAGATGGCCCGCCACTGGCCCGCCGAGGCTGCCGCCGCCGCACAGGGTGCAAGCCTGCTGATCGGGTCGGGGAATATCTCGTTGGTCGCGGCCAGCCTTGCCGAAAAATACGATATTCCCTTTGTCCAGACCCAGTTGCAGCCGCTGGATTCCAGCCGCGCCTTGCCGCCGGTCTGGCTGCCGCCGCGCCGCCTGCCGGGGGCGGTGAACCTCGCCCTGCATCGCCTGCTGCGACAAACGGCGTGGCTTTTGACGCGCGGTATTGCCAATGACATGCGCCGCACACTGCAACTGCCGCCCTATCCGGTGAAAGGGCCTTGGCACAATGCCAAGGCGACGGGCGGCAAGGTGCTGTTCGGCTTTAGCCCTCATGTGGTGCCGCGCCAGCCCGAATGGGCGCCGCGTATCGCCATGCCCGGCTATTTCGTCCTGCCCCCCGCCGCAGATTTTACCCCGCCCGATGGGCTTGCCGACTTTTTGGCGGCGGGCGAGCGGCCGGTTTATATTGGCTTTGGCAGCATGCATACCGCCGCTGCGCCGGAACTGGCGGCGATCATTAAGCAAGCGGTGCGACTGATCGGACGGCGCGCGGTGGTCGGCAGCGGCTGGGCGCAGCTGGGTGATTATCTGGGGGATGACCCGCATATTTTCTGTGTCGGCAGCATCTCGCATGAATGGTTGTTTCCGCGCGTCGCAGCGGCGGTGCATCACTGCGGTGCGGGCACAGCAGCGGCTGCGGTACGTGCGGGTATTCCGACGGTGCCGGTGCCCTTCGTGGGCGATCAGTATTTCTGGGGCTGGCAATTAGGGCAGGCGGGTGTTGCAACGCCTGCGCTGGATCTGCGCAACCTGAACGCCCCCGCGCTGGCCGAGGCGATCTCGGACGCGCTGTCGCCGCAGATGCGCGATGCCGCCGCCGCGCTGGGGGAAAAGGTCCGCGCCGAAAACGGCGCGGAGGCTGCGATCACCCAGCTACGGGCGTGGGATCTGCTGTAAGCGCCTGTTCCTGCGCCACTATGCCTTGTGCGATAGTCGGGGCAACTGCGGCACGCAGCATCTCCATATGGCTGGCAGGCAGATCGCGCAGGGTCAGCTTGCCCCCGACATGGGGCTGCCACAGCGCAGGCTCGGCCCGCGAGGGGGCACTGCCGCGTTTGGCCGCGCGATAGAACAGCACATCCGCTTTGACATGGCCCGGCACCCAGCCCCGCATCAATTGCAGGTTGCGGCTGGCGACGGGTTTTAACAGGTCGATCAGCAAGGCGATATCCTCGGGACTGACGGGCAGGTCGGGGTCGTCGGCGACAAATCCCTGCACCAGCACATCCGCCATCATATCCAGCGAGGCAGGGGTGCCTGCGGGAAAGTCGATGCCCATCAGCGGGATCGCCTGTTCCATCAGCCAATTGTCGTCCTGCGCCTCGGCCAATGGGATCGGATAGCTGTCCAGCAAGGTCAGCGAGGCGACCTGATCGCCCGCCGCCTCGAGTGCGCTGGCAATCGCATGGGCGACCAGCCCGCCCATCGACCAGCCGACCAGCGTATAGGGCCCTTGGGGCTGGATGGCGCGGATACGTGCCAGATAGCGCTGCACCAGCCCCTGCATATCCAAAGGCGGCATGCCGTTTTGCATCAGGCCCGCGTCTTGCAAGCCGTAAACAGGGCGATCTGCGGGCAGATGCGGCACCAGTGTCGCGAAACCGACGGAGAGGCCCAGCACCGGGTGCAGACAAAAGACCGGACGCCCCTTGCCGGTGGCGCGCAGCGGCAGGGCGATCTCTTGCAGCATCGCCAGCGCGTCACCCTTGCCCTCCATCAGCGGCGCAAGGCTGGCGATGGTTGGCGCACCGAAAAAGGCAGGGATCGGCAGGCGGAAGCCGCGCTCGGACAAGATGAACGAGACCTGCACCGCCGCAAGGCTGTCACCGCCAAGGTCAAAGAAACTCGACTGCGTGCCGAAATTGCGATGACCCAGAACCTCGGCCCAGGCGTCGAATAGCGCGTGTTCCTCGGGCGTGGTGGGTATAGTCTGTTGGGCGGGTGCGGCGATGACCTCGGGCTCGGGCAGGGCGGCGCGGTTGAGCTTGCCCGCCGCGGTCACCGGCAGAGTATCGAGTATCATATAGCGTGTCGGCACCAATTGCTGCGGCAGCAGCCCCGCGACCGCGGCGCGGATGGCGCCCGGATCAGGCGTCAGAATGCTGTCTTCGGCCGGGATCAGATAGGCGGCTAGCAAGGTGCCCTGATCGGCCGGCCATAGTTTGACCGCCGCCTGCGCGACACCCGGAACTTGCAGTAGAGCGCCTTCGATTTCGGATAGCTCGGCGCGGACGCCGCGGATTTTGATCTGCCCGTCGTTGCGGCCCAAAATGGTGATCCGCCCGTCCGCATCGCGCCGCGCGCGGTCGCCGGTCAAATAGATCCGCGCGCCAGCGGCGGCGGTAAAGTGATCGGGCAGGAAGACCGTTTCTGTCAGATCCGGCCGCCCCAGATAACCCGTCGCAACACCCGCGCCGCCGATGGCCAACTGCCCCGGCATCCCCGGCGCAACCGCATTCAGCGCGCTATCAAGGATGTAGAACTGCGTATTCGCCAGTGGTAGACCCGCAGGGATGCTTGTGGCCTCGCAATCTGCGGCGGTCACGGCGTGGATGCTGGACCAGATCGTTGTCTCGGTCGGGCCATAGACGTTGATCAGCGCCCGGGCGTGGCTTAGCAAACGCCCGGCGAGGGGCGGTGATAGCGGCTCGCCGCCGCATAGCAGTCGCAGGCCCGCCAAGGCATCGCCCTGACCCGCCCCAAGGAACATCTGCCAAAAGGTCGGCGTCGCCTGCATCATGGTAATGCTGTGATCGGTGATCAGTTGCGCCAGTGCGCCCGGGTCGCTTTGTGCACCGCGCGGCGCCAACACCAGATGTCCACCCGCCAGCACCGGCAACAGCAGCTCAAGGATCGAGATATCAAAGGTCACCGATGTCGCCGACAGCCAGCGCTCGTCCGGGCCAAAGTCCAGCGTCTCCATCATGCTGCGCAGCAGGTTATCAAGGCTTGACCATGGCACCACGACGCCCTTCGGGCGTCCGGTGGTGCCGGATGTATAAATGACATAGGCGCTTTGCGGTGGCACTTGCGGCGCGCGCGGCTGCAGATAGGGCAGGCCGATGGCCTCGCCGCTGCGGTCAAGCCCCAGCACCGGCAGGCCCGCAGGCAGGCCATGCGGCATACGGTCATCAGTCAGCACCAGCGCAGGGGCGGCGTCTTGCAAAATTGCGGCATTACGGTCGCGCGGCCCATCTGCATCCAGCGACAGCCATGTCGCGCCCGTGACAGCCACGGCCAGCATCGCAATCAACTGGCGGCGATCACGCGGCAACATCAGCGCCACCACATCGCCCGGACATACGCCCGCCATCGCCAGCGCGCTTGCCAGCGCATTCACCTGCTGCGCCAGCGCGGCACGGCTCACCGGCCCGTGCAGATCGGTCAGCGCCAGATGCGATGGGCTGAGGCGCGCGTGACGCATCATCACTGTATGCAGCCGCTCCAGCGGACGCTCTTGCGCGGTGGCGTGCCGGTCGACTTGCAGCGCAGCAACCTCGATGGGGCGGAGCAGAGGCAGGTCGCGCATTGCTGCATCGGGCTGTGTGATCGCGGCGCGCGTGAGGGCAAAGATACGATCCAGATGCGCCTCGAGCGCCTGCTGGCTGTAAAGCGCGGGATTGGCGTAAAGGCCAAAATCCAGTCCTTGCCCGTCCTGACGGTCAAAAACAAAGATCGTCAGATCTTCCATGATCCCATTGCTGATGTTGCGGTTGCGCGCGCCATAGGGGCCAAAGCGCAGATCGTAATCAAAGGGTTCGATATTGATCGCCATGCGTGACAGGTGATCTTGGGTCTGGGTGTAACCCAGGGCGCGGCGCAGGTCTTCGTAACGGAAGCTTTGATGCTTCAGCGCGCCGCGCATCACCCGCCGCACCTGCGCCAGCATATCGGTAAAGGGCATATCCTGCGCCATGGCAAAGCGCAGCACGACCGCATTCGCCGCCATGCCCGGCACTTGCCGCATCGCGCGATCCAGCCGCCCCATCACCGGCATCCCGACGCAAAGGTCGTTCTGGTCCGTCATACGATAAATATAGCTGCCCAAAGCCGCAGTCAGGAATTGCGGCAGGCTCGCCCCATGCACCTTTGCAACCTCGGCCATTTCTGCGGTCAGATCGGCGGGGAAACAGCGGTTCGCGGCGACGAAGCCCTGCCGGGCCAATTGCATATCGCGAACGCGCGCAGTTTTGGTCGACAGCGTGACGGGCTGCGGCGGCGCGGCCAACTGATCGCGCCAATAGGCCAGATCCATCTCGCGCCGCTTGCTGGTTTTATAGGCGGCCTCAGCCATGATCAGCGTGTCAAGCGGCAGGAAGGGCGAGGGGCCCGCGTCGCGCCCCTCTAGCATCGCCGTGTAAATCGCAGCAACGCGCGCGACCAGCATCCCGCCCGATGCGCCGTCCAGCACGATGTGATGCGCGCAGTGGAACCAGACGAACCGATCATCCGCCAGTTTCAACAGCGCCGCCTGCCACAGCACATCATTCGCCAGATCACTGGGCGCGACCAGCCGCGTCATCATCCAGTCCTGCGCGGCGATGTCAGGCGCGGCGGCAGCGCTGACATCGACAAAGGGGATCTGGCCCGGATAGCTGGGCAGGATGCGCTGCACCGGCCCCTCGGGCGTCGTGCGAATCGTCAGACGGGTGGTTTCGGCCTCGGCGGTCACCTGCAAAATCGCGGCGCGAAAAACAGCCAGATCCACCGGGCCCGCGATCTCAATCGCTTCGGCGATGTTGAACGTGCCGCCTTCGGCGCGCAGCAACTCGCCCATCCATACCCCACGCTGGGCCGTTGTCAGTGGTAGATTTCTATCCGTGCTGGTCATGATGCGCTCTCCGACGTTCTGACGAAATCACAAAGTTAGAAACATTTGCCCATCGGGCCGCCCGCTGAGGTTGCCCGTTTCTTCATCGTTCGCGTTAACTTTTGCTCAACTTATGATTGAGGCAAATCCACTGATTCACAAGGCATAACTTGGGATAAAAAGTTAATTATGATGGCAATGATTGAAATTTGGGCAGGACGTTTTGCCGGGGTTTGTAAACAAGGTGTTAATTTTTATGTCGCGATAGGTTTTGTATTTCCCGTCACATTCCCGACATATTCCGCGCCTATTTCGATCATTGGTCCAATACGTCCTGTGCGGATTAGTATTTGAGAAACCAATAGAGCTTACCTCTCGATCCACGGTCGGATTGGGGGTGCCCGCTTTGACCGTGTCGACGATCAGACATTTGGACAAAGGGGGGCGTGCAGACGTGCGGTCACAGCGATTCACATTCCTATTGTTATCGGGCGGGGTCGGTACGCGGGCCTCGGCCGGGCTGCCAAAGCAGTTCCGCGCGATCTTGGGGCGACCGATGATCAGCTATGCGGTCGCGATCGCCGCTGCGCATCCGCAGATTGCACAGATCATCACCAACGCCCCCGCTGGGTTCGAAGAGATGACCCGCGATATGATCGCCCCCCACGCGGGCAATGTGCCGTTTCAGATCCTGCGATCTGGCGCGACACGCCAGCACAGCGTCGCCCTGCTGCTTGAGGCGGCCGGGACCGAGGTTGTGATCCTGCACGAGGCCGCGCGTCCCTGTATCGACGGCGCGATGATCGATCAGTTGCTGGATCACAGCGCGGAAAACGTCGGGCTTTACGGCCCCATTCCCTTTTCGATGTGCCGTATCGGCGCAGATGGCTATGTCACCGCCCCCGTGCCACGAGACGAGGTCTTCGACATCCAGTTGCCGCAAAAGTTCAACCGAGCCGATCTGCAGCGATGCCACCAGATGGCGCGGCGCGACGGGCTGGTTTTCACCGAAGATTCGCAGCTTTGCCATCACTACGGGGCCCGCGTTCAGGCGCTGCCGGGGGCGCATAAAAATATCAAGGTCACCTATCCAGAAGATTTCGGCATTGCCGGACAATTGTTGAAGGGATTCCACGCATGAAAGCGATTGTAGTTACCGGGGGCACGCGCGGTATTGGGTTCGAGATTGCCCGTCTTTTCGCGACGCGCCCCATGAATGCCGAGGCGGTGGTACTGACCGGCACTGATCCTGCGCGGCTGGCGGATGCTGCCGCTGCAATTCAGGCCGAGATTTTGGATCAGCGCATCAGCAATGTCAGCCGCGTTATCCCGTACTGTCGGATCTGTCGCGGGCGCAGGCCTATGATGCTTTCTTTGACACGCTGGCGGCGCTGGATGTCGAGGTCGAGATGCTGGTGAATAATGCGGGCTTTACCGCGCCGGGCCCGATCGAGACCGTAACGGATGATGATTTCGCCCGCACTTTGCAGGTTAACCTGATCTCGCCCGTCTTGCTGGTGCGCGAGGCGATGCGGCGCGGCCATGGCTTGCGGATCGTGGTGAATATCGCCTCAACCGCCGGGATGAACGGGCGCGCGAATTGGATTACCTATTCCGCCTCCAAAGCGGGGATGATCGCTGCCTCTGAGGCCATGCGCGAAGAGCTTGCATGCAAAGGGATCGACGTTGTCCTGCTGTCGCCCGGCCGCTGTGCCACCGATCTGCGTCGTACCTTGGCCCCGGACGAGGATCCCAGCACGATCATGCAGCCGGCCGAGGTTGCAAGCGCGCTGCATTTCCTGTGCTCGAATGCGGGGGCAGTGCTGCGCAAACAGAATTTGGTCCTGCGGCGCTAGGGTTTCGGTGGGACGCTAGGGATGGATCGCAGCTATACATCAGCCGTGTTGGTCGACAGCCCGATTGCGACCGCAGTGGCGCAGGTGTTGCCATTCTATCGGGCAGGCACATTCTGCGCTGCGCAATCCCCCCTGTTTTTGCGGCGGCAATGGGGACAGTATCTGTCGCCCCTGCGCGCGCGCGTCGCGCAGGATTGCGGCTTGCAGGTCATCGCGCGCGGCCAGGCGCTGACGTTACCGCTGCGGCGCGGCGGCGTTGCCTATTATCCCTTCAACAGTCAGGGCAATTTGAACGCCGTGAACAATCGTCAGTATCGCCATGTGCTGATCCTGCACGGGGAATCGAACAAGGCGGCGTCGGTGCGGCCGGCAGCGCGGATCTATGATTTCGTTTGTATCGCTGGACCACTTGCCCGCGCGCGCTATCGTGACGCGGGTATCTTTACCGATGCCGATCTGCGCGGTGGCCGCCTGATCGAGGTTGGCGATCTGTTTGTGCAGGATTTGTATGGCTATCGGCCGGGGCAGGCGGGTGACTATCTGCTGTATACGCCGACCTGGGAAGGCTATGGCAGTCGCCGCAATGACCATTCCTCGCTGATCGGCGGGTTTGGCCGTGCGGTTGTGCAGCAGATTATGTCCGGCGGCGCCCATCGCGGGGTGATCATCCGCCCACATCCCTATACGGGCACGCTGTCACGCGCGCATCTGATCGCGCTGCGGCGTGATGTGATGGCGCTGGCGCGGGATTTTCCTACGTTTATTGATCTGCGCGATGCCAATCCGCTGCTGCGGCTGGCGATGACCGGCCTGCGCCACTTTAACGCCCAAGGCACAGCTCCTATTTCGCTTGCCCTGTGCGATGTCAGCGGCATGGAGGCCGCCTTGCTAAAGGCCCGGATTCCGCACCGCATTTTGCTGCGCCAATTCAGCCCGCCTGCCGCTTTGGCGCAGGTCTATCGTGTCAAATCCATCGCGGTCACGGGCGCACCAGCGCCCGATCACGCCGCCCTGCAAGAGGCCGACGCCGCCCATCGCGCCCTTGTTTTCGGCCATGCCGACCCCGCCATGGCCGCACAGCCGCCCGC
This sequence comes from Ketogulonicigenium vulgare WSH-001, assembly GCF_000223375.1. Lineage (NCBI taxonomy): Bacteria > Pseudomonadati > Pseudomonadota > Alphaproteobacteria > Rhodobacterales > Roseobacteraceae > Ketogulonicigenium > Ketogulonicigenium vulgare. Next base: position 1,384,871 of record NC_017384.1, on the reverse strand, counting down.
TATCCGCCGCGCCTTTGTCGAGGAAATGATTATGCACAGCCGCTTTTGGGAAGGGGGGCGTGATGACTGAGCTTTTGGCGATGATCTATGCGGGCTGTATCGCCGCAATCAGCCTGCGCTGGTTCCCATTCGGCCCGCCGCACCCAAGACGCTATGCACTCGCGGCCCTTACCGCAGTAATCGCAACCTTGCCTCTTTATGCCCTGGGCGGCGCGCTGCTGTTTGGGGCGAGCGCGCTGACGCTTTGTGCGTTTTACCTGGCGGCGCTGTCGCCACGACTTTGGCAATCAAAGCCGGGTGCCATCGCGCGCAACAGGATCTATTATTTGCGAATTGCCGCCCTTGCAGCATTGCCATTCTTGTTTGCCATTGGTCCGATTTGGGGCGCCTCAGCATGGTTCGGCGCGCTGCTGCTATTGACCTTGGCGATTGCAATCCGCCCAAAATCCGTACGGACGGCCCCGCCGCCCCCTGACTACGCATCGCTTGTTCAGGCGGCGCAGGGCACAGCAATCTATTTTGCTGGCAGCAAGCTAAAGCCGTCTGTCATGCAGACACGCCAAGCCCTTTTGGCGCAGGGTATTGATCCCATTATCATTTTTCGAAACCTTGCTTGCTATCGAGCCTATAAAGGGGGCGGCGCGCGCTATTACATGCGCCGCCTTGTGCAGCTTGATCCGTTTTTTGCCGCCGGGCTGGCACGGATATTCTATCCATCCGAGGATAGTTTGAACACGCATGCATTGCGCCAGAACGGCGTCACCCATCTGCGTATGCTCGCCTTTGCCGATACTTTGCGCCCGGCGCTGCCAAAGCTGATGCGCAGCTATAGCGGGATCTATAGTTTCTTTCCGCCGCCGCCGATGATCTGCACCGCGGCCACGTTGGAAAACCTCAGCGTGACGCTGCTGCCAGGCGGTCCGTTCACGCTGATGGGCGAGACAGGCGTGACTGCCCGCTTACCCGCGCCAAAAGCCACGCGTGCCATTGCGGTGGTGATCACCGCCGACGCTGGCCCGTTCATGGCGCTTTTCACTGCGGCCGAAGCGCTGCTTCATACCTTGGGCGCGCACCGGCCCGATAGGGTTGCCCTTTATATCGGCACTGGCTTTGCGCCGGGCCAAAGGGAATTGCTGCATGCTCTAGCGTTACGCATTTTGCCGGATCTGCGAATTGAGACGGCTTTTGGCATCATCAACGGGGATTTTCGCGCGATTCATCCGCTTGGCATGACCGCAACCCGCATGGCCGAGATCAGCCAAAGCCCACTCGCGTTATCACAGGCTGTTTCTGATGCTGCTTAAACATTTTCAAAAGACCGTCGCGCCGCCGGATCTGCGGCCCTATCCGCTCGCATTTCATTTCTCTGGCCCGGATTACCATGACACCGGCCATGTCGATATGTGGGCGCCCTACCTCCATCGCGCGCAGGTGCCTTGGTTTGTCATTTGCCGCGAGGAAAATCACTATGCCAGCCTGAATGCGCGCGGCATTACGGCGATTTTTGCGCCGAAGGAGGCAGATTTGCGACGCCTGGTGCCCTCGCACCTGCGTGCAGTGCTGTATGCCAATAATGGTCACCGCAACCGCGATATGATCACCGCTTTTCCCGATGCGACACATGTGCAGATGCTGCACGGCGATTCAGACAAGCCGCCCTCCTATTCCCTGTTAACCAAAAGCTTTGATCAGGTCTGGGTGGCGGGTCAGATTGCGATTGCGCGCTATGCGGCCCATGGCGTGATGATCCCGCTGGATCGATTTCGCATTATCGGCCGGCCGCAGGCGGAAAACCTGCTGCGTGGTCCGCGTAGGCGCGCGCGCGAAGCCCTGACGATTGGCTACATGCCGACCTGGCTCGGCTATTCACAAACGACGCGGTTTTCGTCGTTGGAGCTTGCGCCCCATATCATTGCCGCGCTGGGCCAGATCACGCCGCGCCCGCATATTCTGTTCAAAGCGCACCCCCTCAGCACGCAGAGCACCACCATGCACCCCATTGTGAAAGCGATCGCGGCTGCCGGCGGCGATATGATCGCACCGCACACCCCGGCTGCCGATATTTACAACCGCGCCGATGTCCTGCTGACAGATCTGTCCTCGACCATGGCCGATTATCTTTACACCGGTCGACCGCAGATTGTGACAGTGCCACAGGGCGTTGATATCGCTGACTTTCCCTCGGCGCGCGCGGCCTATCACCTCAAGGGGGCAGCAGATATCGCTGCGATTATGGCGCAGATTTCGACCGATGATCCCTTGCAGACTGCGCGCATTGCCCTGCGCGAACAATTGTATGGGGCGGGATTGGACGGGCCGCCAGATGCGCCCTTTATCGCGGCGGTGCGGGCTTTGGTTGGCGCGCCATGATGCGGTTGTGGTCGTTTCTGGGGCTGGTTGCGCTGCCTGCGCTGCTATCGGCGCTTTATTTCGGGGCCATCGCCTCGGATCGCTATGCGGCGAATGCAAGTTTTGTTGTGCGCAGTATCGAAGGCGGCGGTGGCGGCGCGGATATGCTCTCGTCCCTGACCGGCATGACCAGCGCGGGCTCGACCCGTTCGGATTCTTACGTTCTGGGACGGTTTTTACACGCGCCCGATATGCTGCGCCGCATTGATGCGGCTCTTGGCTTCGATCGCCTGTTTGCAGATCCGGCGATCGACGCGCTGCAACGCCTTGATCCCGCTGCCGCATTCGAGGATCGCCTGCGCTATTGGCGCAGACATGCGACCAGCCGGTTCGACGCGACCACATCAATCTTTGAATTCGAGGTCGAGGCCTATTCAGCCCAAGACGCCGTCGATATCGCCAATCTGGTGCTTGATGCCTCGGTCGAGGTGATCAATCGCCTGTCCGAAGAGGCGCGCAGCGCGGCCCTGCAACAAGCGACGCAGGAATTGCAGCGGGCTGAGGATCAGTTGCGCGCCGCCCGCGCGGCGCTGACCACCTTTCGCACCGCGCGCAATATTGGCGATCCGACAATCAATCTGACCCTGCAAGAACAGCGCATTTCGACGATTTCTGGCCAGATATCGAGCCTGAGGGCTGATGTCGCAAGCCTAGAGCGTAGCGCACCGCAATCCCCCGCACTGGGCGTGCGGCGCAACCAATTGGCGGGCTTGACGGATGAGCGCGACCGCTTACGCGCCGAAATTGCGGGGGCAGATGGGGCAGGGGCTTTGGCCGCGGCAGTGTTGTCGGACTACGAAGACCTGCAAATGAGCCAAGAGTTCGCCCAACAATATTACGCCTCCGCGCTGACATCCTACGAGTCTGCGCGCGCCAATGCGGATCGGCAACAACGCTATCTGGCGGTTTTCGCCGATCCCTATCCCGAAGAAATCGCGAAATACCCGTATCGCATCCTGACGCCTGCGCTGATTTTCCTTGGTCTTTCATTCGCTTGGCTGGTCGGGTTGCTTTTGACGCAGTTGATTTGGGATCACCGCCGATGACGCGCGCCGCTGCAATACAGGTGCAGGCCCATGTGCTGAACGCGCTGCTGGTGCGCGAGGCGCGGATCGGATTTGGCGGCACATGGTGGGGCTATTTGTGGGTTGTATTGCAGCCCGCCGTTGTGCTGACCGCGCTTGTGTTGATCTTTAACCTGCTGGGGCGGCATGCGCCGTTTGGGCCGTCGCTTGCGCTGTTTTTTGGCACGGGTGTGTTGATGGTCGAATTCTATAGCCGCATGTCCGCCAGTTTGACCGGCGCGCTGACCGCGAATGCCCATCTGGCGCCGTTTGCCGTGGTCAAACCGATGGATAGTGTGATGGCGCGCTGGCTGCTTGTCAGCACGGTGCATGGTGTGATCGCCATCGCCTTTTTCAGCGGCGCAATCTGGCTGAGCGGCGCCGCGCCGCCCGCCGATCTGGCGCAGATGGTGGCCGCCTATGGGATACTTGCGGCCTTTTGTCTGTTTGCGGGGCTGTGGCATGCGCTGATTTTCAGCGCATGGCGCGGTTGGCGCTTTGTCGAGCGGATGCTGGCGCGCCCGGTCTTTTTTATCTCGGGCGTATTCTACATCCCATCGCTGCTGCCCGAGGTTTTGCGCAATATCCTCTGGTTCAACCCGCTGCTGCATCTGGTCGAGATGATGCGCAGTGGCCTTTATGGTAACTATCACAGCACGATGATCAGCCTGCAATATCTGGGACTTTTGACGCTTGGCCTTGGGGCGACGGGACTTTTGGTCGAACGTATCAGCCGGGGCAAGCGTGGGCGATGATCGCGTTTCAAAAGGTCAGCCGGTGGTACGGGCCGCCGCAGGACACGGCGTTTATCTTGCAAAACACAGATGCTGTTTTCGAAACGGGCCAGCATTATGTGATCATGGCGACGGCTGGCAGCGGAAAGTCGGCGCTGCTGCGGTTGATTTCGGGTGCGGATCAGCCCAACAGCGGTCGAGTGCAGCGGGACGAGGCTGTTTCATGGCCGCTTGCGATGGCAACGATCTTTACACCGCGCCTGACGGCCCGCCAAAATCTGGGGTTTATTGCACGTTTACATGGGCTTGCGACGGATCACCTAGTTGGCAAGATCGAGGAATTTGCCACCCTCGGTCGCGCGCTGGATCGCCCGGTGGGCAGTTTCACAACGACACAGCGCCTTGCCCTGGCATTTGGCGCGTCATTCGCGGTGCCCTTTCACACGCATCTGATTGACGAGACCTATATGACGCGCAACCGCGTGCTTGGCCCAAAGGTGCAAAACGGGCTTGAAAATCTGTTTGCCAGCCGACGCGTGATCGCCGCCTCGCCCGATGCGAAATTCGCGCGCCGCTATTTCCAACGCGGTTTTCTGCTGCACCAGCGCGGCTTGCACCTCTATACAAATATCGACGCGCTGATCGCTGCATTCGAGGCCGCACGCCTGACATAAACGCGTGACCTTGCTGTGCGATATATGCCGCTCCTGCAGATTGATCGGTGCATAACTATATGTAAAAATGCATAAATCAGACGGTGCGAAACACGATGTGATCACTTTCATCGCGTCTGTTTCGCAATGCGCGCTAATGACGCAACGTCTTGAAACCATATTGACTTATTCGTGGCCTGCTGGTCTATACCCCCGTTCCGCATTGCGGTCAGACCTCCAAAATTCGAGTGCTCCCATGTCAGCCCCAGATTCTCTGGCTGGATCGCAAGATCCGGCACACGTCCCCAATGCCTTCGCGGCCGCGCCTTTGTCGCCCGAAGATAAGGCACGCAATAATATCGTGATCATTCTGCTGCTGGTTGCGACATTCGTCGTCTTCCTCAATGAAACGATCATGAGCGTCGCGCTGCCCAGCCTGATGGCTGATCTGAATATTTCCGCCAGCGCTGCGCAGTGGTTGACCTCGGCCTTCCTGCTGACCATGGCCATCGTCATCCCGACGACCGGCTTTATCATGCAGCGCCTGACGACCCGCGCCGTGTTCATCGCCGCGATGACCTGTTTCTGCATCGGCACGCTGGTTTGTGCGACCGCGCCGAACTTTCCGATCCTATTGGTCGGTCGTGTAGTGCAGGCGGTCGGCACGGCGATCATGATGCCGCTGATGATGACGACGGTGATGACCGTTGTGCCGCCAGAAAACCGTGGCCGCGTCATGGGCAATATCTCGATCGTGATCTCGGTCGCGCCGGCGCTTGGCCCGACGATTTCGGGCATTATCCTTGAATTGCTGAACTGGCGCTGGATGTTCTGGCTGGTGCTGCCGATTGGCCTTGGCGCGCTGGCGCTGGGCTATGCGCTGATGCGCAACATCGGCGAGACCCGCAAGGCGCCGCTGGATATCCTGTCGGTCATCCTGTCCGCGATCGGTTTTGGCGGTCTGGTTTACGGTCTGTCGTCGATTGGCGAGGGTGCCGCCCACGGCGTCGAGCCCGCGCTGCCGCTGTGGCTGTCGCCCAGCATCGGTGCCATCGCGCTGGTGCTGTTCGTCGCCCGCCAGTTCCAACTGCAACGCGAAGAGCGCGCGCTGCTGGATCTGCGCACCTTGGCGCATCCGGCCTATGCGGTCGCGGTTGTTGTGCTGGCGTTGACCATGCTGGGTCTGTTCGGTGCGGTCATTCTGCTGCCGATCCTGATGCAAAGCGTCATGGGCATGACCACGCTGCAATCGGGTCTGATGTTGCTGCCGGGCGGCCTGCTGATGGCGATCATGGCCCCCATCGTTGGCCGGATCTATGACAAGCAAGGCCCGCGTATTCTGGTGGTGCCCGGTTCGATCCTGACGACGGCAGCACTGTTCGTGATGACGCTGGCGGGCAGCTCGATCGTGATCTTGCTGGGCGCGCATCTGGTCCTCAGCGTGGGCCTCGCAATGCTGTTCACGCCGCTGTTCTCGTCGGGCCTTGGCGCATTGCCGCAGCGTCTTTACAGCCATGGTGCGGCGCTGGTCAGTGCGCTGCAACAGGTTGCCGGCGCGGCAGGGATCGCGGTTCTGATCTCGGTCATGACGTTGCGCGGCAGTGCACTGGCGGCGGGCGGCGCAAGCGCGCATGATGCGATCATGGGCGGTGTCCATAGCGCACTGCAACTGGCGGCGGCGCTGTCGGTGCTGGCGATCATCGGGGCGTTCTTTGTGAAAGGCACCCCCGGCGGCAGCGCTGGTCACGGCCACCACTAAGCAAAAGAAAACCCCGGGCAGAACACTCTGCCCGGGGTTTTTTCTTGTCCAAACGCCAGATCAGTCGGCGTTCTTTTCGCCAAGGTTCAGACCGGCGGGGGCGTTGATCTCGGTCACCGGGGTGGCTTTCGCGCCAAATTCGTGACCGCCCAGAACCGCATGCAGACGCTGGGTATCCAGCTGACCCTCCCAACGGCTAACAACAACGGTCGCGACCGCATTGCCGATAAAGTTGGTGATCGAGCGGCATTCCGACATGAAACGGTCAACGCCCAGGATGATCGCCATGCCCGCAATCGGAACCGAGGGCACGATCGACAGCGTTGCGGCCAGCGTGATAAAGCCCGCGCCGGTAACGCCCGCCGCACCCTTTGACGACAGCATCGCCACCAGCAGCAGCATGATCTGATCGCCCAGCGACAGGTCGATATTCGTCGCCTGCGCGATGAACAGCGCCGCCAGCGTCATGTAGATGTTGGTGCCGTCAAGGTTGAACGAATAGCCGGTCGGCACGACAAGGCCGACAACAGGGCGCGCGCAGCCCGCCTTTTCCATCTTTTCCATCAGCGAGGGCAGGGCGGATTCGGACGATGACGTGCCCAGCACCAGCAGGATCTCGGCCTTCAGATACGAGATCAGGCGGAAGATCGAAAAGCCGTTCACGGCGCAAACCGTGCCCAGAATGACGATCACAAAGACGGCGGCGGTCAGGTAGAACGTGCCAACCAGCGCGGCAAGATTGACGACCGTGCCGATGCCATAGGCGCCGATGGTAAAGGCAAAGGCACCAAAGGCACCCACGGGCGCGGCCTTCATCAGAATATCGACAATACGGAAGACGACCTGACCTGCGGCCTCTAGCAAGGTGACGACGGGTTTCGCGCGCTCGCCCACCAGAATGATGCCGACGCCGAACAAGATGGCGACGAACAGCACCTGGATGATGTTGCCCTGTGTGAATGCACCGACCATCGTATTGGGAATGATGTCCAGCAAAAATCCGGTCAACGTGCTGTCATGCGCCTGACTGGCGTAATTCGCCACGCTGCTGCCATCCAGCGTCGCGGGATCGATGTTCATGCCTGCGCCGGGGCGCACCACATTGGCAACGATCAGCCCGACGATCAGCGCAAGGGTCGAGAAGACAAGGAAATAGCCAAAGGCTTTGCCTGCAACCGAACCGACGCCGCGCAGGTCGCGCATACCGGCAAGGCCGGTAACGATGGTAATAAAGATCACCGGCGCGATGATCATCTTTACAAGTTTAATGAACCCGTCGCCCAAGGGCTTGAGCGAGGCGCCGAAGGTGGGCCAGAGATGCCCGATCAGCGCGCCCAGAACGATGGCGACGATGACTTGGAAATAAAGGTGGCGGTAAAACGGACGAGGGCCATGCCCCGCCGTGGAAGCGGTATCGCTTAGCATCTGTTCTCCTCCAACATGTGCCCGGCTAACTGTGCGGGGCAGAATAATCCGGTGGGCGGGGGGAACAAATTTTCGCCACATTTGGCTAAGTCGCTGATTAATAGGTAATCTATCTGCTGCGGCTATGTTAAAATGTGTGGTTTTACACACATGTCATTTCATGTAGTGTGGAAACCGATACACGCAGGGCGGATCATGGCAGCGCAACGGCTTTCTCATTTCTCACCGCGCGCCCTGGCCGTCGGCGCGGCGCTGGTGGTGTTTGGGGTGGCGCTATGCGCGATCGCCTATGCGCTGGAATATCGCAGCGCGATAGCGCGGCTGGACAACCGGGCCGAGGCGACTGCGCTGTCGCGGGTGCAGGCCCTCGAGAGCGTTCTGGCGACACAGCGCGCCGTGGCGGCTGTGCTCTCTGACGATGCGATGGTGGTTGGCGCGCTAGAGGCTCCGCTGCCGGCCCTGACCGATGGTGTCTCGCAAAAGCTGGACCGCTTGCGGGCCGAGACGCGCAGCACCGTGATCTATTTGCTGGATCGCAGCGGCACGGCGATTGCGGCCTCGAACTGGGATCAGCCCGATAGCTTTGTGGGCGAGCGCTATGATTTTCGCACCTATTACAGTCAGGCGATGACGGGTGGCACTGCGCTGGAATTCGCACTGGGCACGGTCAGCAATCGCCCCGGCCTCTATCTATCGCATGATGTCCAGCAGGGCGGCGCGGTCATTGGCGTGGTCGTCGTCAAAATGGAATTTGGCGCAATCGAGGCTGCTTGGGCGCGTACCGAAGATCAGACCGAGGTCCGTGATGCGGCGGGCATTGTGCTGATTGCGGGCGATACTTCGCAGCGCTTTTTGCCCAGTGGCCCGGACGGGTCGGGCGTTACGGTGATCCAACCTGTCGCGGACACGCCGGGCTGGACGCTGCGCCTGACGACGCCCGCGGGTGATGCGGTGATCGCGGGCCTGATCGCTGCAGCGGCGGCCCTTTTGGTGCAGCTTGTCGCCTTGGCAGTCTATCTGCGCGCGCGCCGTCTGCGCGATCAGCGGCACGAGGCGCAGGCAACGGCCGCCCGTTACAGCGCTGATTTGCAACGCGAAGTTGATATCCGCACCCGCGCCCTCACGAATGAGATGGCCGAGCGTCGTGCCGCTGAGGCGCGTCTTGCACGGATGCAGGCGGATCTTGTGCAGGCCAATAAGCTTGCAACCCTTGGACAAGTGACGGCGGGCCTCGCGCATGAGGTGAACCAGCCGCTGGCAACCATTCGTCTGCTGGCCGAAAGCGGTGCGGCGCTGATCGATGCCGCCCCCGGCGAGGCACGCCAGAATATGGACAGCGTTGTCCATACCGTCGATCGCATCAGCCAGATTATGACGCATCTGCGGGGCTTTGCACGCAAGGCGACGGGATTGCAGGGGCCGGTCGTGCTGCGCGATGCGATTGACGCATCGATCCAGCTGACGGCCTCGCGCAGGCGGGGCGAGGGGCCGCGCATCATCATCGCCGGTGACAGCGGTCTGGCCGTCAGGGCCGAGGCGGTGCGTTTGGAACAGATCCTGATCAACCTGATCCAGAACGCGCAGGATGCGATGGTCGGACATGCCAATCCACAGATCGAAATTGGGATCACAGCGGGCGGCACCGAAGTCACGGTCACCATTGCCGATAATGGTCCGGGCGTCACGCCCGATGTGGCCGCGCAATTGTTCACGCCCTTTGCCTCGACCAAGACGGACGGGCTGGGGCTGGGGTTGGTCATTGCGCGCGATATTGCGCGTGACCTGGGCGGGGCGCTGACCCTCGACCCCGCGATTGCCGGCCAAGGGGCCTGCTTCCGTCTCAGGCTTCGCCGCGCATGACCGACCTTTCGCTGATCCGCCTTGTCGATGACGACCCGGCCCTGCGCACCGCGCTGTCGCAAGCGCTGCGCATCGCAGGCTTTACCGTCGAGGCCTTTGACGGGGCCGAGGCTGCGCTGGCGGGCCTTGATGACAGCTATCCGGGTGTGGTGCTGTCGGATGTACGGATGCCCGGCACCGATGGTCTGGAATTGCACCGCCGCTTGCATGCGATGGACCCTGAACTGCCGGTGATCTTGCTGACGGGACATGGCGATGTCGCAATGGCGGTCGCCGCGATCCGTGCTGGCGCATGGGATTTCCTGACCAAGCCTGTCGGGACCGATGCTTTGGTGGCGGCGTTGCGGCGGGCGCTGCTGGCGCGCGGCCTCGTGCTCGAGAACCGCTATCTGCGCCATCTGCCGCGCGCCGTGGCCGAGCCGGGGGTCCTGCTGGGCACCAGCGCCGCCATCACCCAATTGCGCGAGGCGGCGCAGCGTCTGGGCGAGGCCAGCGCCGATGTCTTGATCACCGGCCCCAGCGGCGCGGGCAAAAAGGCGATGGCGCGCGCGATCCATGCGGCGGGGCCGCGGCGGGGGCGAGCCTTTGTCCATGTCGCCTGCGATAGTCTGGACGAGGCGCGGTTTGATCTAGAGTTTTTGGGTGCCGAGGCGGGGCATGCCGGAACGCCGCGCCATGCCCGCACCATTGGCCGGTTCGAACAGGCGCATCGCGGCATCTTGCTGCTGCATAATGTCGATCTGCTGCCCCTTAGCCTACAGGCGCGCATCGCCCATGTGATCGAGGCCCGCAGCTTTTATGCGCTGGGCGCGACGGTGGCACGGCCGCTTGATCTGCAAATTCTGGCGATCACCCGCGCCGATCTGGCCGCTGCGATGGCCGAGGGACGCTTTCGCGCCGATCTTTACTATCGCCTCTCGGGTGTTAGCCTCAGCATGCCACCTTTGGCCGAGCGGCGCGATGATATCCCCGCGCTGTTTCGCCATTTCCTAATTGCGGCCTGTGGGCGTCTTGGGGTCTCTGTTCCGGCCCTGACCCCGGCGGTGCAGGCGCGATTGTCGGCCCATAACTGGCCCGGCAACGCGCGCGAGCTAGAGCAGTTCGCAGCCGCGCAGGCGCTTGGACTGCCCGCCTTGCCCGCAGGTCTGATGGATGCCGCCGCCGATATGAACCTGCCTGCGCTTGTCGCGCAATATGAGGCCGGTATCTTACGTGCCGTGTTGCAGGCGACCGCTGGGAATGCGACCCTTGCGATGACGCGGCTGGGCCTTGCGCGCAAGACCTTCTACGACAAGCTGAACCGCCACGGCATCCGCCCGGATCAATTTCGCGCCGATAGTTCTGAAACGGGCAGCTAGCGGCATTTTGACGCCGAAAATCGTATAATTCTTGCCATCCTTGCAAACGTGTGCAGAAAAATCGCGCCTTGCCCTTGGCATTGCTGCCAAAAACTGGCTTGGACAACCACCGGCCCATGTGGCCCGCAACGCAAGGGGTTCGAAAGGGGATGCCATGTTCAAAATGATCTGGAGCGAATTCATCGCCCCCATGTTGCGCCGCCCGGCGCGCTATCAGGTCGCCGCCCTGTGCTGGCGCAAGGCAGGGGACGGGTTCGAAGTGCTGCTGGTCACCTCGCTGACATCGCACCGCTGGATCGTGCCCAAGGGCTGGCCAAAGAACGGACGCGACAGCGCGGCCGTGGCGTTGGAGGAGGCATGGGAAGAAGCGGGCATTGCCCCGACTGCGACCCCTGCCAAGCGGATCGGCCAATATCACTATATCAAACGGATGCGCGGCAATGTCCCTGTGCGAACCGAAGTTGACGTTTTCGCCATCGAAGTGCGCACCTTGCTGGATCAATACCCCGAGGTTGGTCGCCGCGAGCGGCGCTGGGTCGCGCCCGCCGTTGCGGCGCAGATGGTGGATGAGCCAGAGCTAAAGGCGCTGCTGCGCGCCAGCCCCTCGTTGGTCGGCCTTGGCTGATCGCTGACCAATAGATTGAATTAAAGAGTATCACTTGACCGACCGTTCCAGTCTGAACCAAGCCGAGGGCCCGACCCATGAATGGGCGGCCCTCGACCGCGATCTGAACCGTATCTCGCGCGTCGAGGACGCCACCTTTTACATCGCGCGCCCGATGGTTGGGTTTGGCCTTGCCATTGTTTTCGTGGCATTGGCGGCGCTATGGGCGGCGATTATCGTCGGGGGTGCGCCGGGCGGCGTGATGATTATCGTCGCCTCGGTCTTTGCGGCCTATCTGGCGCTGAATATCGGCGCGAATGATGTGGCCAATAATATGGGGCCAGCGGTGGGCGCGAATGCCCTGTCGATGACCGGCGCGCTGGTCATCGCCGCCGTGTGCGAGACGGCGGGCGCGCTGATCGCAGGCGCGGATGTTGTCGGCACTATCGCCAATGGCATCGTTGCGCCCAGCAGCTTTGCCAATAGCGATATTTTCGTCATTGCCATGATCTCGGCCCTGCTGTCCTCGGCGGTCTGGATCAATCTGGCGACGTTTCTGGGCGCGCCGGTTTCTACCACCCATGCGATTGTTGGCGGCGTTGTTGGGGCCGGGATCGCAGCGGCGGGTTTTGGTGCGGTGGATTGGGGCGGCATCGGTCGCATCGCCGCAAGCTGGGTCGTATCGCCCGTCCTCGGCGGAGTAATGGCGGCGGCCAGCCTTGCGCTGGTGCATCGGCTGGTGATCGACCGGGCCGATAAGATCGCTGCGGCGCGGGTCTGGGTGCCGGTGCTGATCGGCATCATGGCTTGGGCCTTTGGCGCCTATCTGGCGGTCAAGGGGCTCAAGCAGATCGTGCATGTCTCGATGGCCGGTGCGCTGTTGATCGGCGCGGCGCTGGGCGTTATCAGCTATCTGGCGTCGCGGCCCTATATTGCGCGCAAATCCATCGGCCTCGAGAACCGTAACAAATCGCTGAAAGTGCTGTTCCAACTGCCACTGGTCGTGTCAGCCGCGCTGATGAGCTTTGCGCATGGGGCCAATGACGTCTCGAATGCGATTGGGCCGCTGGCGGCGATTGTGCAGACGCTGGGGCTGAATGGCGCGGATGTCGGATCGATCCCGCTGTGGGTCATGGTCATCGGCGCGCTGGGCATCTCGCTGGGGCTGCTGCTGTTTGGGCCGAAACTGATCAGCATGGTGGGCGATCAGATCACCAAACTGAACGCGATGCGGGCCTATTGCGTGGCGCTGTCGGCCGCGGTGACGGTGATTGCGGCTTCGTGGCTGGGGCTGCCGGTCAGCTCGACCCATATCGCGATTGGCGGCATTTTCGGCGTCGGATTCTACCGCGAATGGGGCGAAGCGCGCCGCATGAGCCGCGGATTGGAAACCGAAGCCGCGCCTGCCATCGCTAATGAGGAACGCCGCCGTCGCCGCCTTGTGCGTCGCTCGCACTTCCTGACGATTGTGGCGGCTTGGATCATCACAGTGCCCGCGACGGCGCTGCTGTCGGCGCTTGGTTTCCTCGCGCTGCGCCTGCTGATGGGCTAATAGCGTAAAATTCAGGCGGATCGCTTTGGGCGCGCAGGGTTTCACCCCGCGCGCCTTTTTCATGCTTGACCGTATCTGATTTGGCAAAGTGATATCACACTATGTGATGCCATATTGCGCGGCCGCCCGCGACGGAGCCCAGATGCGAAAAATACACCTTGGATATGACCTGTCTTGGACGCACCTAGAAGGGCGCTGGCGGATGCCGGGATCGTGGTCACATGCAACCTTTCCCGATATGCGCATCTACCGCGAAATTGCGCAGATCGCCGAACGCGGCCTGTTGGATTTCCTGTTCTTTGGCGACGGGAACGGCATTCCATCGACCTATCAGGGCAAACGGGACGGGGCGGTGAAATGGGGCCTTGGCTGGCCGCGTCTGGACATGTCGCCCTATATCGCGGCGATGTCGCAACTGACGCAGCATATCGGCTTTGGCCTGACCTATTCCTCGACCTTCATGCATCCGTTCTATACGGCGCGCCTGCTGAATTCGCTCGATCACGTCACGGGCGGACGGCTTGCGTTCAATGTCATCGCCTCGTCCCGCCGCGCCGATGCCGCCAATTACGGCTTTGACGAGCTGATGGAACATGCCCGCCGCTATGAGCGGATGGAAGAATTCATGGATGTCTGCTTCAAGCTGTGGGCCTCGGTCGAGCCGGATGCGATGATCTGGGACCGCACCACGGGGCAGGTGGCCGATCCGCATAAAGTCCATGCGATCAATCACAAGGGCGAATTTTTCTCGGTCGCGGGGCCGCTCGCCTCGCCGCCCTCGCCGCAGGGGCGGCCGGTGATCGTGCAGGCGGGTGTCTCGCCGCGCGGGGTCGAGGCGGCGGCAAAGTTCACCGACATGATCTTTGCCAGCTCCCCAGGGTTGGAAAAGCAGGTCGCCCATCGCAAGCGGATCGACGATGCGCTGGTGCTGCAAGGCCGCGATCCGGCGGGCATCGGCATCATCTGGGATGTGGTCCTGATCGTGGGCGAGACCGAGGCCGAGGCCAAGCACCGCCACAAGCTGCTCGCGAACGCCCTGCCGCCCGAGGCGCTGCCCGTTTACCTCTCGCACCATTCCGGTTTCGACATGTCGAAACTGCCCGCCCAGTTCACCGTCAATGAAATCAACGCCGAGATCGTGAAATCCAACGCCTCGCCCGTGGGTTTCCTGAACATGGCGCAGATGTTCGACCCTGATCAGCAGATCTCGCGCGCTGAGTTCTTCGACGCGATGGCGGATCATGCGACGGGGGCCGATCACGCGGTGGTGGGCGATGCGACACAGATCGCAGATTATCTGGAAGAGACATTCGTCGCGACCGGCGAGCGTGGCGGTTTCATGATCGCGCATCCCACAGGCGTGCCGCGCGATCTGCTGAATGTCATCGACTTTCTTGTGCCCGAATTGCAGCGTCGGGGGCGGTATCGGACCGCGTATCGCGGCAAAACCCTGCGCGAAAACCTCAGCGACGACGAATAGGATCACGCCATGCAAAAGATGCGTATCGCCCATGTGGCAGGCCCGAATGCTACGATCACCAATGCGCCCCCGCTGGTCACATCGAACAAGGCGCGCGCCAAGGCGGGCCTGCCGCTGCTGACGGATGACGCGGGCGCGCCCTCGCGCTTTGACCCCTTACGCGCGCAGCGTCTTGCCGCACCGGTCGAGGTCTTTATCGCCGCCTATTCCGCCCATCCTATGGAGGAGGACGCCGCCGATCTGTACGCGCCGCCCGACGGCTATCTGGACGAGGCTGGTCATTTCGCGCCCGTGGCCGATGGGGCCCATACCAAACCTGTCTACCGCGTGACGCTTGATCCCGCCGACGGGCTTTACCCGTTGCCCTATATGGGTCTGCAGGCGGATGGCTCGGCCTGGGACAGCGATGGCACCTCGCCCTTCGCCCCGCGCGAGAAATCCCGCCAGCCGTTCTTTCCCGATGGCCAGCGCCTGATCGAGGAGATCGACCGGCTGGGCGTCGATTCCACCGGCATTGGCAACAATGTCTCGAACCATGCCGAAATCAGCTATTTCCGCGTGCTGCCCTCGGCTGGTTACACCAAACAGGGCGAGGTTTCTGGCAAGGATTTCTTTCCCTACCGCCCCGCGCATCTGAATTTCTCGCCGCCGCGCAGTTCGCTTGCCACCGCCACGAATGATGTGCAACGGATCATGGATAGCGCGGATGTCGATGCGATGATCTGGACCCAAGGCTCGCCCCGGATCGAGGAGACCAGCTATTGGTTCTCGCTGTTGATCGACACCGTGAAGCCGATCTGCGCCAATGCCTCGCAGCGCTATACGGGCCAGATCAGCAATGACGGGCCAAAGAATGTCGCGGATAGTGTCGAATGGCTGACTTCGGGCGTCTGGGCGGACGAGCAGGGCCGCAATATGCTGGGCGCTGTCATGGCGCAGGATCAGCGCGTCTATGCGGCGCGCGAGGTGGTCAAGGTCGATGCCCGCCCCGGCGGCTATGATGCGGCGGGTGGTCACGGCGGCATCCTTGGCGGGGCGGGCGGCGTTGCAGGTTCCGTACTGCGCTATATCCCTGCGATGAAACACACGTGGAAGTCTGATCTGCGCCTGTCGCAATTGCCAACGCATGTGCCAGGCCATGCCGGCCCCGTGCAGATCAAGGATGCGGAGGGTTGGCTGCTGCCGGATGCGATTCCAAAGGTCGCGATCACCAAGGACAGCAGCTATTCCGAGGAAGGGTTCGATAGTGACCCCGATCAAGAGGTCGATGTCATTGCCCTGATCGAGAAACTGCCCGGCTTTGCGCCTCTGTGCGGTCTGGTGTCCGAGGGGCTGAACCCCTATGGCAAGCCTGCATCCAGCGCCCGTAACGCGATTCTGCGCCGCGCGGCATTTAGCGGCTTTCCGGTGGTGAATGTCGGGCGCGGTAATACCGAAGGCTTTGCGCTGGCGGGTGGGCCGTTCATCGCGGGATCGAACCTGACGGCGGTCAAGGCGCGCATTCTTCTTATGGCGTGTATCTTGAAATTCGGTATGTTGCCCAAAGCTGCCAACCCCAAAGCGCCCACCCCGGCCGAGGTTGCAGCGGTGATGGCCGCGCTGAAACCCTTCCAGCAGGTCTTTGATACGCATTGAGAGACGGCTTTGACTGACACGACCTCTGCGCGGGATGACGTCTCGCGCAATATCTATATTGTTATGGCGGCTGGCCTTGCGGGCAGCGCTAATATCCGATCGCTCGACAGCGTGCTGCCGCAGATTTCTGGTGAAATGGGCGTCAGTCTGGGGCAGGCGGCCTATTTGGGCGCGGGTTATGCGCTGGCCTATGGCCTGTGCCAATTGCCGTTCGGGATGCTGGGCGACCGGATGAACCGGTTGTTTCTGGTCAAGGTTCTGACCTGCCTGTCGGTCGCGCTGCTGATCGTCACCGCCTTTGCCCCCAATTACCCCGCGCTGCTGGGCCTGCGGATTCTGGCGGGGGCGGCAAGCTCTGCCATTATCCCGCTGTCGATTTCCTATATCGGCGACAATGTCCCGTTCGAGCGGCGCCAGATGGTGCTGGCGATGAATATGACGGCGATCACCACCGGCATGGTGCTGGGGCAGGCCTTTGGCGGCATCGTGGCGGATGTCACCGGCTGGCGCGGTATCCCGATTTTTATCGCGCTGCTGTATTTGCCTGCGGTGGTTGGGTTCTGGGGCCAAAAGCGCAGCGGCGGTGCGGCGAAACCCAGCCCATTGCCCCTTGGCACCGCCCTTGGGCGGATCGCGAAAACGCCATTCTCGCGCGCCGTGCTGGGCGCAGTGTTTGTAGAGGGCGCGCTGATCATGGCGATGACCGCATTCTGCGCGATCATGCTGACGCTGCGTTTTAACATGCCGCTCAGCCTTGTCGGGCTGTCGATGGCGCTGGTCGCCTTTGGCGGTGTGATGAACCTGCCGGTGCTGAAATACTGGCCCGCCGGTTGGGGGATGCGCGCGCATTTCATGGCCTCGGGCCTATGCGCCGCGCTGGGCTATGGGTTGGTGGGGCTGTCGCCGTATCTGCCGCTGACGCTGGTGGGCCTGTTCCTGGCTGGCCTTGGCAGCACCGCGATGCATAACAATCTGCAGACCTTCGGCTCGCAGCTTTTGCCCGAGGCGCGCGGCACCGGCTTTTCCACCTTTGCGACGACGTTTTTCCTCGCACAATCGGCGGGAAGCCTTGTGCAGGCTTTTGTGCTGGATCACGTCGGCATCATGTGGGTGTTTCTGTGGCCATTGCCATTGATCATCGCGCTGTCACTGTGGTTTCCGCGCCTGATGCGCAAATAGAAAAGGCCCCTGCGGGGGCCTTATTCTTTGGTGAAAACCTCGCGGCTAAAACCCGCGATCAGCTTTCCCATCTCCTCGCGCTGCACCGCGAAATCGGGGCTGAGGGCGCGGGCCGCCATATCGGCATCGAATGCCGCGCGATCGGGGTACTGGCACAGCCAGCGCACCACAGGCCCGGTGCCATCCACCAGCAGATAGACATCCCCGCGCGGCAGACCCATCGCCGCGCGGACATCGCAGCCGCGTTTGCGATGGGCAAGGACGGCCTCTGCCATGCCATCGTGCGGGGTATAGCTGGTGATCTCGAGGATCATTTCGCCAGCGTATCCGACAGGCGCACGCCCTGATCCAGCAGCAGACGGCGCAGCTCGGGCACGCTCTCCGTGCCAAAGATTTTCAGATCCTCTACAAAGTCGATAAAGGTGAACTGGATCGCATCAAGGCCCGATGTCGTGATCATGCTGGCCAGCTTTGCCGCCACGGTTTTCGGCGTGCCGGTGACGGGTGTGCCGTTGCCGAACCCGATCACACGGGGGTCACGCAGGTAATCGGTGCGCACCTTATAGCTGCCGCGATTGTCCCGCTCGAACGAGGCGATCAGGTTATCCAGCGCCTCGTGGTCGCGCTCGGCGATCAGCGTGTCGAGTTTTGCGGCCGCTTCCTCATCGGTCTTGCCGAAAATCAGCATCAGGTTCGTCGCGGCTTTCAGCGGCGTGTCGCGCCCCGCGCTGGCCTCGCGCAGGCGCTGCATCACATTCGGCTCGCCGCCCACGAATTGATAGTCGGAATGTTTGACGCCAAAGGCCAGACCTTCGCCCGACAGACCCGCCGAGACGATCTGGATCGCGGGGCGCTGCACGGGTTTGGGGTCGCTGACGCAATTGGCGACCTGAAAGAAACGTCCCTCGAACGTGGTGCGGTCCTGCGACCACAGCAGCTTGATCAGCGAGATCCATTCATCGGCATATTGATAGCGATAGTCGGTATAGCCCTCGGGGACGACGCCCAACTGCTCGACTTCTTCCAGCGTATTGCCGGTCACGATATTGATGCCGAACCGGCCGCCCGAAATCCCGTCAATCGTCGCCAGAATTTTCGCCGCTACAGCGGGTTTATACAGCAGCGGATTGATCGTCGCGAAAATTTTGATCCGGCTGGTTGCCGCGGCCAGCGCAGGCGCCATCGAGATCGGCTCGATCGTTTCTTTCCAAAAATCGGTCGCGCCGCCAAAGCCCATCCATTTTCCCATGGAAAACAGATAGTCGAGGCCAAGATCCTCGGCCGTCTGCGCGATCTCTCGGTGCAGGGCGAAGCTGGGTTGATATTGCGGCGCGGCCTTTGACATCAAAAAGCCGTTGCTGCCCACGGGCATGAAAACCCCAAGTTCAACATGGCGCATCACAGAAGTCCTTTCTTAACGCTCGCGCGTCATCGCGCTTTCGTGCCAGCGGCGCAGAAGCAGTTTCGAGATGAATGAAGTCAGAATGAAGATCGCAACCCCGGTCAGCGTGATCAGCAGCAGGGCTGCAAACAGGCGGGGGATGTTCAGGCGGCGCCCGGCCTCGAGGATGCGAAACGCGAGGCCCGCTTTCGATCCGGCGGCGCCGGCCGTGAACTCAGCAACGACCGATCCGATCAGCGCAAGTCCGCCCGCGATATTCAGGCCGGCGACAAAATACGGCAGCGCGGTTGGGATTTTCAGCAGGCGTAGCTGCTGCGATTTTGACGCGCCATAAAGTTCAAACAGATCGACAAGGTTATGATCCGCGCTTTTCAGCCCCTGCACGGTATTCGACAGGATCGGAAAGAAGGCGACCAGAAAGGCACAGATCAGCAGCACCGCCTCGGTCGAGGGGGCATAGACGATCAACAGCGGCGCAATGGCGACAATCGGTGTGACCTGCAACACGACGGCATAGGGATAAAGCGCGATTTCCGCCCAGCGCGATTGCGCGAACAGCAGCGCCGTCAGCGCGCCGCCGACAATCGCCAGCAGCAGCGCGGAAAAGGTGATCAGCAGCGTGATTTGCAGCGCATCCCACAGGATCGGCCAGTCGGTGACAAAGGTGGTGACCACATCCCACGGGCGCGGCAGGATATAGGGCGGGATATTATTCACCCGCACGGTCGTATCCCATGCGATCAAAAAGACGATCAGTGTTGCCAGCGGCACCAGCACTTCCATCACGCCGCGCATCCGCAGCAGCATCATGATCGCCGCGCCAAGGCTGGGGGTTTCCACCGGAGCGGTTTCGCTTTTATCAGTCATGGCTGGCCTCAATGTGCGGCAATGGCCTGCGCGTCCATCGTCTCATGCAAAGCATGCGAGAGGTCGCGGGCGACGGCGGTAAAGACGGGATCTGTGCGCAAATCGGGGCTGCGCGGATGGGGCAGCGGCACCGGCGCGTCTGCGATGACGCGGCCGGGGCGAGGCGCCATGACCACGACGCGCGACGACATATAGGTCGCCTCGAACACGGAATGGGTGACGAACATCACGGTCCAGCCATGGGTTTCCCACAGCCGCAGGATGTCGTCGTTCAACTTTTGACGGGTGATTTCGTCCAGCGCGGCAAATGGCTCGTCCATCAGCAGCAGCTTTGGCCGCGTGACCAGGGCGCGCGCGATGGACACGCGCATCTTCATCCCGCCCGACAATTCGCGCGGATAGGCGGTGCGGAATTTCGACAGGCCCACCATATCCAGCGCCTCGTCGATACGCGGCTGGGCCAGCTTTTTCGACATGCCCTCAAGGCGCAGCGGCAGCCAGACATTGTCGGTCACACTGGCCCAAGGCATCAGCGTTGGTTCCTGAAAGACAAAGCTGACGGGGTGGCTCTCGCCCTTTTGCTTGACGGGCTTGACGATCTGGCCGGAGCTGGGTTGCCCCAGCCCCGCGACCAGCCGCAGCGCGGTGGATTTGCCGCAACCCGATGGCCCCAGCAGGCTGACAAATTCGCCCGCCTGAATATCCAACGACATGCCCGTCAGCGCGAGCGTGCCATTCCCGTAACGCTTTTCCACATTGCGCAGCGATACCAGCGGGGCCATCGGATCAGTCATATCAACCCTCGTTATTGTGCAGCGGCGTCGGGAAACAGATCGGCACCGACGTTCTTGCAGACGAAATCGGTGGTGAAGGACGAAGCGTAATCGACATCCGCCGTCATCACGCCCGCCGCGACCATTTCGTTGAAAAACGTCTCGATCCGGCCGCCGTCCATACAGCCAAGGCCGCCCGCGATCGCCGCGTCCCACATGACCATATCAAGGGCCAGCATTTGCTGGCGCGAGAATGCGATCTGCTCGTCTGTCATCTCGGGGTTATCTTGCTGGATCAGCGCGTTACCGGCGCTGGGATCGCCGTACATGTAGTTGTACCAGCCGATGATCGAGGCATCGACGAAACGCTGCACCAGATCGGGATCGCTGTCGATCAGCGGTTGCAGGGCGACGATCTCATCGGCGTAGCCACCAAAGCCGTAATCGGCCAGCAGAAAGACAGCGGGCGCCCAGCCGGTGCGGTTCTGGATGTCGAACGGCTCGGACGTGACATAGGATTGCATGCCCGAATCCGGATCGGCGATGAAAACGGCGGGGTTATAGGTATAGGGCGCGTATTGCGCGTCGCTGAACCCTTCGTATTTACCCTTCATCCATTGGAAGAAAGTGTCAAAGCCGCTGCCCCCCAGATACAGGGTCGGCAGGCCGGCCAGATCGCCAAGATCGTCAAATCCCTTGTCCGGATGCGCCAGCAGTGCCTGCGGGTCCTTTTGCATAAAGGCCGCGACCGAGACGACCGGAATGCCGCGCGCCACCGCGTCAAGGTTCGACAGGGTCGAGCTTTGCATGAACTGGATTTGCCCTGCGGCCAGGCGCTGCATCATCGGGGTTTGCGGCCCGCCCATGACGATATCAACATCCAGACCAAAGGATTCGTAAGTGCCATCGGCCAGCGCCTGATAAAAACCGCCTTGCTCGGCCTGCGCCAGCCAGCCGGTGCCAAAACTGACAGAGGTCAGCTCTTGCGCATGGGCGGCGCCTGCGCAGGTCGTGGCCAACAGCGCGCCACGCAATAAAGTCGTCATCTTCATTCTGCTTGTTCCCTTGTTGGACCGTTTTTGCCGTCATTCTGACCGGACAGCTTGCGGATGGGTTTAGGCGAGGGGGGTGAACCCGCCTGCGCCGCCTTGGAAATAAACAAGTGGCTCCGCGCCTTGGGCGGCGGCGCGGGTGGCGATCACCGCACCGATGATCAGGCTATGGGTGGCCGCGTCGATGACCTGCGCGATCTTGCAATCCAGCGCGGCAATCGCCTCCATCTGCACTGGCGCACCTGTCACCAACTGCCCCCAGCCCGCGCCAGCAAAGCGCAGATGCCGCTGATCCGGGCTAGAGAACAGCCCCACCAGATCGGCCTGTTCCCGCGCCAGAAAACTGACGGCAAAAAGGCCAGAGGCCAGCAGCGGCCCATGCATCGACGCGCTTTTATTGACGCAGATCAGCAGTTGCGGCGGCGCGGCCGACAGGGAATTGACCGCCGTCGCGGCCATGCCATGGGGCGCGCCATCAACCCCGCGCGTCGTGACCAGCGAGACGCCACTGGCCAGCCCGCGCATCGCGCCGCGAAAATCAACAGGAGGGTTGGTCATGTCATTCATCGAACATCCGAGGCCTTGCGAATCGTGGTCACTGCCCAAGGGTCAATCCGCTGTGCGATTGCCCTTTGCGTCATTTTGTGATTTCAAATTGAGATCACGATATTAAATTTCACTTGCAGCCCCGCCTCAGTCTGATTTCGGCTAATAAATGTGCGAAAAATGAGGGGGCGGCACAGAATTTGGCCCCGACTTGCTGCGGTGGGCTGTTATAAGACCAGACCAATGGGGGCGGCAGCGGGGCAGCGCTGTTCAGTGATAGCGAGGATGCATGAGCAACGACGACAATCAGGACACCGGCGCAAAGAAATCACAGACCATGCAGGCGGTGGTGCTGAACCGGTTGCGTGACGGGTTGATCGAAGGCGCGCTGATCCCGGGGCAAGTCATCAGCATCCGCAAATTCGCCGCGATGTTCGGCACCAGCCCGATGCCGGTGCGCGATGCGCTGTCGCAATTGGTGGCGGCGAATGCGCTGCAGGAACTGCCCAACCGTTCGGTCTGTGTGCCGGTGCTGTCGCGCGAGCGGATCGAAGAGCTGTTCGCCGTCCGTGCCATGCTGGAATGTCGCGCCGCCCGTCAGGCCTGCGCGCGTGCGACACCTGAACTGGTCGCCACCTTGCGCGAGTTGCACAGCCATGTCGATGGCATCGCGATGAAACAATCCGCGACCAAACATGCCGTGCTGCGCCGCAACCGCAAGTTCCACTTCACGCTGTATGCGGGCGCGCAAAGCGAGATCCTGATGCCGCTGATTGAATCCCTGTGGCTGCAATGCGGCCCGACGCTGTTCATGACACTCGAGACCGCGAATGCGACGCGTGCCCATGATGCGCATCTGCAAATCATTAACGGCATGGCTGCGCGCGACCCCGATATGGTCGCATCCGCGCTAGAGCGCGAGATCCGCGAGACGGGCGAGACGCTTCTGGCAGGCTATGACGACCTTATGTCCTTTGGCCCGTTGTCTTTTGCGATGAAGGCCGAAGATCCGTTGCGCCTGTAAAACACTCCGATTTTGCGAAAGCCTCAATCAAATCCTGCTGTTAGGACGCGGGATGCTGTGTTGCGTCGAAAAATTGCAATTCTGTCGACACAATTTCGATTGACGGCACATATGGGAATGTAATTCACTCACATCATGTCATTCTGCCGACAGAGTTGGGAGGCTCTGGGTAGCGTGGCTTTGGGGAGGAAAACCATGTTCATCAAGAAAGTCATCGCGCTTGGCGCGACAACGGTTATGCTTGCCTCTGCGGCAAGTGCAGATGTTTCGGTGATGATCCCGGCGGGGCCGGGGGGCGGCTGGGATGGCACGGGGCGTCAGGCCTTTAACGCCATGAATGCCGCTGGCATCTATACCGAGGGCGTGAATTTTACCAATACCGGCGGCGCAGGCGGCACAATCGGCCTCGCTGCGTTCCAAAACAGCGAGGCGGGCAAGGCGGATGCGCTGGCAGTCTTTGGCGCGATCACCGTAGGGTCGATCATGCTGAACAGCTCGCCCATTGATCTGTCGACCTATACGCCCATCGCGCGGCTGACGGCGGAATATCTGGTGATCGCGGTCGATGCGAATTCGCCGATCCAGACGCTGGACGAGTTGGTCGCGGCGATGCGTGAAAACACGGGTGCAACGCCGGTCGGCGGCGGATCGGCGGGCGGTGTGGACCATATAGCGTTGGCGCTGCTGGCGCAGGCGGCCGAGGTGCCGGTGGCTGATCTGAACTATATCCCGCAGACCTCGGGCGCGGAAACCGTGACGGCGATTGTGAACGGCACGCTGCAAGCGGGGATTTCGGGCATTTCCGAATTCGCTCCGTTCCAAGAACAGGGCCGTATCCGCATCCTTGGCATCACATCGAATGAACGCCACGCCAGCCTGCCGGATGTTCCGACCTTTGCCGAGGCGGGCTATGCGGTCGAGATTGCCAACTGGCGCGGTATTCTGGGCGCGCCCGGCATGCCCGCTGACAATGCCGCCGAATGGGTCGCGCGGTTCGACCAACTGTCCGAGACGCCGGAATGGGCGCAAGTGCTGGAGACCCAAGGCTGGGATTCCTTCTATCTGTCGGGCCCCGCATTCGGTGAATTCATCGGTGCCGAGAACGAGCGGATTGGCGAGATCCTGAAGGGCGCTGGTCTGATCCAGTAACGTCACGGCTCTGCAGCGGTGGTGCGTGATCGCCCGCCGCTGCCCCATCTCCACGCGACATCCCGAAAGGGGACATTATGCTACGCTATCACGCAGCACGCCCTTACTGGCTTGCGGCAGGGGTTATCGGCTTGGGCGCTGTCTGCATCTGGGGCGCGACCTATCTGCCGGGGGCAAGCCGTTATGCCGGCATCGGGCCGGGGGCTTTCGCGACCATCGTCGGCACCGTTCTGGTTTTCCTCGGCGGTATCCTCGCCGTTCAGATCGCGCGCGGCGCAACGTTCGAGGCGCAATCGACCGAGAATGCGCAGGGCGATACGCCCGTGAATTATAAAGCGCTGGGCCTGGCGCTGCTGGCCGCTGCTGTGCCGATTCTGACGATCAAGGCGCTGGGCCTGCCGCTGACGGCAATGATCAGCTTTACGCTGGTCTCGCGCGCTTTTGGGTCAAAAATCCTGCTATGGGATCTGCTGACCGGGGCAATTCTGGGCAGCCTCTCGTGGGTTTTGTTCAACGCACTTGGCCTGCAACTGGGCGGCTTCCTGCCCGTCGCGGGGGTATAAAATATGGATAGCCTTCAACAACTTATCTATGGCTTTGGTGTTGCGCTGCAACCGATGAACCTGATGTGGGCGCTGATCGGATCGATCCTGGGCACGGCGATTGGCGTGCTGCCGGGGATCGGCCCAGCGCTGACCATCGCGCTGTTGCTGCCCGTCACCATTTCCATCGCGCCGACGGCGGCGTTCATCATGTTCGCGGGCGTGCTTTACGGGGCGATGTATGGTGGATCGACCACCTCGATCTTGATCAATACGCCGGGCGAAGCGGGGTCGATGATGACCGCGCTGGAGGGGAACAAGATGGCGCGTGACGGGCGCGGCGCATCGGCGCTGGCCACTGCCGCCATCGGGTCGTTCGTTGCGGGCACGATTGCGACGATCGCGCTGACGTTCGTCGCGCCTTCGGTCGCGGAACTTGCGTTCATCTTGCGGCCTGCGGATTATTTCGCGCTGATGGTAGTGTCGTTCTGTTCCGTCGCGGTGGTGCTGGGCGCATCGCGCGTACGGGGGTTCATCTCGCTGTTCATCGGCCTTGCGCTGGGCGTTGTGGGCATCGACCAAATGACGGGTCAGCCCCGCCTGACCTTTGGCGTCGCCGAAATGCTGGACGGGATCGAGCTGACCGTCGTGCTGGTCGCGCTGTTTGCGGTGGGCGAGATCCTTTTCGTCGCCTCGCGCTATGACAAAACCCGCGAGCGGCCGATGAAAGTCGGTGGCAAATGGTTCACGCGCGAGGATTTTTCCCGCTCGTGGAAGCCTTGGCTGCGCGGCACGGTAATCGGCTTTCCCATCGGCACGCTGCCTGCGGGGGGCTCTGAAATCCCGACCATGCTAAGTTACACGCTGGAACGAAAGCTGGCGAAAAAGCCCGAGGAATTCGGCCATGGCGCGATCGAGGGTGTCGCCGGCCCCGAGGCTGCGAATAACGCCGCTGCCGCCGGTATCCTTGTGCCGCTGCTGACGTTGGGCCTGCCGACCTCGGCCACTGCTGCGATCTTATTGGCGGCGTTCCAGAACTATGGGCTGCAACCGGGGCCGAACCTGTTCAATTCGAACCCGGAATTGGTCTGGGGGCTGATCGCATCGCTTTATATCGGCAATGCCATGCTGCTGGTGCTGAACCTGCCGCTGGTTGGGATCTGGGTCAAACTGCTGTCGATCCCAAAGCCGCAGCTTTACGCTGGCATCCTAATCTTTGCGCTAATCGGGATTTGGGGCGTCTCGGGATCGGTCGTCGATCTGATGCTGATGGTTGCGATTGGTCTGATGGGCTATGTCATGCGCGTCTATGATTTTCCCATCGCGCCGGTGCTGATCGGCCTGATCTTGGGGCCGATGGCCGAAAACCAGCTGCGCGTCGCGCTGGCCTCGCGCCAAGGCAATCCGATGGTGCTGCTGGAAACCCCGACCTCCGTTGTTCTGCTGCTGGTAGCATTGGCAACCTTCCTTGTGCCGCTGGTGCTGCGTCGCCTGCGTGCATCCGCCTAATCCTTTGATGAGAGTATTGAAAATGAAGACCTATGAGGTGAGGGTGCATCCCTCTGCCGCGCAGCTTCCCCGCGACGAGCAACTGGCTTGGCATATCGCAAGTTTCGCCGCCAACCCCGGCGCGCTGGACGCGGATGTGCTAGAGATGATCGCCTGTCGGATCGTGGATAATGCCTCGGTCGCGCTGGCGGCGATCAACCGCCGGCCCGTGGCCTCGGCGCGGGCGATGGCGCTGGGCCATCCACGCAAAGGCGGCGCGACGCTGTACGGCCTGCCCAGCACGCAAAGGTTCGATGCGGAATGGGCCGCTTGGGCGAATGCAACGGCAGTGCGAGAGCTGGATTATCACGACACATTCCTTGCCGCCGAATATTCGCATCCTGCAGATGCGATCTCGCCCCTGATCGCGGTGGCGCAACAGATGGGTGTCACGGGTGCTGACCTCGCACGCGGGATCGCCGTGCATTACGAGGTTCACGTCGCGCTGGTCAAAGCGATCTCGCTGCATAAATACAAAAAGGACCACGCGGGCCATCTGGCGCCTGCGACCACCGCGGGCATCGGCGCCATGCTGGGTCTGCCCGCCGAGGTGATCTATCAGGCCGTCGGGCAGGCGGTGCATCTGGCCTTTTCTACCCGCCAAAGCCGCAAGGGCGAGATTTCCAGCTGGAAAGCCTATGTCCCCGGCTTTACCGGCAAGCTGGCCGTCGAATGTATCGACCGCGCCATGCGGGGCGAGGGTTCGCCCTCGCCGATCTATGAGGGCGAGGATTCCGTGATCGCCTGGATGCTGGGCGGCAAAAATGACGTCTATCATGTCAGCCTGCCGCTGCCGGGCGACTCTCCGCGCGCGATTTTGGAAACCTATACCAAGGCGCATTCGGCCGAATATCAGGCGCAGGCGCTGATCGACCTTGCGATCGAGATGGGCCACCAGATCCCTGACCTTGATCAGGTGGCAAGCATTCTGCTCGAGACCTCGCATCACACGCATTACGTCATCGGCACCGGCGCGGCGGACCCGCAAAAGTCCGACCCCGAAGCCAGCCGCGAGACGCTGGACCATTCGATCATGTATATTCTGGCCGTCGCGCTAGAGGATGGCGATTGGCACCATGTGGACAGCTATACGCGCGCGCGGGCGCGGGCGGCGGACAAGCGCGGCTTGTGGCACAAGATCACCACCGTCGAACACCCGGATTGGACCGCGCGCTATCACGAGGAAGACCCAGATAAGCGACAGTTCGGTGGCCGCATCATCATCACGCTTAAAGACGGCACCGTGATCGAGGGCGCGCGCGGCGTGGCTGATGCCCATCCCAACGGCAAAGCGCCTTGGGGCTGGGACGCCTATGTCGGCAAGCTGAACACGCTGGTCGGGCAGGAATTGGGCAGCGCGGGCGTTCAGCGTTTTACCGATGCCGCGTATCGGCTGGCCAGCCTTGCGGCCGCCGAGATCGACCTGTTAATCCCCGCCTTGCCCGCAGGCACGGTGGAACCCAGCACCATCACGGGCGAGGGGATTTTCGATCGCGGGCTGTGATCAATGGCGGGCCCTGCGCATTGCGTGCGGGGCCATAGGATGGGCGACCAGATGACCAAGGAACAGGACGACAGCCTTGTCGACCGCGTATATAGCCGCCTTCTTGGCGAGATTTTGAACGGAACATTGGCCCCCGGGGCCAAGCTGTCCGAGCCAAAGATCGCCGCGACCGAGGATGTCAGCCGCGCCCCCGTGCGTGAGGCGATCCGCCGTCTGGAAGAGCGCGGTCTGGTTACCCATCGCCTGCGCCAAGGCGTTCGCGTCATTGTGCCTGACGAGACGATGCGCGCCAATCTGATGGCCGTGCGCGGCGCGCTCGAGGGGTTGGCCGCGCGCCAAGCCGCTGAAAACGCGACGGATAGCGAGCGCGCCAGCCTTGCCGTCATGCTGGATGCGCATCGCGACAAGCTCGAGCGCGAGGGGCCGGTCGATTACTGGCAGTCCAATGTGAACACCGACTTTCACCACCGCGTGGCGACCTTGTCGCGCAATAGCCATCTGATCGACCTGATCAACGACCGTTTCTGGCCCCTGTTCCAACTGGTGCGCCGCGCGCGCCGCGACGAGCCGGGGCGTATTCGCCGCTCGTATGTCGAGCATCGCCGCATCGCCAACGCCATCATCGACCGCGATGGCGATGTGGCCGAACTGCTGATGCGCCGCCATATCGAAGCGGCCTTTATCACCTGAGGGAAACCGCCATGACCTATCTTGTTGCCGCAGACCTGCCCCGTGAAACCGCAGGGAGCCGCTTTCGCGCGCTGCTGAACAGCCCTGGTATTTTGCGTCTGCCCGGCGCCCATAACGGACAGGCGGCGCTGCAGGCCAAGGCGGCGGGGTTCGAGGGGCTCTATCTGTCGGGCGCGGCGATGACGGCCAGTATGGGGTTGCCCGACCTTGGCATCATCACCGTGGATGAGGTCGCATTTTTCATCCGTCAGATCGCCCGGGCGACCGGTCTGCCGCTGCTGGTCGATGGTGACACTGGCTATGGCGAGGCGTTGAACGTCATGCATATGGTGCGCGTCTTTGAAGAGGCGGGCGCGGGTGCCGTTCATCTGGAAGACCAGCTTTTGCCCAAGAAATGCGGCCATCTGAACGACAAGAAACTGGCCAGTGCCTATGATATGGCCGCCAAAGTCGCCGCAGCCGCCCGCGCGCGCCGCGATCTGGTGATTGTGGCCCGCACCGACGCCGCAGCCAGCGAGGGGATCGAGGGCACCATTGCGCGCGCGAAACTTTATACCGAGGCAGGCGCGGACGCGATCTTCCCCGAGGCGCTGACATCCATCGAGATGTTCCGCGCGGTGCGCGCCGCATTGCCCGGCGTAAAGCTTTTGGCAAATATGACCGAATTCGGCCGCACGCCGGCGCTTACAGCGCAGGAATTTCAGGATCTGGGCTATGATATGGTGATCTGGCCGGTGTCCTCGCTGCGCGTTGCGAACAAAGCGCAGCATAAGCTGTATCAGGTGCTGGCCCGCGATGGTGCGACCACAGCCATGCTGCCCGAGATGCAGACCCGCGCCGAGCTGTATCATCTGATCGGCCTGAATGATTTCGAGGCGCTGGATAGCTCGATCGCTCTCAGCATCCCGCCCGCGCCGGTGGGCTGATCCTAATTTGACCATGGATTTGCCTAAATAATAGGCGAAGCCATGGTCATTTCTGTCGTCGGCACTGTATTTTCTTGTCAGGACCAGTCTTGGCATAAAGTGTATATAGTTATGACGACAACAGATTCGACAGATAAGCATACAGCCCGAAACGCGCGTAGTGGGAATATGGTGGATATCATCCACCGTCATCTGCGCCGCATGGTTGTGGAATTCGACCTTCGCCCCGGCGAGCGGTTGAACGAGCAGGTGCTATGCGCCCAGCTTGAAATCGGGCGCACGCCGCTGCGCGAGGCGATCAACCGTCTTGTCGCCGAAAAGCTGGTGGTTGCGCGCCCGAACAAGGGCTTTTACGTGCGCGATGTGAACCCCGAGGAAATCGCGCATCTGTTCGAAGTGCGCGAAGTTCTGGAAGGAGCGATTGCGCGGCTGGTGGTCGCGCGTGCCAGCGACGCCGAATTGATCGACCTGCAAGGGTTTTGGCAGAATGTGCTGGAAAACTATGCCCATGCCGAACCCGAGGATCTGCTGGCGCAGGATATCATCTTTCACGAACGCCTTGCCCGCCTGACGCAGAACGACGAATTCGCCCGTCTTGTCGCCGATATCAACGACCGCGTCTATCTGGTGCGCTGGGCAGTGCTGCAGGGTGATGCGCGCAAAAATACATTTGACGAACATGCGCAGATCATCAGCGCCTTGATCGCGCGTGATGCGGATCGGGCGGCCAGCCTGATGCAGCAACATGTCGGCAAACGCACCGGCGCCCTACGCCGCGCGATCGCGGACGGGCTGCTGCATGTGATCTCAAAATCCTCGGCCGAGCTGCGGGTGATTGATCTTTCAGAAGGAAATGACAGTGACGACGACTGAAACGCCGCCCGCCGGCGGGGCGCTGGTGCGCCAATTGGCCGATGCGGCCAGCTATTGGCAGCCGGTGCCCGCCAATGGTTATGTCACCTGCATTATGACAGATGCCGATGTCGGGGCCGAAACCCCCTTTGGCGTCGGGATGCAGACCATCGCGCCCGGCGGCTGCTTTGTGCGCCCCCATGCGCATGACAAGAACGAGGAAGTGATCCATTTCGTCTCGGGCACCGGCCGGATCGAACTGGATGACGGGGCCGAAGTGCATCGCGGCACCCCCGGCACCACCGTCTATATCGGCAAGAACCGTCGCCATTCGTTTGTGAATGATGGCGATCAGCCGCTGACGTTTTTCTGGCTGTTGATGCCTGCGGGCCTCGAGCCGTTTTTTGCCGCTATCGGTCGCCCGCGCGCGGCAGGAGAGCCTGCGCCCGCGCCATTCCCGCGCCCCGAAAATGTCGCCCAGATCGAGGCGCAGACCGTATTCGCACCCCCAAAGGCCTGACATGCGCATTATCGAAGAACGCCACTATCGGATCAAACCCGGTCTCGCAGCGCAGTTTGCCGCGATCTATCACGAATTCGGCCTGCCGATCCAACGCGAGTATCTGCAAGATTTCATTGGCTATTTCCTGACCGAAGTGGGCGAATTGAACGGTGTTGTCGCGATCTGGGGTTTCGACAGCATGGATACGCGGCTGCAGCAGCGCGACCGGATGATGCAAGATCCCCGCTGGCAGGACTATTTGCAGCGCGTGCTGCATCTGATCGACCATCAGCAAACGCGGCTGATGCGGCCGACCAGCTTTTCCCCCATTCAATAGGCGCGCATTATGATCGGGATCGTCGGTTGCGGCATTATTGGGGCGTCTTGGGCAGCGGTGCATCTGGCGCATGGTCAAGATGTGCTGGCCTATGACGCTGGGCTGGACATAGAGGTGCTAGAGGCGCGCATTCTTGGCATCTTGCATGACAGTGGCCTGACTGCGCAGGGAAAGCTGCGCGTGGCCAGCAGCCTGTCGGATTTCGCCACTGATGTCAGCTATGTGCAGGAATCTATCGCCGAGGATCTGGCTGTCAAACAGGCGCTGTTCGCCCAGCTGGATGCCATCTGCCCGATGAATGTGATCCTTGCCTCGTCGTCGTCGGCGCTGCCTGCCAGCGTGATCGGCGCGGGGCTTTCGGGGCAGGGGCGGATTATCATCGCCCATCCCGCCGCGCCGCCCCATGCCATGCCCGCCGTCGAGGTCGTGCCATCGCCCGCAACTTTGCCACAGGTCACCGACCGCACCTGGGCGCTGATGCAGGCCGTCGGCCAAAAGCCGGTGCTGGTGCAGCGCGAAGTGCCGGGGTTCGCGATGAACCGGATGCAAGCCGTGCTGCTGTTCGCGATGCTCGACATGATCGCCGAGGGGATCGTAACGCCCGAAGGGGCCGATACGATCATCCGTGAAAGCTTTGGCCAACGCTGGGCGCTGATGGGTCCACTCGAGGGGGTGCACCTGAACGCGCCGGGCGGCATCGCCGACTATTTTACCCGCTACAAGCCAATGTTTGCAGGCTTTTGCGGCCCCGATCAATCTATCGACGACCTGCTCAATCCGCAGGTTTTAGCCGCGCTGGACGCCTATGGCCAAAGCACCTGTGGTCTGGATCACATCCCGGACCGCCAGGCATGGCGCAACCGCAATCTGATTGAACTGAAAGCCTGGCGCAAAGACCGGGCCTGGACAAATCCCCCAACACAGAGGAACGCCGATGCTGGGACGCTTGGCTGATATCTTTATCCGGGTGATGGATGGCGTGAACCGCCTGACGCTGTGGCTAATGGCCGGGCTGATGGCGCTGATGACCGCTGCAATCACCATTCAAGTGCTGGTGCGTTTCACCGCCAAGATGCAGGGCATTCGCATGTCTGCGCCTTGGACCGAGGAACTGGCCCGCTATGCGATGATCTGGATCGTCTTTCTTGGCCTTGGTCTGGGATTTCGCCACCGCATGTTGATCGCCCTGACCTTTGTCGTCGAAAAGCTGAACCTGCGCTGGGGTCAGGTGCTGCAATATATCGCGCTGGCCATCAGCTTTGCGTTTTTGCTGGTGCTGTTTGATCTGGGCATGGGCGCGGTTGGCTTTGGCGCGATGGAAAAATCGCCGGTGCTGAAGATCCCCAAGACCTGGGTCTATTGGTCGATGCCCGTGGGGGCCGTGCTTGCGTGCCTGAACATTATCACATTGGTGCTGGTCACGCTGCGCAGTGGGGGCGATATCCGCCGCCCCGACAGCGACCTGCAGATGACCGAGGATTGATCCATGGCCATGCTTTTCGTCTATCTCGTCATGCTGTTCTTTGCTGCCGTTCCGATTGCGCTGGCATTGGGGATCGCGCCGCTGCCTGCGCTGATGGCGCGCAATATCCCGCTGCAAATGGTGCCGCAGGCGATTTTTGAATCGCTCGACAGCTTTGCCCTGATCGCACTGCCGTTCTTTATTCTGGCGGGCAAGCTGATGGACAAGGCCTCGATCGCCGACAGGCTGGTCGAGCTTGCACATGCGATGGTGAACTGGTTCCGGGGCGGCCTGGGTGGCGCATCCGTGCTGGCGACGATGTTGTTCTCGACCGTTTCGGGCTCGTCCTCGGCAACGGCGGCGGCGGTTGGCGGCATCGTCATTCCGAAAATGGGGAAATCGGGCTATCCGCGCCCCTTTGCGGCCGCCGTGGTCGCATCCGCGGCCGAGCTGGGGATCATCCTGCCGCCCTCTGGCGCGATGATCATCTATGGCGTCGTCACCGGGGCCTCGATCAAGGATATGTTCCTGGCGGGGATCATTCCTGGCCTGATGATCGGTTTTTCGCTGTTCGTGCTGACGGCGTTTATCTCGTCGCGCAAAAAATATGGCACGGCAGAACGCCTGAGCATCGCCGAATGGGCCGCGAATGTGTGGCAGGCCTATAAGCGCGCCTTCCTGTCGCTGTTCATGCCCGTGATCATTCTGGGCGGCATTTATACCGGACTGTTTACGGCCACGGAATCGGCCGTTGTCGCGGTGATCTTTGCGCTGGTTTTGGGCATGTTCGTCTATCGCACGATCAAAATCCGTGATCTGCCGGGCATCTTTTGGTCATCGGCCATATCCGCCGCCGTTGTGCTGTCGATCGTCGGCTTTGCCTCGGTTCTGGCGGCGGCCCTGTCGCTGTATCAGGTGCCGCAAAAGACGGCTGCGCTGATCTTTTCGATCTCGCGCGATCCCTATGTGGTACTGCTGTTGGTCAACGTGCTGCTGCTGGTCATCGGCATGTTCCTCGAGGCCTATGCCGCGATCATCATCCTCGCGCCGGTGCTGGCGCCCGCGATGCTGCTGCTGGGGATCGACCCCATCCACTTTGGCATCATCATGATCGTCAACCTTGCGATTGGCATGGTGACGCCGCCGGTGGGGGTCAACCTTTTCATTACCTGTTCAATCGCCCGTATCTCGCTTGAACAGATCCTACGGCCCTTGGTCGCCTTCGTCGCGGTGCTGTTGGTGAACCTGATGCTGATCACCTATGTGCCGCTGCTTCTAAAATAAAATAAGTCAAAACAGGGAACGACAATGCATAAGACACTTGCTTTCACCGCCGCGCTGCTGGCCAGCACGATTGCGGCCCGCGCCGAAACCGTCATCAATGTGGCGCATGTGCTGGGCGATACCTCGTCCTACCAAGTCACCGCCGAACGCCTTGCCGAACTGGTGGCCGAGCGTTCGAACGGCGAGATGAAGATTGAAATCTTTGGAAGCTCCGCCCTGGGCGGCGAGCTGCGTCTGGCGCAGGGCCTGCGTTCGGGCACGGTGGATATCGCCTTCGTCTCGACCGCCTCGCTGGAAGGGATCATCCCCGAGACCAAGATCTTCGCGCTGCCCTATTTGTTCGACAGCAAGCAAAGCACCTACGACATCCTCGCCTCGGATCTGGGCACCGAGCTGCTGGCGACCTTTGCCAATTACGACATCATCGGTCTGGGCTGGGGCGCGATCTATGAACGCTCGATGCCGTCGATGCGCCCGGTTGAAACGCTGGCGGATCTGGATGGGATGAAAATCCGCACCATCCAATCCACCGGCTATGTCGCCGCCTATGAGGCTCTGGGCATGCAGCCGACGCCGCTGGCCTATGGCGAGCTGTTCCTCGCGCTCGAGGCGGGCATCGTTGATGCGGCTGAACTGGCACCCGATCAAACCGTGGGCGACGGGTTTGCGCAGGCGATTGGTCATTACGCGCTGACCCGTGTGCATATGCTGCCCGCACCGCTGCTGGGCGCACCGGCGCTGATGAACCGCCTGACCGATGCAGAAACCGAGATCCTGATGGGCGCCATCCCCGAGGCGCTGCAAGCCGGTATCGACGCCCATAACGCGGCGACGGACGCCGCGCTGGAAACCATGCGCGCGAACGGCATTGTTGTGACCGAGCCTGACCTTGCCCCCTTCCGCGAGGCGGCGCGCACCGCTTGGCCGGTGATCGTCGCGGAACTGCCCGGCGG
This sequence comes from Ketogulonicigenium vulgare WSH-001, assembly GCF_000223375.1. Taxonomy (NCBI): domain Bacteria; kingdom Pseudomonadati; phylum Pseudomonadota; class Alphaproteobacteria; order Rhodobacterales; family Roseobacteraceae; genus Ketogulonicigenium; species Ketogulonicigenium vulgare. Next base: position 1,349,746 of record NC_017384.1, on the reverse strand, counting down.
CGAGGAGACCCTTGCGAAATGGCAAGCCGCCATCGCTGAATAAGCCCCTTGCGCCCGCAGTCCTATGGCTGTGGGCGCTATGACAGAAGATCACATGCCGCGTGAATTCATCAGCAAAAACGGTGCGATCAGCATCGTCCACGACGAGGGGCAGGGGCCGCTTGTGGTACTTGTCTCGGGCCTTGGCGGCACGGCCGCCTTTTGGCAGCCAGTGCGGCAGGCGCTGGCGAGGCGTTATCGCGTCATCAGTTTCGACCAGCCCGGTTGCGGCGACGCGCCTGTCTGGGGCGGTGTGCCCAGCGTGAGCGGCCTTGCACAGATGCTGGCAGAGATACTGGACGGGGCCGTGCCCGCGATCATGATCGGTCATTCCACCGGCGGCGCCATCGTGCAGGATTACCTGTCGCAAGCGCTTGGCCCTTTGCCGGATGCGGCGGTGCTCAGCGGCACTTGGGCACAGCCCTGTCCCTATATGAAGGCGCTGTTCGCGCTGCGATTGCGCAGCCTAAAGACGGATTACAGCGGTGATGTCGCGCAATATCGTGCGATGACGCGGCTGCTGGGCGCGGCGCCGGCTGATATTCTCAGCGATGACTTTGCCGCGCTTCCGCCGCAAGTCGACCACGATTTTGCGCGCACTCAAGCGCTGCGGATGCAGGCGCTGCTGGCCTTTCAGGGTGGCGCGCTGCCCGATCTGCCTTTGCTGATCTTGGGTGCGGCAGATGACCGGATCATTCCGGCTTATCACCAGCAGGCGCTGGCCGCCGCCAATCCCCGGGCCCATTTGGCGGTGCTGCCCGAAGGCGGCCATTTCTTTCCCCAGTCACGATCCGACTGGTTCATCCGCGCGCTGGACGATGGGCTGGCCGCATCAAGGCAAAAGAGCAAGCAATGAACCTCACCACCAAAACCGTTCTGATCACCGGCGCGAAACAGGGGATCGGGGCCGCGATCCTGCGCCAGGCCGTTGCAGCCGGCGCACATGTCCATGCCGTCGACCGTGATCGAAACGCCATGCAGGCCGCAGTCGCGGATCTGGACAATGTCACCTGTTGGCAGGGCGATGTGACCAATGCGGCCGAGATTGCCGCTATATTCCAGCAGATTGGCGCGGTTGATGGTCTGGTGAACTGCGCCGGTATTGTCGCCCAAGGCAGCCTTACGGTGTCCAGCGAAGATGATTTGCGCCGCACGCTAGAGGTCAACGTGATCGGCGCGGCCAGCATGGCACGCCATGCCGTCGCGCTGGCATTGGACGCGGGCCGCAAACTGTCGATCGTGAATATCGCATCGGTGATCTCGTCGCTGCGGGCCGGAAAGTCCCGCTTTGCCTATGGCACGTCAAAGGCTGCGGTGATTGGCATGACGAAATCCATCGCGATGGATTACGTGCGCGATGGCATCCGCTGCAATGCGATCTGTCCCGGCACCATCGACACCCCCTCAATGCGCGAGCGTATCGCCAGCGTCGCCCCTGATTTCGGCGGTCTCGACGCCGCCATGGCAGCCTTTAACAACCGCCAGCCCATCGGCCATATGGGATCGGCGGAGGAAATCGCTGCGCTGGCCTGTTTCCTGCTGTCGGATCAAACCAGTTTCATGACAGGTTCGATCATCACCGCGGATGGAGGATACGGCCTATGATCAGGGTCACGGTTTTGGGCCTGGGTGCGGCCGGTCTGCCGGTCGCGCTTGCGCTGCAGGCGGGGCAGGTGCCCGGTATGATGCTGCATTCGGTTGCGGCCTCGACCATCGGCCGCGCGCAGGCCAAACTGCCAGACGTGTCGGCGCATCTGGCACAAGACATTGATGCAATGGGGGATTTGGTGGTCGAATGCCTGCCGCCTGCCGCATTCGCCGCCGTGGTTGGCCCCATCGTGCAATCAGGCCGCGATGTTCTGGTGGCCAGTGTTGGCGGCCTGCTGAACGCGCCCGAGGTTGCGGCCTATGCCGGGCAGGGCCGCATCTTCTTGCCCAGCGGCGCGCTGGGCGGTTTGGACGGCGTGCGCGCGATCGCCGCCAGCGGAAATGCGCAGATGCGTTTAGCCAGCGAAAAGCCAGTCGCGGGATTCGAGCAATCCGCATATCTGACCGCCAAAGGGATCGTGCTGGCGGATCTGACCACGCGCACCTGCCTGTTTTCCGGCCCCGCGCGTGAAGGCGTCCGGCTGTTTCCAAAGAATGTAAATGTCGTGGCCGCGCTTTCCTTGGCCGGGATCGGGGCGGATGACACGCAGCTCGAGCTGTGGGCAGATCCCGATGCCACCACCAATCAGCACAAGGTGACCGCGATTGGCCCCGCCGCCCATTTCGAGGCATTGACCATCAATCTGCCTGATCCGCAGAACCCTCGCACCAGCGCGCTGACCGGGTTTTCGCTGATCGCCGCCCTACGCAATATCGCAGCGCCCATTCGCTTTGCATAAGTTTCTTATGCGAAAATCTATCCATAATACGAACGAAATTCGTGCAACCATGGTGAAACCTGCCTTGAACAATGCAGGGGTGTAAAAAGCGCCCCTGCGTCATGTGACCACACTTTCATTTACGCTAGGTTAACGCAGTATCATGGTTACGCCAGTTTCATATTTGGGTAGCCCCGTGAACCAGCCTCTTCGCCTTTTGCAGCCCGATATCACCGACCTCGAGCGGATCCATCTGATCGCCGCTTTCGTGGCCGTCGCCGAGGCCATGAGCTTTGCCCGCGCGTCCGAGATTGTAAACGTCTCGGCCTCGACCCTCAGCCGCAAGGTCGCGCGGCTCGAGGATATGCTGGGCACGCGGTTACTGGAACGCACGACGCGGCGGGTGGTGTTCACCGATCTGGGCGCCATCTATTTCCGTCACTGCCGCGAGGTGCTGGACCGGCTGAAAGAGGCGGATGATGTCATCGCCTCCTATCATTCCGAGCCGCAGGGCTTGCTCCGGGTCTCGTTCCCGGTCGCCTTTGGCCGCCTCGCGCTGCCCGGCATCATCGCTGATTTCATCGCGACCTATCCCAAGGTGAAGGTCGAGGCGAATTATACCGACCGTTTTGTCGACCTGCTCGACGAGGGCTATAACGCCGTCGTGCGCATCGGATCGCTGCCTGACAGCAGCCTTGTTGCGCGTAAAATCGGCACCAATCGCAAGCAGCTCGTTGCCTCGCCCGAATATATCGCGCGCTATGGCCGCCCGCAAAACCCGGCAGAACTGGCCGCCCATCACTGCCTGTGTTTCTCGCGCTATGTGCGGGGCGGCACCACCTGGCAGTTCAAACGCGGCGAGCAGATCGACACGGTCCATGTCAGTGGCGATTTCCGCTCGGACTCGTCCGAAGCGATCTATGAGGCCGCCTGCCACGGCGCGGGTATCGGCATTATCGCCAATTATATCTGCGGCGAAGCGGTCGAGCGTGGCGATCTGGTGCCCTTGCTGCCCGAATGGACGGTTTGGCCCGAGACCAGCTTTTACGTCTGCTATGCCTCGAACAAACACCTGCTGCCCAAAACCCGCGCCTTTTCAGATTTTCTGGTGCAGCGCCTGCGCAACACGCTGCGCTAACCCAGTTGGGTGAGCGCGCGCGGCAGTTTGTTCATCACCTCGATACCGGTCTCGGTGACCAATAGCTGATCTTCGATCATCATGGCGCCGGTCCCATGCAGATACATCGGCACCTCAAAGGCCAAGACCATGCCGGGCAGGATTTCCTCGGGGTTTCTGGCGGAAAAGAACGGCCATTCCTCCATACAGGCGGCGCCGATAGAGTGGCCGAAATGGCCGCGGCAATAGCTTTCGGGCAGGCCTGCCTTTTTCACCGCATCCAGCACCGTGCGATGGACATCGCCGAATGTCGCACCGGGGCGGATGGCCGTGATGCCGGCCTCGAACACATCCTCGATCGCGGCAAAGATCGTTCGCACCATGGGGCTAGGCGCACCCATGACATAGCTGCGCGTGCCATCGGACAGGTAGTTTTCGACCGCGACGCCCATATCCGCTTTGATCAGATGGCCGTTTTCCAGCACGGGATCGCGGATGATCAGGTTCGGGCCAACCGCGATCCCGGCGCGGTCGCCGCTGATTTTAAACCCATGTGCGCTGGCTGCGCGCGCCGCGCCGTCGCGCCACAGCCGGTCCAGCTCGGACCTGGCCATGCCGATCTGGGCGTGATCGGCCATATGCAAAAGGCCCGCCTCAGAGGCGAGGTTCGCATTGCGCAGGCAGGCGATCTCATGCGCCGTCTTCACGCTGCGAATGCGGTCGAGCAAAGCAGATCCGTCGACCCAGGTGACACGGGGCAGGGCTGCCTTCAGCCGCGCCAGATCGTTCGCGGGGATAAAGGCCATGTCGATGCCGACGCGCGCATTCGCCAGCCCGCGCGTGGTCAGCAGATCGCCGATCAGCGCATTCACCAGATCGCGGTCAAACGTCTCGGGCCGCGCGCCGCCCAGACCCTGTGCCTTATAGGCCCGCGCCAGACTATCAAGTGGGGCGGGGTGGTCACCGTCCGAGATATCGACGTAATCGATCCATGTCGGATGGGTGATCAGTTCAATCGCGCCTTGGGCCGAGGGGCCGAAATGCAATTGGTGGTCGGACAGGATCGCCGCGATGGATGCGCCCGGATCACATGGCACCAGCGCCGCACAGGCCCCCGCCCGCCGAAAAGCCGTCGCCACACCCCCGTCCAGCCCCGTTGCATAGCGAAAAGATTCAGGTTCAAACAGCAACAGGGCATCCAGCCCCGCCTCGGACATGAACCAAGAGGCGCGAGCGCGGTCGATGTAACTCATGAGACTTCCTTTGACTTCAAGAGAGTGGGGCCGCCCGTTGATCTGGGCGGCCCTTTGCGGCGTCAGGCGATATACATCCGGGCCATCGAGCCCTCGAACCCTTCGGCATTGGTGGAATGGTCGCGCAGACGCTTGTTCGAGATGGTCTGCCAGGCGGCCTGCACCAGCGGAAAGCTTGGGACATCCTCCATCACCTTGCGCTGCACATTGTGCCATAGCGCGATCCGCTCGGCGGTGTCATTGGACAGCGCCGCAGCTTCCAGCCAGGCGTCGACTTCGGCGTTCTGGTATCCCGTGCCATTCGAGAAGGCGACGCCCTTGATGATATTCTTTGACCAATACAGGCGCTGCACCCCGACCTGTGGGTCGAACAGGTTCGAGATCGAGGCAAGATGCAGTTGATAGGCCTGATCGCCATAAACGCGGCTGATCAGCGTGCCCATGTCCTGACCGCGCAATTCGATCGCAATGCCGGCGCGGCTCAGTGCGGCGCGCAGGAATTCACCCAGCAGACGCTGGTCATCGCCGACATATTCCATCGTAAAGCTGACGCCACCCGGGTGGCCCGCCTCGGCCAGCAGCGCCTTGGCGCGGTCGATATCCACGGCATAGGGGTTCCCCTCGGCCAGGTGGAAATCCTTGTGATAGGGCACGACGGGCGAGGCCGAGGGCGTTGCGTAATTAAAGAATACCACGCGGTTGATCATCTCGCGGTCGATGCAATGGGCGATGGCTTGACGGATGCGGATGTCGGCCAGCAGCGGGTCACGCAGGTTCGCCTCGACGATGATGATGTTCGGCGGGTCATAGGCATAGCCCTGTTCGGTAAAATCGACGACGCCGGTGGCTTGCAATTGTTCGATGTCGCGGAACGGGATCGGGGTGCGATAGCCAATGTCGATATCGCCGGTTTCAAAGGCGATGGTGCGCGCGGCGGCATCAGGGATGAAACGCGCCACAAGGCGGTCGACTTTGGGCAGTTCGGGGTTCCAATAGGCGGTGTTCTTGTCCCACAGCACATGCGAGCCGCGCACCCATTCGCGGAACACGAAGGGTCCGGTGCCGATCGGCGCGGTGTTGTTCGGATGCGTCAGGACATTCTCGCCCTCGGCATACAGGTGGCTGGGAACGATGGGCGTTTCCATCGACGAAAAGGCGCGCAGCAGAAAGCTGGTCGGGTTCGCCAGATGCAGGATGACGGTGTGGTCGTCCGGCGTCTCGACCTCGGTGATCTGCGCAAAGGTCGAGCGGTTGCGCGAATGGAATTCCTTTGAGGTCAGGATGGTGAATTTCACGTCTTCGGATGTGAAATCCTCGCCATCATGCCATTTCACGCCCTCGCGCAGTTTGAACGTATAGGTCAGCCCGTCTTCGGACACGTCCCATTCGGTCGCCAGCAGCGGCGTCGGGTTCATGTCGTGGTCGAATTCCAGCAGCCCTTCGGACACATGCGCCGACCAGATCAGGCTGGATGTGTTGACAAAGGACAAAAGCGCCGGGGCCTCGTTTGGTGCCATCATCGTGACCACGGTGCCCTCTTGTGCAAAGGCGACCGAGGGGATGAGGCCGCCGGTCAGCAGCCCCGCTGTGGCGGGCGCAGCCGCAAGTCCTGCAAGGACCGCGCGCCGCGATAGTTTGGTGGAATGGGTCATGGATAACTCCCTGGGATGCGGCCTCTGCGGGCCGTTAAATGGTGTAGTTATAGGTGTCGCGCGCGGCTTCGGGCGTGATGTAGCCGTTTTCGAGGTCGGCCTTGATCAGTGCGGGCGCGCGGGTCTTGGGGTCGCCAGATCCGCCGCCGCCGGGCAGATGAAAGACGGCGCGGGTGCCAGCGGGAACGGGGTGGCGGCCCTTTTTATTCAGGCTTTCGCCGCTGGTCAGGCTGACATTGCCCGCCGTGCCATCTTGGCCGCCATTCGCGCCGCGGGCGGGGAATTTGATCCGCTCGAACGCGTTGCCGGCCAGAAAGGTCTCGGGGATGGTGTTCGCCATTTCAATAACTTGGCCAAGGCCGCCGCGGAATTTCCCGGCGCCGCCCGAATCCGGCTTTAGCTCTTTGCGCCAGACGACGACGGTGGACATGCTCTCGAAAATCTCGACCGGTCCGCCGCGCACGCCCGATGGGAAGCCGGTCGCCGACATGCCATCGCGATAGGGCAGTGCGCCCATGCCGCCGGTGGTCACAAGGCCGACCATGAAATTCTTGCCAAATTCCGCAGGGCTGTTCCAAGGCCCCAGCGCGCTCATATTCCACAGCACGCCTGCGCCCTCGGCCGGGATGCGATCGGGCAGGGCTTGGCGCAGGCAGTTGAACACCAGATCAGGCAGCATCAACCCCATCAGGTGACGCGATACGACTGCCGCAGGCTTTACCGCATTAAGGACGCAGCCCTCGGGTGCGGTAATGAAGCGCGGCGCAAGGCTGCCGGCATTATTCGGGATCGCGCCAAACAGCGACACGCCCAAAGCATAGCTGGTATAGGCCAGCGTATAGCACATCGGCACGTTGAAGTTATGTTTGGTCATCGGGGCCGAGCCCGCATAGTCGATATGGATGCCGTCATCGGCAATCGTCAGGCTGGCTTTCAGCGTGACCGGCTCGGACATGCCATCCAGCGTGATTTCCGACGCCCAGGTGCCACGGGGCAGCTCGCGCACTTTGGTCAACACCGCCTGTTCGGAGGTGTCGATGATATGATCGGCGACCTCGTCCAGCGCGCTTAGATCGAACTCGGCCATCATATCGACCAGACGGGCGCAGCCCACCGCGTTGCAGTTGATCAGCGAATAGACATCGCCGACGGTTTCCACCGGCTGGCGGGTATTTGCGCGGATGACGGCCATCAGGCTGTCGTTCACCTTGCCTGCGCTGACGATTTTCAGGATCGGCAGATACAGCCCCTCCATGAAAACATCGGTCGAGGAGGACCAGTCGTTCAGCCCCCCGATATCCATCAAGTGGCTGTTACAGGCCAGAAAGCCGATCAGCTTGCCATTGTGGAAACAGGGTGTCGTGAGCGAAAAGTCGTTGAGGTGGCCGGTGCCCATCCACGGGTCGTTGTGGATGAAAACATCGCCCTCGACCATCGTATGGGCCGGATAGGCGTTGATCACATGCCCAACCGCCAGCGCCATCGAGTTGATGTGACCGGGCGTTCCGGTCACGGCCTGCGCCAACATCCTGCCCTTGGCATCGAACACGCCAGCGGCCAGATCGCCGGATTCGCGCACGATGGTCGAAAACGCGGTACGCTGGCAGACCTGCGCCTGTTCCTCGACCACCGCCAGCAGGCGGTTCCACATGATTTGTTTGTCAATCAGACTGATAGCCATGTGGCGTTCCTATCCTTGCAGTCCATAGATATCGCGCGCGGCATCGGCCGAGATCAGGCCGCATTCCAGATCCCGCGCCACAGCGGCGCGGTCGCGTTTAGCGGGATCGCCCGTGCCGCCGCCGCCCGATGATTTCAGGGTCAGACGCTCGCCCGCCGGAATGGCGAATGTGTCCTTGCCACCAGGGCGCAGGCCGGTCGTCAGCTCAAGACTGCCCGCGCCGCCTGCCATGCCGCCAAAGGCACCCTTGGCAGGGTTCTTGATCCGCTCATATCCGGCAAAGAAGTCAAAGGGTTCGGGGATGGAATTCTCCATCTCGATCCATTGGCCAAGGCCGCCGCGATATTCGCCCGCGCCGCCCGAATCCGGCAGGAATTCTTTGCGCCAGATCACAAGGGTCGACATGCTTTCAAACACCTCGACCGGACCGCCCCGCACGCCCGAGGGGAAGCCGGTCGCGGACATGCCATCGCGAAAGGGCAGCGCGCCCATGCCGCCCGTCGTCATGATCTGCACGCGGTAGCGGTTCCAGATCTGGGCCGGGCTGCTCCAGGGGCCCATGACGTTGATGCCCCACAGCCCGCAGGTGCTTTCAGCGGGGATGCGGTCGGGGATCGCTTGGCGCAGGCAATTATAGACCACATCGGGCAGCATCAGCCCGACCTGGCTTCGCGCAAAGACCGCTGCGGGTTTCAGCGCGTTCAGGATGCTGCCTGCGGGCGCGGTGACATGGCGGGGCGCAAGGCTGCCGGCGTTGTTCGGGATATCGCCGAACAGCGCGACGCCCAAAGCATAGCTGGTATAGGCCAGCGTATAGCACAAAGGCACGTTAAAGTTGCGTTTCACCATCCCGGCCGAGCCTGCGTAATCCACATGTACGCCGTCATCGTCGATGGTCAGCGCCGCCTTGATCAGCACTTCATCGTCCATGCCGTCCAGCATGAGGGTGCCGTGCCACGTCCCCTTGGGCAGTTCGCGGATCTTGGCCATCACCGCCTCGCGCGAGGTGTCGATGACATGGTCGGCCAGCTCGTCCAGCGCGTCGATCTGGAATTCCGCCATCATATCGACCAGACGCTCGCAGCCGATGGCGTTACAGTTGATCAGCGAATAGACATCGCCCACAGTCTCGACCGGCTGGCGGGTATTGGCGCGGATGACGGCCATCAGGCTTTCGTCGATCTCGCCCGCATCGGCGATCTTCAGGATCGGCAGATAAAGCCCCTCCATGAACACATCGGTCGAGGCGGTGCGGTCGGGCAGGCCGCCGATATCCATGATATGGCTGTTGCACGCAAGGAATCCGACCAGTTTGCCCTGATAGAAACAGGGCGTGGTGATCGAGATATCGTTGAGGTGCCCCGTGCCCATCCACGGATCGTTGTGGATATAGACATCGCCCTCGCGCATCACCTCTTGCGGATAGGCGGCGATGACATGGCCGACCGCCAGCGCCATCGAATTGATGTGACCGGGCGTTCCCGTCACCGCCTGCGCCAGCATCCGGCCTTGCGCGTCGAACACGCCAGCGGCCAGATCGCCGGATTCGCGCACGATGGTCGAAAACGCGGTGCGCTGGCAGACCTGCGCCTGTTCCTCGACCACCGCCAGCAGGCGGTTCCACATGATCTGTTTGTCGATCAGGTTCAGGCTCATGCGGCGACCTCTTTCTTATCCATGACGATGGAACCCGCCGCGTCGATCCAGGCGTCGAAACTGCCGGTAACAAAGGTGGTGGTCTCATCCTCGACAATCAGGCAGGGGCCAGCGACGCGGTCGCCTGCACCCAGATCGTTGCGGTGATAACGATAGATTTCGATGCTCTGCTCGGCGCGGCCGTCAAAGAACATGGTCGTCTCGCCTGACACGCTGCGGCCCGTAAACGGCACGGGCGAGATCGTTGCGGGCAGCACCGGCGCAGTGGAACACGAGACCGACCAGGCCATAATCTCGATTGCCGCAGCGGGGATCGATCGGTTGAACATCTCCTCATAGGTCGCTTCATAGGTCTTGCGGAAACCCGCGATATCTTCCTCTGTGATGTCGCGGACGGGCAGAACGACCGGAATTTCATGGCCTTGGCCGACATAACGCATGAATGCGATGCGGGTCTCGATGATCGCCTCATCGGCGGCGGCGGGGCCGACCCATTCCATAATCTCGGCCGACATCTCGTTCAGCATCTTGGTCGCGCTGGCCGCATCGAAGGTATCAAGGCGCATGTAGTTCGAGCGCACGATCTCGTAGCTGAAGGGCGCGGCGAGGAAGCCGACCGCCGATCCCACGCCGGCGTTTGCGGGAATGATGACGCGCGGCGCGCCGATCTTTTCGGCCACGCGTGCCACATGCAGCGGCGCAGCCCCGCCAGATGCGATGATCGTATGATCGGCGGCCACGACGCCGCGCTCGACCGTATGCGAACGCGCCGCGCTGGCCATATTCTCGCAGACCATTTCATAGACCGCATAGGCGGACATTTCAGGGGTCAGGCCGATCTTGTCGCCGACATGTTCCGCCAGCGCCGCTTTTGACAGATCGTCGCGCAAGGTCATCGAGCCGCCGGCAAAGCCAATCGGGTTGATCAGACCGATGGTCACATCCGCATCCGTCACCGCAGGACGGGTGCCGCCCAGACCATAACAGGCCGGGCCGGGGACAGAGGAGGCGCTTTCGGGGCCGACATTCACGCGGTTCAGTGCATCGACATGCGCCAGCGATCCGCCACCCGCGCCAATTTCGACCAGTTCGATCACCGGAATGCGCAGGGGTAGCCCTGAGCCTTTCAGGAAGCGGGCAGCACGATCGACCTCGAAAATGCGCGAGGATTCCGAGGCGTAGTCCTCGATCAGGCTGATTTTCGCCGTGGTGCCGCCCATATCAAACGCGATGACGCGTTTCTCGCCCAGTTTCGCGGCGATCTGGCTGGCGAAAATCGCGCCACCAGCGGGGCCGGATTCCACCAGGCGCACCGGAAAAGCGCGGGCGGTATCGACCGACGATAGCCCGCCGCCCGAGGTGATCAGCGACAGGATGCCGGTAAAGCCCAGTTCCGCCAGACGCTTGACCATGCGCTGCAGATAGCTGTCCATCAGCGGCTGCACATAGGCATTTGCGACGGTGGTCGAGGTGCGCTCGTATTCGCGGATCTCGGGGCAGACCTCGCACGACAGCGAGACGTAAAGTTCGGGGTAGGCGGCGTTCAGAATTTCACGCACGCGCTTTTCATGGGCGGGGTTCATGAACGAATGCAGCAGGGCGACGGCGACGGATGTCACCTCCAGCGCCTTCAGCTCGGCGGCGATGCCCTGAAGCTGTGCCTCGTCCAGCGCCAGCAGTTCATTGCCGCGGGCATCAATACGCTCGCGCACGGTAAAGCGCAGCGGGCGGGCGACGAGGGGTTTGGGTTTCACCAGCGCCAACTCGTATTGATCATAGCGGCTTTCGGTTCCGATTTCCAAAATATCGCGAAAACCGTCGGTGCCGATCAGCGCCGTCTTTGCGCCGCGCCGCTCGATAATCGAGTTGGTGGCAAGGGTGGTGCCGTGGACAAAGGCCGTGACCTGATCCAGCGACCGGCTGGCGATCCCCATGATTTTCTCGATGCCGTTCAGCACGCCTTCCTCGGGCGCGGCGGGGGTGGTCAGCACCTTGGTCGTCCAGCGCGTCGCGCCTTCCTCCAGCACGATATCGGTGAATGTGCCGCCAACATCGGCGGACAGGCGAAGGGAATAGGGCATGACTTTGGGCGCGCTCACAGGGCGATCCTTTACTGCGTCTGGATGAACAAGTGACCGACAGCTTGCGCGAAATTCGCAGCAGAGGGCCGATTTCCTGATGCAGCTTGGCACGCGAATTCGTGCAGACAAAGCGCCAATCCCGCAAGGAACTATTGCGCCACGGCAGCAATCCGGGGCCGATCGGCGCTTGGCATTTTGGGAAACGGGGTGCTAGCCTTTTGGTAAGCTGCATGTGGTGCAGCAAGGCGCGTAATCCGTGCCGCAGCAAGTAAACGAAAATGACCGGGGCTGCAAGCCTGCATCGTCTGCCTGATGGGCTGGCAATGGAAGAGTCATGCCTTTTAACAGGGAGTGGGTCATGCCCAACGCCGTCGAACGGGCGAAAGTCCAGTATTTCTATTCCTTGGCCTCACCCTGGGCCTATCTGGGGGCGCAGCGTCTGATCGATCTTTGCGCGGACAAAGGCGTTGTGATCGAGGCTTTTCCGATTGCCACATTCAAGGACAATGGCTGGATCCCCTTGATGGAAAAGCCAGCCAATCGTCAGGCCTATGTCGCGCTTGATCTGAAACGCTGGGTGTCACGGCTTGGCCTGCCGATGGTGACCCAAGGCCGCCCGGCCGGGATGGCAGGTCTGGGCGATGCACTGCCAATGATCTATGCGGCGCAGCTTGCAGGCGTGGATGCGCTGGCCTTGGCCGTCGCGCTGCAAAAGGCCTATTGGGAGGAGTGCATCGACGTGGGCCTGCCGGGCCCCCGCGCCGCGGTTGCCACAGCCGCAGGTTTCGACGGCGCGGCCCTATCGGCGATGGAGGACACCCCCGAGGTCGCCGCGCAGCGCGAGGCGATGTTCGATGCGGCCCGCGCGGCAGGCGTCTTTGGCTCGCCCACCTATGTCTTCAACGGTGAATTGTTCTGGGGGCAAGACCGCCTCGACTTTCTGGCCGAGGCCATGGCGGCAAAGGGGGAGGCGGCATGAACGGATTCACCCGCACCGTCATGCGCACGGTGCTGCAGGCGATTCCGACGATCCTTGGGATCATCGTGATTTCCTTTTTGCTGCTCTATCTGATGCCGGGGGATGCGGTTGACGCGATTGCGGGCATGTCAGGATCGGCCAGCCAAGAAACGATGGACGCGCTGCGCGACACCTATGGTCTGAACGACAGCTTTATCGTGCAGTTCTTTCGCTACCTCGGGGGCGTGCTGACGCTGAACTTCGGCACCTCGATCAGCTATTCGGCGCCGGTGCTGGACGTGATTATGGAGCGTCTGCCCTCGACCATGATCCTGATGCTGACAGCATTCGTCATCGCGCTGACGGTCGGCATTATGGTCGGCTGGGCGATGGCGGTTTTCGCCGGAAAGTGGCCGGATCGTCTGCTGACCTCGACCTCGCTGCTGCTGTATTCGGCACCGAACTTTTGGGTCGGGCTGATGATCATCGTGATCTTTTCGGCGCGTCTGCAATGGTTCCCCTCGGGCGGAGCCGAAACCATCGGCGCGGCGCTGACGGGTTGGGGCTGGTTCCTTGACCGGCTGAAACACCTTGTGCTGCCGTCTTGTGCGCTGGCGGCGTTCTTTGTCGCGATCTATGCCCGCCTGACGCGCGCCGCGATGCTGGAAGTGCTGCGCCAGGATTACATCCGCACCGCTGCCGCCAAGGGTCTGCATCCGATGCTGATCCAATTCCGCCACGGGCTGCGCAACGCGCTGATCCCTGTGACCACCGTCGCCGGTATGCATCTGGGCAATATGCTGGGCGGCGCTGTCGTCGTCGAGACGGTGTTCAACTGGCCCGGCATCGGTCGCCTGACCATGAGCGCGATTGCCGCGCGCGACACCCAAGTTTTGCTGGGCATTCTGCTGCTGACCTCGGTCGTGGTGATCATCGTCAATGTGATCATCGACTGGCTGACCACGCTGCTTGACCCGCGTATCCGTAGCTAAGGGGAAGATTATGACCGACGCTTCCACCACCCGTGCGCCCGCACGCCCCCGCAGACCGCTGCGCATTCCACGCTCGATGCGCGACCCGCTGTTCGTGCTGGCCGTGATCGTCTTTGGCCTCGTGCTGCTGATGGCGGCGCTGGCAAATTTCATCGCGCCGACGAACCCGCTGGATATGATGAACATGCCGCTGCTGTGGCCGTTCGAGGATAGCCTGTCGCCGCTGGGCACTGACCAACTGGGCCGTGATCTGTTTTCCGGCATTATCCACGGCAGCCGCGCCACATTGATGGTCGGCTTTGCCTCGGCCTTTTTCGGGCTGCTGATCGGTACGACGGTTGGATCGGTTGCGGGCTATTTCGGCGGCTGGGTTGATATCGTGCTGATGCGCATCACCGAGATTTTCCAGATCATGCCGACGATGTTGCTGGTCATCATCATCCTGGCCATTGCGAACCCGTCCATTCCGCTGATCGCGATATCGATCGGCCTTGCGTCCTGGCCAATGATCGCGCGTCTGGCGCGGGCCGAGTTCAAATCCCTGCGCGAGGCGGATTTCGTCATGGCCTCGAAATCCATGGGCTACCCGACCGGCCGCATCATCTTGCGGGAAATCCTGCCCAACGCCGCCCCGACGCTGATCGTTGGCGCATCGGTGCTGGTTGCAAACGGCATCTTGCTGGAAAGCGCGGTGTCCTTCCTGAACCTTGGCGATCCGAACGTGGTCAGCTGGGGCAGCCTGATCGGCAATGGCCGCACGCAGATCCGCACCGAATGGTATCTGTCGGCGCTGCCCGGCCTTGCCACGGTGCTGACGGTTCTGTCGCTGAACATCATCGGTGACCGCCTGACCGATATCCTCAACCCCCGTTCGGAGGTCCGCTGATGTCCCCCACCAAGACCCCCGTGCTGGAACTGCTGAACCTGAAGGTGGGCTTCCCCTCGGTCGATATTGTCAAAGGCATCAACCTGCAGATCCACGAGGGCGAAAAGGTCGCGCTGGTCGGCGAATCCGGTTGCGGCAAGTCGCTGACCGCCTTTTCCATCCTGCGCCTTCTGCCGCAAGGCGCGGCGATCAAGGACGGGCAGGTGATCTTTGACGGGCTGGATCTGGCGACCTTGCCCGCGTGGCAACTGCGCCGCATCCGCGGCAAGGGCATCGCGCTGATCCTGCAAGAGCCGATGACCTCGCTGAACCCCGTGCTGCCCATCGGCCTGCAAGTGGCCGAGAACATCCGTAGCCACGAAAAGATATCCAGAAAAGCCGCCGATGAACGCGTGCTGGATCTGCTGGATCTGGTGGGGATCGCCAATCCGCGCGAGCGGGCCAAGATGTATCCGCATAACTTTTCGGGCGGGATGCGCCAGCGGGTCATGATCGCCATGGCCATCGCCTGCAACCCGCGCCTGCTGATCGCGGACGAGCCGACCACCGCCCTCGATGTGACCATTCAGGCCCAAGTCATGGATCTGCTCGAGGATCTTTGCTCGAAACTGTCGATGGCCATGCTGCTGATCACGCATGACCTTGGCGCTGTGGCGCAATGGGCCGACCGCGTGGCGGTGATGTATTCGGGCCGGATTGCCGAACAGGCCCCGATCAAACCGTTCTTTACCGGCCCGCGTCACCCCTATTCGCAAGGCCTGATCAATTCCTCGGTCGAGGAGGGCTGGCACTATACCCAGCGCCGCCTGACCGAGATCAAAGGCACCGTCCATTCCGCGCTGGGCGAGCAGGGCTGCGCCTTTGCCCCGCGTTGTCCCTATGCGGCGCCTGAATGCCGCCTGACCCCACCCGAATTGCAGGATGTCGCCCCCGATTGGCGCGCGGCCTGCTACCGCCTTGATGCCGCAGGCCGCGACCTGCTGACAGGAGCTGCGCATGTCTCTGCTTGAAGTCGAAAATCTGCGCACGGCCTATAAGGTCAAGGGCAAGATGTTCTATGCTGTGGATGATGTGTCATTCAGCGTAGCGCCCAATGAGACGGTGGGTCTGGTGGGCGAATCCGGCTGCGGTAAATCCACGCTGGGCAAGACCATCATGCGCCTGATCGACCCGGCGGATGGCAAGATCAAACTGGCCGGTACCGATATCGCCAAACTGCCCGAAAACCAGCTGCGGCCGATGCGCAAAAAGGTGCAGATGGTCTTTCAAGACCCGTTCGCCAGCCTGAACCCGCGTCAAACCGTCTGGAGCATGTTGGATACGCCGCTGAAGGTCCACGGCGTCAGTGATGCGGGCGCGCGGGCGCGCGCGATCAACGAAATCGCCGAGACGATCGGCTTTTCGACGGCGGCGCTGCACCGCTTTCCGCATGAGTTTTCGGGCGGCCAGCGGCAGCGTGTCGGCATTGCCCGCGCGCTGATCCTGCGCCCGGATCTGGTGGTTTGCGATGAGCCTGTCTCGGCCCTCGACCTGTCGATCCAGGCGCAGATCCTGAACCTGCTGGTCGATCTGAAGCGCGACTTTGGTCTGGCCTTTTTGTTCATCAGCCATGATCTTTCGGTGGTGCGGTATTTTTCCGACCGGGTGCTGGTCATGTATCTGGGCAAGATCGTCGAGGCCGCGGATCAGGAAACGCTGTGGAAAACGCCGCGCCACCCCTATACGCGCGCGCTGCTGGCCTCGGTGCCGTCCACGGACCCCAGCAAGAAAATCACCACGAAAATCGCGGGCGAAATCGGGCGCGGCATCCCCGAAATTGGCTGCCGTTTCCGCGCCCGCTGCCCCGTCGCGGTCGAGCGCTGCGGCTTTGATGCCCCCGCGCTGCGTAAAATGGCTGATGGCGCTGAAGTTGCCTGCCATCTGGCCTAAGGAATTGAAATGGATACGCAAATGACGATGACCGCCGCCGCCTTCGAGGCTGATTTCGCCTATGATCGCCCCGCGCTTTTGGCCCGCCGTAATGCAAAATGGCGGCAATATGACCCTGATGTCATTCCCGCCTTTGTCGCCGATATGGATTTTCGCGTGGCCCCCGCCATTCAGGCCGCGATCCGCGCATCGGTCGATGCCGAGGATTATGGCTATCCGATGCGTGACGGCAAAAAGGCGGATCGCGCCGTGCTCGAGGCCTTTGCCCACCGGATGAAGGGGCTCTATGGCTGGGAGGCGCAGGCCGACCTTAGCATGGCGATCGCCGATCTGGTTCAGGCGACCTTTGCCTCCGTTATGGCCTTCACCCAGCCCGGCGATGGCGTCATCGTGCAGGTGCCGAACTATCCGCCCTTTCGCGCCGCCGTGAACGACACCGGCCGCAGTTTCGTGCCGATGCCGATGAAACCCGAGGGCGACGGCTATGTCTTTGATCTGGATCAGCTTGCCGCGACGATGCCGCCCAGCACGCGGATGCTGATCCTGTGCAATCCGCAAAACCCCACCGGCCGCGTATTCAGCCGGGCCGAGTTGCAGGCCGTGCTGGCCTTCGCGCAAAAGCATGATCTGCTGGTGCTGTCGGACGAGATCCATTCGGATCTGATCTATGCGGGCAACACGCATCTGCCGTTCGCCGCGCTGGGCCCTGCCGCCGAGGCGCGTACGATCACGCTGAATTCCGCCACCAAAAGCTTTAACATCCCCGGCCTGCGCACCGCCGTGATCAATTTCGGCACCGAAGCCCTGAAAGCCCGGTTCGAGCGGCATTTCCCCGCGCGCGTGGTCGGTTCGGTCAACTCGCTGGGGATCGACGCAACTGTCGCGGCGTGGCAGGATAGCAGCGATTGGCTCTGCGGTCTGATCGCGCATCTAAGCGCGATGCGCGATCATGTGTATACACGGATCACGCGTGATATCCCCATGATCCGTATGAAGAAACCCGAGGCAACCTATCTGACGTGGCTTGATTGCAGCGATCTGGGCCTGTCGGGCACCGCGTTTGATTTCTTCCACACGCATGCCCGTATCGGCTTTTCGCCTGGCGAGAATTTCCTGCCCGGCGCCGAACGTCTGGTGCGGCTGAACTTTGCGACCTCGCGCGTGATCATCGACGAAATGATCGACCGCATGGCCGAGGCGGTCCAGCGCAATACCCGTTAAGCTTGGGCCGGGGTTACGCCCCGGCCTTTGCAGCCTCCTCGACCAGCGCAAGGCAGAACCGCGTCCCCAGCGCCATATCCTGCACCGAGACCCATTCCAGCGGCCCATGGATATTTTGCATACCTGTGAACAGGTTAGGGGTCGGCACGCCCATCTCTGTCAGGCGCGAGCCATCGGTGCCACCGCGGATCGGCACCGAAATCGGCGTGACGCCCAGGCTGCGGCTGGCCTTGCGCGCCAGTTCTACCGGGGTCATGTCTTTTTCCAGCCAGTAGCGCATATTGCGGTATTGGGCGCGGAAATTGCAGGTGATCGCGGCGCGCGGCTCGGTCGCGGCGACGGCATTGCAGACCTGCTGCACGATGTTGCGCTTGGCCGCGAGGCCGTCCAGCTCGAAATCGCGCAGGATCAGGTTGATCTTCATCTCGGACGAGCCGCCGGTCATCTCGGTCGCATGGATAAAGCCCGCGCGGTCGTCCGTTGTCTCGGGCGTCATCACGGCTTGCGGCAGGGTTGCAATGATTTTCGATGCAAGGTGGATCGCGTTGACCAGCTTATCCTTGGCCAGACCGGGGTGGATCGAGACGCCCTTGACGATGATCTCGGCCGCGTCCGCCGAAAAGCTTTCATACTCAATCTCGCCAATCGCGCCGCCATCGAATGTATAGGCGAAATCGGCAGCCAGATCAGCGGGCAGGCGGGCATCTACGCCGCGGCCGATTTCCTCGTCGGGGGTAAAGGCGATGCGGATCGGGCCATGTTTGACACCGGGATTGGTCAACAGGTGACGCGCGGCGGTCATAATGATCGCAACGCCCGCCTTGTCATCCGCCCCCAGCAGGGTCGTGCCCGAAGCTGTGATGATATCATCGCCAACCTTTTCAGCCAGATAGGGATATTCTTTGGGCGACAGTACCAGATCGGCATTGTCAGGATAAGTGATATCACCGCCGTTATATCCGCGCAGGACGCGAGGCTTTACGCCCACCGCATTGAACTGCGGTGCGGTGTCCACATGCGCCAATAGGCCGATGGTCGGTGCGTCGGTATTGCCGGGGATCGTGGCCAGCACGGTGCCGTAATCCGTCAGTTGCACGTCAGACGCGCCAATGGTGATCAACTCGTCGCGCAGCAAGGACAGCAGGTTCAACTGGATCGCGGTGCTGGGCTGGCTGGGGCTATCTGCGTCGCTTTGGCTGTCGATGGCGGCATAACGGATCAAGCGCTCTTCAACTTCGGTCTCAAAGCTCATGCTGTTCCCTTTCTGAAAGGCGATTCACTATTTCAAAAGGGGCGACTTTCGGCCTGCGAAGTCAAGCCTGCCCTTGGCGGCATGCGGCCTGCCAATTACAAGCCCAAAGCAACCCGTTAGGAGCGTGATATGTGTGGAATCGTTGGCGTTTTGGGGCAGCATGAGGTTGCCCCCGTTCTGGTCGAGGCGCTGAAGCGACTGGAATATCGCGGCTATGATTCCGCCGGGATTGCAACAGTGACCGATGGGCGGATCACACGGCGACGCGCGGTGGGCAAGCTGGCCAACCTGTCGGATCTGTTGGTGCACCAGCCCCTGCGCGGGCAGGTCGGCATCGGTCACACGCGCTGGGCCACCCATGGTGCCGCGACCGAGGCAAACGCCCACCCCCATACCGGCCATGGCGTCGCGGTGGTCCACAACGGGATTATCGAAAACTATCGCAGCCTTAGCGAGGGGCTGGCGGAGCAGGGTTTGGTGCCGCAATCTCAGACCGATACCGAGATTGTCGCGCTGCTGATCGGCGCGCAGCTTGCGGCCGGTCTAGCGCCCGCCGATGCGGTTGCGGCGGTCTTGCCGCAGTTGCACGGGGCCTTTGCGCTGTGCATGATCTTTGACGGCTATGATGATCTGATGATCTGCGCCCGTCGCGGCAGCCCGCTGGTCATCGGCCATGGCGAGGGCGAGATGTTCGTCGGTTCAGATGCGATCGCGCTGGCACCGCTGACCGACCGCCTGACCTATCTGGACGAGGGGGATTGGGCGGTGCTGACACGCGCTGGCGCCGTCATTCATGATGCCGATGGCGTGGTCGTCACGCGGGTGCAGCAGCGTGTCGCGCTGGATCAGGCACGGATCGACAAGGCGGGCTATCGCCATTTTATGGCCAAGGAAATTGCCGAACAGCCGGTGGTGTTTGACGCGGCGCTGTCGCATTATCTGGGTGCGGATGGGCTGCCGCAGCTGCCGCTGGATTTCAGCGGTTTTGACCGGATCGTTTTGGTCGCCTGTGGCACGGCCAGCTATGCCTGCCATATCGCGAAATATTGGTTCGAGCAGATCGCCCGCATTCCCGCCGAGATCGATGTCGCATCCGAGTTCCGCTATCGCGCGCCGGTGCTGTCCCCGCGCAGCCTCGCGATTTTTGTCAGCCAATCGGGTGAGACCGCCGACACGCTGGCGGCGCTGCGCCATGTGCGCGGGCAGGTGGCGCAGGTCGCGGCAGTGGTGAATGTGCCGACCTCGTCCATCGCGCGCGAGGCGGATATCGCGCTGCCGATCTTTGCAGGTGTCGAAGTGGGGGTCGCCTCGACCAAGGCGTTTACCTGCCAACTCTCGGTGCTTGCGGCGATGGCGCTGCAGGCGGCGCTGCAACGGGGGGCACAAAGCGCGGATGAGATCGCGGCGCTGGCTGCTGATCTGCGGCTGGTGCCGGGGCTGATCAATGCAAGCCTGACGGGACTTGAGGCTATTGCACCGATCGCACGGCAACTGGCCCAAGCGCGCGATGTATTGTTTCTGGGGCGCGGCGCGATGTATCCATTGGCGCTAGAGGCCGCGCTTAAATTGAAAGAAATCAGCTATATTCATGCCGAAGCTTATGCATCAGGTGAACTAAAGCATGGGCCGATCGCCCTGATTGATGCCGATGTGCCGGTGGTCGTCATGGCCCCGCGCGACGCGCTGTTCGACAAGACCGTCTCGAATATGCAAGAGGTCATGGCCCGCCATGGCAAGGTGCTGCTGATCAGCGATGCCGAGGGAATTGCCGAGGCCGGTGCCGGCGTTTGGCACAGCTTGGCCATGCCCAGCGTCGCGCCAGTCTGGGCCCCCATTCTATATGCGATACCGGCGCAATTGCTGGCCTATCACACGGCCATCGCCAAGGGTACGGATGTGGATCAGCCCCGCAATCTGGCGAAATCTGTGACGGTGGAATAATCAGTCCAGCCACAAATCGCATTCGCTTTTGGCGGGCATAGCGGGCCGGGCGGTTCCTGAAAGCCGCGCCGCCTGCGCCCGCATCGTCAGGTTCTGCACCGCGCTGACAGCATCGCAGGCCCCGTCCTTGCCCGTGGTCGCGGCCAGATCGCGCAAAAAGCTGGCCAGCCCGCTGGCCGTCTGCCGGATCAGGTCAGCGGCATGGATGTCGCTGTCATATTCCGGCCCAAGCTGCGCCAAAAGCTGCCCGATATCGGCATCTAGCGCGCGCAGGTCACGGGCCAGACCGTCCGCCTCGATCGCGGCACGGCGCAGGACGGGGGCGATGTCTTCACGGTTCATTGCAGTTTTCCTGTGACGGCCTCGATGCAGTGCAGCAAAGCCTCTTTGGTGAAAGGCTTGGCGATGAAATTATTCATGCCCGCCGCACGGCCGCGGTCGATCAGCTCTTTACTGGCGGTGCCGGTGATCAGGATGAACCCGATCCGCTGGGTCGAGCGGTTGGCCCGCAGTCCCTCAAGCAGCTCTAACCCATCCATACCGGGCATATTATAATCCGAAATCACCAGATGTACCGGCGCGGCCACAAGGCGGCGCAGGGCCTTTTCGCCATTCGCCTCATATTGGACCTTGGTGATACCGGCCCAATCCAGCGCCTGTTCGATCAGCGCCCGGCTGACGGTCATATCGTCGACCACCATGACATGAAGACTTGATTTCAATGGCATAGACTGTCCTTTTCAATCAATGGGCGGCTGCTGTGCGCCGATATTGCGTCGCGCCGCTGATCTGGAAATGTGGGGCGGCGGGGCCGTCGACCCGTTCGGAATGACCGATGAACAAGGTGCCGCCCGGCGTGATGCCGTCGGCAAAGCGCTGCCACAGGCTGCGCCGCATCTCGCTGTCGAAATAGATCACGACATTCCGGCAAAAAATGACATCAAACCCGCCTTTGAAGGGCCAGGGTTGGTGCAGGTTCAGCGTACCAAACCGCATGATCGCCGATATCACGGGCTTTACCTGAAAGCCGGTGGTGGTTTCATCGAAATATTTGCGCAGCCGGGGCGCGCCGATGGGGGTGATCGCATCGCGCGTGTATACACCACCTTCGGCCGCGGCGACCACCTGCGGGTCGATATCCGTCGCAAGGATCAGCAGATCGTGGCGCGCAGCCTCGGGAAAGGCATCCAGCACGGTCATGGCGATGGAATAGGGCTCCTCGCCGGTCGAGCAGGCCGCCGACCACAGCCGGACGCGGCCACCTGCACGGGCGCGGGCCATCAGCGGGGGCAACACGTCGCGGGCAAGCGCGGTGAAGTGATGCTCCTCGCGGAAAAAGGCGGTCACATTCGTGGTGATCGCCGATAGCAAATTTTGCCGCTCGGCCAGGCCGCTGTCGCTATCTAAATACCGGCAATAGGCGGCGAAATCCGCGATATTCAGCGCGCGCAGGCGTTTGGTCAGCCG
Organism: Ketogulonicigenium vulgare WSH-001; assembly: GCF_000223375.1. NCBI lineage: Bacteria > Pseudomonadati > Pseudomonadota > Alphaproteobacteria > Rhodobacterales > Roseobacteraceae > Ketogulonicigenium > Ketogulonicigenium vulgare. The sequence goes on along the minus strand of NC_017384.1, from coordinate 1,327,255 downwards.
CGCCACCAGCAGGCCTTGCTTCGCTGCGGACAGGACGATGCCAGTATCATTGTGGACGATTTTCGCCAGCTTGCCGAATTGATCGGGGCTCATTACGGGCATTGTGCCAATCATCGCCTAGACCCCCGCTGTGCGCGGCAGCAGCTGCGCCAGGTCAATCTTGCGTAAAATGCGGCCATCATCGAATGTCGCCATGCCGGACAGAAACTCGCGCGAGGGGTCCGACGCGATATCGGGTACAGCGCGCATCTGCGCCTCGTCCAGCGTCACGATATCGGACACGAGTTCCGCCAGCAGGCCGACGACGCGCCCCTCATACAGCACGATGATGATGACGTGGCGATCTGAGGGGGCGGTGGGCCCAAAGCCAAGACGCGCGGCCAGATCAACCACCGCGACAACCGCGCCGCGCAGATTGATCACGCCTTTGATGTAATCGGGCGCGTGGGGCAGCAGCGTTGCAGGCGCCCAGCCGCGAATTTCGCGCACAAGGCCGATGTCGATACAGAAATCTTGATCCGCCAGTTTAAAGGCGACCACATCACTTTTACCGGCAGAATTAGGGGCAATAGAGGTAATCATGCTCAAGCGCTCGCGGCTAGGGTGCGGGTGCGGTCGCTGGCGGCGGCCAAGACGACCTCTTCGGGGTCTATAATCAGGGCGATTTTGCCATCGCCCAAGATGGTCGCGGCTGAGACACCGGCGACGCGGCCATAGTTTTCCTCGATGCTTTTGATGACGACCTGGCGCTGGTCAATAATGCCATCGACATGCAGCGCGGCGCGCTTGTGGGTGTCGGTTTCCACAATGATCAGTACGCCCTGTGTCAGCGGACGGGCGGGTTCAGGGTGGCCAAATTCGGCGCCTAAACTGATAATCGGGATCAGGTCGCCACGGTTTGAAATCATCCGACCGCTTTGCCCCAAATGGTGCAGCTCGGCTGCAGTCGGGCGCAGGGTTTCTTGTACAGATGTAATCGGCAGCACCATTGTCTGGGCGCCAAGCTGCACCAGCATCCCCTCGAGCACCGCGAGGGTCAGCGGCAAGGTGATCGCGAAAGTGGTGCCGTGCCCCTCGGTCGAGGTGATCATCACGCGTCCCCCCAGCGCCATAATTTCGCGCCGTACAACGTCAAGCCCGACCCCGCGCCCTGATATCGCCGAGACCTCGGCCTTTGACGAAAAACCCGGCAGGAACAGCAGCTGATCGATCTCGGTCGGGGTAAGCTGGGTGCCGGGGCTGATCAGGCCGCGATCCTCGGCGATTTGGCGTACCCGCACGCGGTCAATGCCGCCGCCATCATCCGCCACCTCGATCTGCACCCGGCCCGAGCGATGCGCGGCGGACAGGGTGATCGTGCCCTGCGGCGGCTTTCCGCGCCGCTGCCGCGTCACCTCATCCTCAAGCCCGTGATCGACGGCGTTGCGGATCATGTGGGTCAGCGGGTCCATCAGACGTTCGATCATGGTCTTGTCCACCTCGGTCTGCTCGCCAAGGGTGATCAGTTGCACGGGTTTTCCGGTGGCATCTGCCGCCTCGCGCAGGATGCGGTGCATGCGTTGAAACACCAGTTTCAGGGGCTGGGCGCGGATCGCCATAACGCTTTCCTGAATATCGCCCGCCAATTGCCGGATCGCATCCAATCCCGCCGTGACGTCCAGATCCTGCGCAAGGCCCGCAGTTTGGATGACGCGAGAGAGCATGGCCTCCTTGATGACCAACTCGCCGATCATATTCATCAGCCGGTCGACCCGTTCTAGGCTGACGCGAATGGTTGCGCTGGCTTCGGGCGCGGGCTTCGCTGTCTCGGGCTGTGATGGTGCGATGGCCAGCGGCTCTAGCGCGATACTGATGGGGGCGAATGCGGTGTCGCCTTGCAGGGGGGTGATCTGCAGTGCCGCGCAATCTTCAACAAATTCAAAGACCGTATCGATATCGGCGCGGGCGATATCGCCCGTCAGAGTGACCTGCCAGCACAGCTTTGGTTGATCAGCGCTCCAGTCCGATAGCGGGGGCAGATCATCCTGAATCACCAGCGTATTTGTGTGCCCCAAACGCCTCAGCGCTGTCAGCAGTGCGTATGGATCGTTTCCCGACCGGTAAAAGGCTGCGTCCGGCGTGAAACGGATCAGATAGCCGCTTGGCATATCTTCGAAGGGTGCCAGATCCAGCGTGATCGGCACGAAACCTGTCTGATCCGCCGCGGGTTTCGTGCCGATCAGCAGGTCGAGCTCGGCCAAAAGTGCGGCGATCCGCGCCGCGTCATGCGGGGCGTCATGCTGCGCGGCGGTGATCAGGTCGCTCAGACAATCGGCCGAGCGGTGCATCACCGGCAGTACCTGTCCATCGGCCGCGCGTTGATCGCTGCGGATCAGATCCAGCGCCGTTTCGAACCTATGCGCGAATGTGACCAAGGTGCTCAGGCCAAAGGCCGCTGCGCCGCCCTTGATCGAATGCACGGCGCGAAAAACGGCGTGCACCGTTTCCTTATCATGGCCGGGAGCCTCCATCTGGCGCAGCCCGGCGGCGAGGCTGTCCATCAGCTCGTCACATTCGACAAAGAAAAGACTGCGTAATTCGTCCATATCCGCCATGGCCTTAGCGTCCCAGCACGCGGTGAATGACGGCGATCAGCCTGTCATCCTCGAATGGTTTCACCAGCCAGCCCGTAGCCCCTGCGCTGCGGGCGCGGGCCTTTAGATCGTCGCCGCTTTCAGTGGTCAGCACCAGAATCGGAACATCGGCATGGGATTTGCTGGCCCGCACAGCCTCGATCACGCCAAAGCCGTCCATGCGTGGCATATTCACATCGGTGATGATCAGCGCAGGGTCGGCATCCATCAATGTGCCCACACCCTCGACCCCGTCGGCGGCCAAATAGACCTCGAACCCCGCGCCGCGCAGGGCGCGTGCCACAAGGCTGCGAATGGTGGGCGAATCGTCAATCGCCAGAATGCGGGTCATTGCAGCACCTCGGCCCCCAGCAGCGCCAGCGCGGCAATGCCGGCGGGCGTCCAATTGATGATCTGCAAATCCTGCCCGTCGACCTGCCATTGCCGCTGCGCCGCCAGCAGCACTTCGGCGCCCAATCCGCCAATCCGAGTGACGGCCCCGGCATCCAACTGCACGGGGCCGCCGCGATGCTGCAAAATGTGGTCGGCCAGCGCCCGCGCGGCCGAGCGGTCAATGGTTTCCGGCAAAGCGATGAGTGTCACGCGAACTTGTCCCTTCGGGCTGCGGTGGCATGTCCCCGAATCGCTAGCAGTCAGCGTTTAACAATCCGTTGCTGCGACCTGCCGGGCGCGCAGAGCCTTTTTTAACGATTTGCCGCCAGCCTTTGGGCATTGCATGAGGAGTGCCCCATTGGCCGAGCCGGTTTTGTTGATCGTTGATTTTGATGGATTGCGTCGCCACCATCTTGTCCGGACCTGTCTGTTGGCGCGCCCGGATCTGCGGGTGATCGGCGCCAAAAGCGAGGCTGAGGCGCGGCTGCTTTTGCAGGCGTATCGTCCCAATTGGGTGGCGGTTGCCGCCGATGTGCAAGGGCGGGACGCCCTTGTACAGCAGGTGATCGCAGCCGAGCTTGTGATCTATGGCCCAGATGTAACCACCGCGCAGCTTTTGTCCGCCGTTCCAAAGGGGCCGACGCCTGTGCTGCAATCGGCGCGATCGCTTATCCTTATCGGCGCATCCACCGGGGGCATCGCCGCGCTCGAGCAAGTCCTGCGGACCTTTCCGCCCGATTGTCCGCCGGTTTTGATCGTCCAGCACATCCGCGATGGCTTTGTCGAAGGGTTGGTCCGGCGGCTCGATCAACTGCTGCAACCAAAGGTGCATCTCGCGCAAGAGGGGCAGGTGCTGCACCATGGCGCGATCCATATCGCGGCGCGCTCTGATCGGCATCTGGGGGTCAGCTATCATGGGGGAATGTTACGCAGCCGCTTGATCGTCGGCGATCCGGTTGCGGGGCACAGACCTGCGGTGGACCTGCTGTTTCGCGACGGCGCAAATATTGCGCAACATATTGATATTAGTGCGGCTTTGCTGACAGGGATGGGGGCAGATGGCGCTGATGGCATGTGTGCCTTGCACGCGGCGGGCGCCCATACGATCGCGCAAGATCGCGAGACATCTGTTGTCTGGGGTATGCCGCGCATGGCGATTGAACGCGGCGGTGTGCAACAGGTGTTGCCGCTGGCCCGCATCGGCCCCGCGCTATTGCGTCCCGCCACAGGGCCAACTGCCATAAGCGTGCGGGGCAGCTACGCATGACACTGGTGCAAAACAAAACCATCCATGTCGTGCAGGGCGATTGTGCGATTTCCGATGATCCGATGATGATGGTGACCACGGTGCTGGGGTCTTGCGTCTCGGCCTGTCTGTTCGATGTTCAGCGCGGCATTGGCGGGATGAACCACTTCTTGCTGCCCGACGCCGGCCGCTCCTCCGGTGATAACCGCTATGCGGCAGCCGCGATGGAGGTTCTGGTGAACAGCTTATTGCGGCGCGGCGCGCAGCGCGGAAGCCTGCAGGCCAAGCTGTTTGGCGGCGCGCGGATGCTGGCGGGCCTGTCCGATATCGGTCAGCGCAATGCCGAGGCCGCGCGTCAGTTTTTGCAGGCCGAAGGGGTGCCGGTGATCGGCGCGGATCTGGGCGGCGATTGTGCGCGTCGCATCCGGTTTTGGCCTGCGAGCGGGCGGGCGCAGGTGCTGCATTTGCGCGGCGACGCGCCACCCCTAGACGAAACGCCCAGCCGGCCGCGGGCTGGCGCGATTGAGCTATTCTGATCTTCAAGTGAGAGAATGCGATGAAAAACATAAAGATAGCACCTTTGATCGCGCTGGGCTTTGCTGCAATTTTGACGATCATGGCAGGCGTTGCGGTGCTGAACTGGCTGCATCTGCGCGCGCTCGCCGCTGCGATAGATGACGCGCGTGGCGCCCATCTGATCACAGCAACGATCACCGAGATCATGTGGGGCGCGGTGATTTCCATCGCGATCGGCATCGCGATTGCAACCGCGCTATCGTTCGGCCTATCGCGGCAGTTGCGCGCGCTTTTGGGACAAACCACGCGGCTCGCGGCAGGTGACCTGCGGGTTGAAATTGCGGCAACCACGGGCCGCAGCGAGCTTGGTCAGATGAGCCGGGCGCTTGCCATTTTCAAGGAAAATGCGTTGCAACATCAGCGCGATGAGGCAAGGCGTCGCTTTACCGAACAAGAAAACACCGCAAGGATCGAGGATAATGCCCGCATACAGTCACATGTGGTGCGAGAGATCGGCGCGGGCCTGTCGCGATTGGCCGCAGGCCAGCTTGCGCAGCCCATTCCCAGTCCAGCCGACAACCCGTTTCCTGCCGCCTATGAAGATCTGCGTGCCGCCTATAATCGCGTTCTCGAGATCCTAAATGGCACAATGCAGCGCATTGGCGATGTCGCGCAGCAGGTGCGTGGTGGCTCTGAAGAGATCACAGCCGCCGCCCAGGATCTGGCGCGGCGCGCTGAAACCCAGGCTGCAACGCTCGAGCAATCTGCCGCGGCGCTCAATCAGCTGACGGAAAGCGTCCGGTCGACCGCGATTTTTGCCCGTGCCGCCGAAAAGGCCAGCCACGCGAATCATGCGATCGCCGAAACCGGCGCAAGCGTCGTACAAGAGGCCGTGCAGGCGATGCGCGCGATTGAAAAATCATCCGCGCAGATCACGCGGATTATTGGAGTCATTGACGATATTGCGTTTCAGACCAACCTGTTGGCGCTGAACGCTGGTGTCGAGGCGGCCCGTGCGGGCGAGGCCGGGCGCGGCTTTGCCGTCGTCGCATCCGAGGTGCGCAGCCTCGCGCAGCGCGCCTCCAGTTCGGCGCGCGAGATCAAATCCCTGATTTCGCAAAGTGCGGGGCAGGTGCAATCGGGCGCGGCTCTCGTCAATCGCACCGGCGACAGCCTGACGCAGATTCTGGCAAAAGCGGGCGAGGTCTCTAGCCAAATCAGCAGCATCGCCTCTGCTGCGGATGAACAATCCGCTGGGCTGGCCGAGGTGAATGCCGGCGTGCATCAACTGGATCAGGTCACCCAGCAAAACGCTGCAGTGGCCGAACAGTCAAGCGCCGCGGCGCATACGCTGCATAGCCGCGCGGATGATTTGCTGCGCGAGCTGTCGATTTTTCGGATGACAACGCCGCCCGCTGTGGCGCAGATCAGGCCGCAAGGCGGCCCGCCGGTGGCGTTCACGCCGTCAAAGGTAAAACCGGTGGCGTTCACACCACCAAAATCAAAATTGCGCGGTGATTTGGCAGGAAAGTTCGTCGAATTTTAAACAAAAGCCCCGGATCTTTCGATCCGGGGCCTGATGTTAGGCTTCATCCTCGACCACGTCCGGCGCGGCTTTGGCTGTTTTGCGTTTCGGCTTTGCCGGATCGGCGCTTGCGGCCTTGGCCTTGGTCGTCTTTGCTTTTGGCGCGGCTTTCGCTTTTGTGGTCGCGGCCTTGGCCGTTGCGGCCTTTTTGGCGGGCTTTTTCGCAGGTTTCTTGCCCGCTTTTGCCGTGATCAGCTCCAACGCTTGCTCGATGGTCAGGGCCTCGGGCTCGATATCTTTGGGAATGGTCGCGTTGACCTTCTCCCATTTCACATAGGGGCCATAGCGACCTGGCATCACAGTAATCGCGCCGCCATCAGGATGATCGCCCAGCTCTTTCAAGGGCTTGGCCACTGCCGTACGCCCGCGACCACCCGCCAGCTTTTGCGCCAGCAGCTCGACCGCGTGGTTCATGCCGATCTCGAACACCTCATCGATGCTTTTCAGATTGGCATAGGTCGAGCCATGTTTGATGAACGGGCCAAAGCGCCCCAGACCCGCCTCGATCAGCACGCCATCCTCGGGGTGCGGACCCACCGGACGGGGCAGGTTCAGCAGGGAAACGGCGCGTTCCAACGTGACCTCGTCCGGGGACCAGGTTTTCGGCAGGCTGGCACGGGGCGGCTTTGGCACCTCCTCGGTCGCCTCGCCGCGCTGGACATAGGGGCCAAAACGGCCGTCACGCAGCGTGATCGGATCGCCTTCGTCATGGCCCAGCAGACGACCATCGGGGCCGATCGCGCCCTCGGCCAGCTCGGGCGGGCCAAACGGGCGGGTAAAGCGGCATTCGGGATAGTTCGAACAGCCGATAAACGCGCCGCCCGAACGTGCAGTGCGCATGGACAGATGCCCATTGCCGCAATTGGGGCAGGCGCGCGGGTCCGACCCGTCCGGCTTTGGCGGGAACATGATCGGCGAGAGGACTTCGTTCAGCTTTTCAAGCACATCGGTGATGCGCAGCTCGGACGTCTCGTTCAGCGCCGCGGAAAAGTCGCGCCAGAACTGTCGCAACACATCCTTGTAATCGGCATCCCCGGCCGAGACCTTGTCCAGCTGATCCTCGAGCCCGGCGGTAAAGTCATATTCGACATAACGCGGGAAGTAATTTTCAAGGAAAGCGGTAACCAGGCGGCCTTTATCCTGCGGAATCAGGCGGTTCTTATCCTTTTGGACATAGCCGCGATCCTGAATCGTGGTCACGATCGAGGCATAGGTCGAGGGGCGGCCAATGCCCAGCTCTTCCATGCGCTTCACCAGTGTCGCCTCGGTATAGCGGGGCGGCGGCTGGGTGAAATGCTGATCGGGGGTCACGGCCAGCTTTTTCAGCGCCTCGCCCTGCATCATCTGGGGCAGGCGGCCTTCGTCCTCGTCGGTACTGTCGTCGCGGCCCTCTTCATAGATGGCAAGAAAGCCGTCAAACAGCACGACTTGGCCCGTTGCACGCAGACCAACTTGACCATCCGCCGCGCCGATATCGACCGTCGTGCGTTCCAGTCGCGCCGCGGCCATTTGGCTGGCAATCGTGCGTTTATAGATCAGATCATAGAGTTTGCGCTGATCGGCATCCACGATCTTTTGCTGCTCTACGCCGCGCGTCATATCGGTCGGGCGGATACATTCGTGGGCTTCTTGGGCGTTCTTGGCCTTGTTTTTGTACATGCGCGGGCTGGCGGGCAGGTAATCGGCACCGAATTTATCACGGATCGCATCGCGCGCAGCCATCACGGCCTCGGGTGCCATGTCGATCCCATCGGTTCGCATATAGGTGATCAGCCCGGCCTCATACAGGCGCTGCGCGGCAGACATGGTGGCCTTGGCGCCCATGCCGAATTTACGACTGGCCTCTTGCTGCAGCGTCGAGGTCATGAACGGTGCCGAGGGATGGCGCTGCGCGGGTTTCGCCTCGACCCCTTGCACCGATAGCGCGCGCGAGGTGACCGCCTGTACGGCCATCTCGGCGGCAACCTGATTGCCGAGGTCGAATTTATCTAGCTTTTTGCCGCCCAGCGTCACCAGACGCGCGGTAAAGATCTGGCCGCGCGGTGTCTCGATCTCGGCGGCGACGGTCCAATATTCCTGCGCGCGGAAAGCCTCAATCTCGACCTCGCGGTCGACGATGACCCGCAGGCAGACCGATTGCACACGGCCGGCCGATTTCGCGCCGGGCAGTTTGCGCCACAGGACGGGCGACAGTTTGAATCCCACCAAATAGTCCAGCGCGCGGCGGGCCAAATAAGCCTCGACCAGCGGCGCATCGACCTGACGGGGGTTTTGCATCGCCTCGGTGACGGCGGATTTGGTGATGGCGTTGAACACGACGCGGCTGACCGGTGTGTCCTTTTTAATCGCTTTGCGATCGGTCAGCGCCTCGACCAGATGCCATGAAATCGCCTCGCCCTCTCTGTCCGGGTCGGTGGCGAGGATCAGGTTCGGGTCGGCCTTCAACGCATCGGCAATCGCTTTGATATGCTTTTTGCTGTTGGCATCGACCTCCCATGTCATGGCGAAGTCTTCGTCGGTATCGACCGAGCCATCCTTGGGCGGCAAATCGCGCACATGGCCGTACGAGGCCAGTACCTGATAATCAGACCCGAGATATTTGTTGATCGTCTTTGCCTTTGCAGGGGATTCAACAACGACAACGGGCATGATTAACCTTCTCAGTTTACAGCAGAAGCACATCCCCCGCTTGTGGCATTTTGCGCTTTGGCGCAAGGGGGCGCATCGCTTTCCTCACCCGATAGTTAGGCGCGCTGCCGCCCAAGCGCAACTAGCCCGCTGCTTGGACGATGAATTGCACCGTCAAGTTCAAGGTCAATCAGGGCCAATGACAGGCTACGTGCATCAATTCCCAGCGTGTCGCGCAGCACATGTTCCGGCACCGGGCTGGCGCTGATTTGGGCAAGAATTCTGGCACTGGGATCGGCAAGCGACAACGGCGCAGACAGCGCCAGCGCGGCCTGCGGCGGCGGGGCATCTATGGATAGCGCCTCGCGCACATCATGCGCATCGCGCACCAGCAGCGCCCCGTCGCGCAGCAACAGGTTGCAGCCGCCTGCGCGCGCGTCCAGCGGATGGCCCGGCACCGCCATCACATCGCGCCCCTGATCCAGCGCGTCGCGCGCGGTCAGCAGGCTGCCCGATTTCACGGCAGCCTCGACCACCACCACCGCGCGCGACAGGCCCGAGACGATACGGTTGCGCGCGGGAAAGTGGCGCGCCTGTGCCTCCGCCCCCGGTGGCAGTTCCGACAGCAGCAGTCCCTGCGCCGCAATCTCGCGCGCCAGCGCGGTATTCTCATTCGGATAACTGCGGTCGATGCCGGTGCCCAGCACCGCAATCGTGCCGGTGGACAGCGCCGCACGATGGGCCGCCGCGTCGATGCCGCGCGCAAGGCCCGATACAACGGCCAGCCCGGCGGCGCCCAGATCACCCGCCAGTTGCGCCGCCATTCTGATGCCCAGTGATGAGGCATTACGCGCCCCGATCAGCGCAACAGCAGGCTTTCGCAGCAGCGCTATATCCCCCAGCGCCCATAGAACGGGCGGGGCGTCAGGGATGCCGCGTAAATGCAATGGATAGTCGGGGTCATTGCCCAAGATCAGCCGCGCGCCCGCCCGTGCGCCGGCCCGCAGTTCCGCCCGCGCGACCCCAACGGGACAGATCGCGTAATCGGTAACCCCGCCGCCGCCGCCATTTCAGGCAGGGCCGCCAGTGCGGCGCCTGCGCTGCCATGCGTGCGCAGCAGCCGCCAAAACGTCGCCGCGCCAACCCGGCGCGAGCGGTAGAGTTGCAGCCATTCAACCGGATCATCCGCCATCTTTCGCCCCCTTTGGGCTAGGGTGGCGAGAGATGGTTAAGGATGGGTAAAGCCGATTAGTAATCCCGTTCGTAGAAAATGCCGAGGCCGGTATCGCCGCCGCTGCTGGCGCTGCCTTTCACGGTGACCTCGTCGGTCAGCTCTAGGTTCAGGTTGATCGTGGTTTCATTCGATCCGACCGTTACGTCGGTATAAATGTTGTCCGACAGATACTTACCGGCGCGCACGGCGGCATTGCCTTCGTCGTCTTGGGTAAAGTCCAGATCATCCAGACCCGCACCTGCGCGCAGATCCTCGACAATACCGCCGCCGCCGACGCCCATCAGCGTGCCGACCGCTGCGGCCAGTTGCACCGCTTGGAATGCGGAGAGCGAGGAGAGGTCGCGGCCAAACAGCAGTTGGGCGATCACCTCGTCCTGCGGCAATTGCGGCGAAGACGAGAAGGTCACGGTCGGCTCGGAGATCGAGCCCTCGACCGTTACATCGACCACCGTGCCACTGCTGGTCTGGGTCTGCGCAACAAGGCGTAGGACGGGGTTGAAGTCCCCCTCAAGTGTCACCGAACCTTCAGTTAGATCAAAGCGTTGTTGCAGGATCGACAGACGGCCACGCACCAGCGAGAATTGGCCCGATGGGATGATATTCGCCGTGGTGCCGGTCACGCGCAGCTCGCCGCCGAGTTCCGCATCCAGGCCGCGGCCACGGATGAAAATGCGCCCCGGCGCCCGCACCGTGACATCCAGCGGATAGGCGGCCCCGCCGCCACCGCCGCCACTGCTGGCGCCCGCCTCGCCGCCCGAAAGCGACAGGCCCGCACGCTCTAGCGTTTGGCGTACAGCGGCCATCGCACCGATATGCTGCACCTCTGGCAGGCTTCCCAGCGCGCCCACGGAAGACGAGGGCACCTGCACCTCGGTCGGGCCAAGGTCGATCAGCCCGGCGATCGTCGCGCCGCCCGCCAGTGGGCCGCGCATGGTGATCCGCCCCGAGGCCGATGTGCTATACAGCAGCGGGTCGCGCCGTGATACGCCCTGCAGATCCAACACCAGATCGCCGTTATAGGGCGCGGCCAGCGTCACTGGCCCGGTCAGGACAAAGCGGCCGCCGTCATCGACACCCGCGCTCATATCAATCTGCGTCCGCCCGCCCGAGAGGGTGATGGTGCCGCCGATATCATTCAGCGACTGCGAGGCCGCAGGCACCGCAAGGCGACCGTTCGACAAACGCACCTGACCCGAGACATTTTCCAGCGCGGGCGCGCCGTTCACCGCCAGATCAAAGGCGGCGCGGCCATCAAGGCGCATCGGATCAATAAAACCGTTTGCAAAGCTCAGCGGTGCGTCGCCGCGCAGTTGCAGGTTCACCGGGCCAGAGGGCGTCACCGATCCGGTCAGCGTCGCGGTGGTATTGCCCGGACCTTGGGCGCTGGTGTTGATCACCCACTGGCCGGCCTCGTTCAGCGCGGCAGTGCCAGTGGCTGTCACAGGGCCCGAGAATTCCGGGGTGAACAGGCCGATATTTGCAAGGCGTGCATCGAAATTTGCGGTGCCAGCGCTGCCTGCGCCCGACAGATTGCCGGTGATCGTAAAGTTCGGAAAGGCGACGTTCACGCCGCTCAGCTCCAGCCCGCCCTGATCGCCGCGCACAGCCCGCCCGCTGATCGTACCGGTGCCGCGCAATAGGTTCGCGACGGCAGGAATGCCCGGATCAACATCGACCGCCTGTGCCGACAGGTTCAGATCGAACCCGGCGGCGGAGGCCAGCGCGCGGCCCGAAATCGTCGCGGATGCGCCACCGCGCAAGCTCTGCCCCGCAAGGCCCGAAAACGGCGCAAGATCGGGGACATTTGCACGGATATCACCTTCGAATGCCGGATCGCTCATCAGATTGGTGATCGTGCCTGCAAGCGTAGCGCTGGTGACGGGCAGGTTCACCGCGATGTCTTGCAGTGCGACGGTATTGATGTCCGAGCGCAGGATGCGGCCCGTCAGCGTGCCGCTGCCGACCAACAGCGGATCGATCTGGGGATTGCCGATGGCAACGCTGTTGGTGCCGATATCCAGCATCAGATCGGCGCGGCTGCCATCGGTCGTCGCCGTGCCCTGCACGCTGATCCGTCCGCCACCCGATACAGTTTGCCCGAACCGCGCGGCATAGGGCGCAACATCCGACAGATCCGCCGTCAGGTTGATCTGCACCGTATCGCTATTGGCGGGCAAGGCGCCGGTAAAGGTCAGATTACCGCCCGGCACTGATCCGCTGGCGCGGGCATTCACGGCCCCATCCGCCGTGCGCATACCGGACAGGTTCACCAGTGCGGGGCCGGTGATGCCGTCGATCACAAGGCCAAGATCGTTCAGACGCGCCTCGACCGAGGCGCTGCTGGCACCTGATGTGACATTGGCCTGACCGGTCGCCGACAATTGCGGGCCGGTAATCTCGAGGCGCGGAATGCGGGTGCCAGCGGTGTCGCGCGCGGCCTCGATCAACAGCTGCGACTGACCTGCCAGCAGGGGGTCAATCTCGGCAATGCCGGTGCGCAGATCTGTGGTCGTGCCGGTGATGGTGACATTGGTCGCAAGATCAGCGGCAACATAACGCGCGTCAATCGTCAAATCCGCGCCGCCACCCAGGTCAAGGCCCGCAAGCGCGGCAAAGCGGCTCAGATCCTCGGCCTGCAACGACAGTTGCGCATCGGCAACCAGGCTTTCGCGCAGATCAACTTCGCCCGTCAGATCGGCAGTGATGCCGGGGCCGTTGACGCTAAAGCTTTCGATCCGGAAGGGCTGATCCGCCGCGCCGATCAGCGCAAGGCGACCCGAAATCGTGTCACCCAGCGCCTCGTTCAGCGCGGGGTCATTCGTTTGCACGCCGCTGGCGGCATAATCCAGATCGGCGGTAAAGCTGGTGCCGCCGCCTGCTGGATCGATGACGCCGCCGCCGGTCAGGATGATGGCGGGAATGCGCGCGGTGGGGGTATCAAGGTCGGTGACGCTGACATCTGCCGTCCAACGATCGCCCGTTGCCGCGTCAAAGCTGATATCCAGATCTGCACGTCCCAAGGTGACGCCTTCGCCTGCAGGCAGCACGACGGGGCCATCCACATCCGCGATAATCCCGCGCAGGGCAAAGCTGCTGGGCCAGCCGGTGGCGTCAATCTCGGCATTGCCTTGCAGGTCGAACGCGCGGGTCTTGATCGCAAGCTGCGGCAGTGAGAAGCCACCCGCCGCAAGACGCGTGCCCTGCGCAGAAATGGTCGACTGCTGACCAAAGAAATCATGATAATCAGCCGGCAGCAGCGCGGTCATATCGCCCGTGATATCCAGCGCGAATTGCTGGCCGACCTCAGATCCGTCCTCGGCAGTGACGGTCTGCACGCCGCCAGTGCCGCTGATGCGTTCGACCCCCGCCGTCGCAAGGGTCAGATCGGCACTGTAATTATCGATCGGGCCGGTGCCCGCCAGTTGCAGATCCACCGAAGGCGCGCCCGGCAGATTCGCCAGATCGGCCAGAATGCCGCCCTCGGGCTCTTGCAGATGCAGGTTCATCATCAACTGGCGCGTGGCATTGGAATAGCTGCCCGACAGTTGCAAGGACCCCTGACGCGTTTCCAGCAGATAGGCGTCGATACGGACATCGCCCGCGCCGCCTGACAGCGATGCATCGCCCGTCAGGCTGGCGATAATCTCCTCGCCCAGAAAGCTGTCGCCCAGTTCGATCCGTTCAAGGTTCAGGCTGCCAACCTCGACCGAGACGGGCAGATCGGGCAGCGAAAACGGCGCGGCCTCGGGCGAGGGGGCGGCGCCGGGGTCGTTGTTCACCGGTGCGCGCAGCACGGCGACACGCGCCGCGCCCAGTTCGTTCACCGCAAGGCGGCCCTGAAACAGCGCGCCGCGGTTCCAGTCCATGACCAGATCCTCGGCGATCAGCCAGACGCCATCGTCATCGGCGATGGTGATCCGTTCGATCGTTGCGCGCGAGGACAGCAGGCCGCGAAAGCCGTCAATCTGCACATTGCGGCCCGCACCCGACAGGCTGTTTTCGATCAGCCCGGCCAGAAATCCCGGATCGCGGTCTTGTTCTGCGGTCTGCGCGTAAAGGCCGCTGGTCAGCGCCAGCACGGCGGATGTGCCCAGGAACGCGGCGATAAGGTGATGTCTTTTCATAGTTTTATCCCCTTAGAACGCCTGACCGATACCGATATAAACCTGCACGGATTTTGCAAAATCATCGCCATTTGCGGGCGTGCCGACATCCAGCCGGATCGGGCCGATGGGTGTATTATAGCGAATGCCAATCCCGGTACCCGCATGCCATGGATCGCCATCCTCGGGCAGCGCATCTGCGCCGATCATTGCGGCATCGTAAAAGCCGACAAGGCTGAGGCTATCGGTCATGTCAAAGCGCGCCTCTAGCTGCGCGCCGACAAAGCTGGCGCCGCCAACCTCGTAATCCACGCCGCCGCGCGAGACGGGAATCCCCAGCGAGCGATAGCTTTGACCGCGCACCGTGCCGCCGCCGCCCGACCAGAACAGGAAGTCGGCGGGCGTATCCAGCAGATCCGGCCCGACGACCGAGCCGAACTGCCCGCGCGCCGCGACCGTAAAGCGGTCGCCAAAGCCGTGGTAATAGCGTGCATCGCCGTAAACGCGCACGCCACTGTCGATATCATCCAGACCGACAAAGGGGGTGATATCGAGATTAAGATACCAGCCTGAACGCGCGTTCAGCGCATTGTCGCGATTGTCCAGCGTGCCGGTGATCGGCAGCGTGATCAGCGAATAGCGGCGGGTTTCAAAGGCATTTTCCTCGCGCGCGGTCAGATAGCCGATACCGCCCGTGACCGAGAGGTTGTCAAAAATATAGCGGGTCACCAGCGCGCTGGTGGTGAACTGATCCAGCAGATATTCCGCCTCGTCCTCGCGCTTGATTTCCGCATTCAGGGTCAGCTCGTTGTTGTGGTTGAAGAAACCGGGGCGGCGAAAAGTGACACCTAGGTTGTAATCCGGCCCGCCGTCACTGCCATTGATACCGCTGATCCCGGCGTCAAAGCGCAGGTTCTCGGCCCCTTTCAGCAGGTTGCGATGCATCCAATAGGTCGACAGCGCCAAACCGTCATCGGACGAGATTTCCGCGCCAAAGCCCAGACGACGCGGCGGTGCCTCGTTCAGGGTCAGGGTAATCGGTTGGGTGTCGCCGGGGCCGATCTGTTCGGCTTCGGTGATCGATACCGATTGGAACGCCCCAGTGCGGCGCAGGCGGGTGGCCACCCGATCAAGCTCGTCGGGCGAGAAGACCGCCCCTTCGGGATAGCCCGCGATGCGCAAAATCCGGTCGGTGCGGACGCGGTTGTTACCGGCGACCGTCAGATTGCCAAAGGTCAGCCGCGGGCCCGGGCGCATGGTAACACTGGCGTCCAGACGGCTTTGATCGTGGATTGCAGTGATCTGCTGCCCCGCAACCCCGGCGCGGGCGTGACCGGCCTCGCGCCAGGCGGTTTGCGCGCGGCCAGCGGCATCGCGGACAAGGCCCGAGCGCGCAGGCTCGCCCGCGGCGAAACCTGTGGGCAGTTCGGTGCCTTCGGCCAGCGGGCCAATCGCGGCTTGACCAAAGCGGAACAGCGGTCCGGGCGTCACATCAATCGCGATGGTGTTGATCTGGCGCGGCGCATCCAACGGCGCGATGGTCGAGGCCTCGCGCCCGTCCACCCGAATCGAAATACTGCCACCATAATAGCCCTGCGCGTAAAGCGCGGTCAGGATGCGGCGGTAATCGGCTCGCGCGGCAGCAACATAATCTTGTGGCGCGCTGGCCGCTTCGGGGTCGTCGTCCTGCGTCAGCGACAGGCTAAGCGAGGCGCCGCGCACGGCGTTGGTCAGCCCCTCATCCTCGCCCGCAACCGTCACATCGACCTGTTGAGCGACGGCCATCGTCAATGCAAAGGGCGCGGCCAGCAAAGACAGCGCAAGAACCGAGGTCGAGAGGCGGAATGGACGGTTTACGGGCACGGGCGGCTCCTCTCTCGGGCATTTGTAAACGTGTTACCATATGCTCTTGTGGGATGTCTGCCCGTTTTGCCGCATTTGTGGCGGAAAATTGCCCGTGAAATTATCGCGTCAGATGAAAGGGTTTATCGGATATTCGACGCCAGCCAGATAAAGCCCCTGCGGCGGGCAAACAGGGCCGCAAGCCGCACGGTCACGCGCGGCAAGAACCTCGGCCACTTTTTCAGGGGGCCAAGCGCCCGCGCCAACCCGTTCCAACGTGCCAACGATGGATCGCACCTGATTGTGCAGGAACGACCGCGCCCGCAGGAAAAAGCGAAATTCGGTGCCGTCGTGGCGGGGGATTTCGGTGATCGAAATCTCGTCAATCGTCTTTACGGGGCTTTTGGCCTGACAGATCGAGGAGCGGAAGGTGGTGAAATCGTGCAGCCCGATCAGATGGGCCGCGCCCGCGCGCATCAGATCCGCGTCCAATGCGTGACCCACGCGCCAGAACTGCCCGTTCTCTACGGTCAAAGGCGCGCGGCGGGACAGCAGGCGAAAGATATAGCGCCGCTCATATGCGCTGAAACGGGCGTGCCAGTCGTCCGCGACACGCGCCGCGCGCAAGATAGCGACGGGGGCAGGGCGCAGGTGATGGTTCAGCGCCTCGGACAGGCGGAACGGGTCCCAGTCCTTGTCCATATCGCAATGCGCGACTTGGCCGGTGCCATGCACGCCCGTATCGGTGCGCCCAGCGGCGGCGATAGTGTGGTCGCGCGGCTCAAGTTTTGCCAGCGCAGCCTCGATCGCGCCTTGGACCGAGGGCAGCTCGCTCTGGCGTTGCCAGCCCGAAAACGGGCGGCCATCATATTCAACGAGTAAAGCATAACGTGGCATGGCCCGCCGATATGCCCCGCGCGGCGAAAAATCAATCCTGTGAAACGCCGGGCAAGCTGACTATGTCTAACAGTGACGGATAGGAGGCTGATATGGCGTCAGGATTTGGCAGCGGTTTCATGCGGCAACTGGGGGTGCCGCTGGGTGATCGTGTCATTCGCCTGGGGGTCACGGGCCTGTCGCGCGCGGGCAAGACGGTGTTCATCACATCGCTGGTGTCGAACCTGCTGGATCGGGGCCGCATGCCGCAGCTGATGGCCGCCGCCGAGGGGCGCATCCGCACCGCCTATCTGCAACCGCAGCCCGACGATACCGTGCCGCGCTTTACCTATGAAGACCATTACATGGCGCTGACCGCCCCCGCGCCCTATTGGCCCGAGGGCACCCGCCGCGTCAGTGAGTTGCGCCTGTCGCTGAAAGTGCGCCCGCGCGGGTTTTTGGCAGGCATCACCGGCGAGCAGACCGTGCATCTGGATATCATCGATTATCCCGGTGAATGGCTGCTGGATCTGGGGCTGCTGGAAAAAACCTATGCCGATTGGTCGGCGACGGCGCTGGCGCGTGCAGGCAACCGCGATCAGGCGGCGGATTATCTGGCCGCCGTCGCGCAGATCGATCCCAGCGCAAAGCTGGATGAGGGGGTCTTGCGCCATCTGGCGCAGCTTTATGCGACCTACCTGAACGCCGCACGCGATGCGGGCTATTCCGATTGCACGCCGGGGCGATTCTTGCTGCCAGGCGAGTTAGAGGGCTCGCCCGTCCTAACCTTTGCACCGCTGCCTGCGGGGGATTATCCACGCGGATCGCTGGGGGCCGAGGCGCGCCGCCGCTATGACGCCTATGTCGCGCAGGTGGTGAAGCCCTTCTTTCGCGATCACTTTGCCCGCCTTGATCGGCAGATCGTGCTGATGGATGTGCTGGGCGCGATCCATGCCGGTCCCCGCGCGCTGGAAGACTTGCGCCTTGCGATGGCAGATATTCTGGGGGCCTTCAAACCGGGGCGAAACGCGTTCCTTGGCAGCCTGTTCGGGGGGCGGCGCGTGGAAAAGATCCTGTTCGCCGCCACCAAGGCCGACCATCTGCACCACAGCCAACACGCCCGCCTGACCGCCATCACCGACAGCCTGCTGCGCGAGGCGCGCGACCGCGCGGCCTTCGCGGGTGCCGCAACATCCGCCCTGTCCATCGCCGCGCTGCGCACCACGGTCGAGGAGGAGGTGACCCATGACGGCCGCCCCCTTGGCGTTGTGCGCGGCAAGCTGCTGGATACCGGCCGCCAAGCCGCCTTTTATCCCGGTGATCTGCCCGATGAGCCCGCGCGCCTGCTGTCGCCCGCGCGCGGCGGCGATGCGACATGGCTCGACGCCGATTATGGCATTATGAATTTCGCCCCCGCCGCGCTGTCGCTGCGCCCCGGCGATGGCCTGCCGCATATCCGCCTTGACCGCGCGGCCGAGTTTTTGATCGGAGATCTGCTATGAAAGGCCCGATCCTGTTCGAGCGCGAGGGCGACCTGAACGTCGACCCCGGCGCTGCGCCCGTCATCGACGACGGTGTGTTGCAGTCGACGACAGTGCAGCGCATGGCGGCGCTTGCCGGGCGGCCATCTAGCCTTGCCAAATGGTTCTGGTCATCAGCGCTGGCGCTGATCGGGTTCATCGCATCGCTGGCCGCGTGGGATTATGCAGTGGGCCTGCTGGCGCGTGCGCCGGTGCTTGGCGCGATCGCCGCGGTGTTGCTGGGGCTGTTCGTGCTGGCGCTGCTGGCACTGGCTGGACGGGAGCTGCGCGCGATCTTGCGCCTTGGTCGGATCGACGCCATCCAATCCGCCGCCTCCAGTGCGCTTGCGGGCGAGGATCTGGCCGCCGCCCGCGCCGTTGGGGCCAAGCTGCGCGGCCTTTACGGCAGTCGCGCGGAACTCTCGGCGGGTCTTGCCCGCTTTGAGCAGCGCGAGGCCGAGGTGCTGGACGCCAGCGCCGTGCTGGCGCTGGCCGAGGCGGAAGTGCTGACCCCGCTTGATGCCGCCGCCGAAGCCGAGGTGCAATCCGCCGCCCGCACCGTCGCAACCGTCACCGCCGTGGTGCCGCTGGCGCTGGCCGATCTGATTTCCGCCCTGACTGCGAACCTGCGCATGATCCGACGGATTGCCGAGATTTATGGCGGACGCGCGGGCGCGCTGGGGTCGTGGCGGCTGCTGCGCATGGTGCTGGCGCATCTGGTTGCAACGGGCGCGGTGGCGGTCGGCGATGATATGATCGACTCGGTCGTGGGCGGCGGGCTTGCCAGCAAGCTCTCGCGCCGCGTGGGCGAGGGGGTGATCAACGGCGCGCTGACGGCGCGTGTTGGCGTCGCGGCAATCGAGGTTTGCCGCCCCGTGCCCTTTCTCACTCGCCCGCGTCCCGCTGTGCGGGCGCTGCTGCGCGGCGCGCTGGCTGGCCTGTTCAATCGTGGCTGATCGGCCCTTGCCGCACACCGCCGCGCAACCTATAAGCGCGGTCAAGATGAGCCAGATCAGCACACCATCAGGGGCACGTGCCCCGATTGCGCGAATTATCCGCCCGGCGCCTTGAGCTGTCAGGGCGTCGGGCAAAGGTGTCTGGGTGATCCGCACCGCTCTCCCTTTTTTCTGCATTCCCAGGAACGCCCAAAATGTGCGCCGATACGCCTGACTACAAAGACAGCCTGAACCTTCCGAAAACCGACTTCCCGATGCGCGCAGGGCTGCCCCAGCGCGAGCCGGGCTGGCTGGCCCGTTGGGAAGAGATCGGCATCTATGACCGCCTGCGCGAAAAGCCCGGCCGCACGCCCTTTGTGCTGCATGACGGCCCTCCCTATGCGAACGGCCATCTGCACATTGGCCATGCGCTGAACAAGACCATCAAGGATATGATCGTGCGCAGCCATCAGATGATGGGCTTTGACGCGCGCTATGTCCCCGGTTGGGACTGTCACGGCCTGCCGATCGAATGGAAGATCGAAGAGCAGTATCGCGCCAAGGGTCTGAACAAAGACGAAATCGACATCGTCGCCTTCCGTCAGGAATGCCGCGCCTTTGCTGCGGGCTGGGTTGATATCCAGCGCGAGGAATTCAAGCGTCTGGGCGTCACCGGCAATTGGGCCGACCCCTATCTGACGATGGATTATCACGCCGAAGCCGTCATCGCCGACGAGTTTATGAAGCTGCTGATGAACGGCACGCTTTACCAAGGCTCGAAACCCGTGATGTGGTCGCCGGTCGAGAAAACCGCGCTGGCCGAGGCCGAGGTCGAATATCACGACCACACCAGCCATACGATCTGGGTCAAGTTCCAGCCGATTGCGGGGCTAGAGGGCGCTGTCGTCATCTGGACCACGACGCCCTGGACCATTCCGCAAAACCGCGCCGTGGCTTATGGCGAGGGGATTGCCTACGGCCTTTACGAGGTTGTCGCCGCCGATGAAAAGGCGCTGGCGCAGGTCGGTGAAAAGCTGATCCTTGCCCAGTCGCTGGCCGACAGCGTCGCAACGGCGGCCAAGGCCGAGCTGAAGCTGATCCGCGATGTCGCCGCCAGCGAATTTGCGGGCGTCCAGCTGGCCCACCCGTTCCGCGGGATCGAGGGCGGCGCGGGCGAGTGGGACTTTGACGTTCCCATGCTGCCGGGCGATCACGTGACCGATGATGCGGGCACCGGCTTTGTCCACACAGCCCCCAGCCACGGCGACGAAGACTATCAGCTTGGTCTGAAATTTGGCATTCCGATGACCTATAACGTCATGGAAGATAGCTCTTATCGTGCCGATCTGCCGGTGTTTGGCGCCAATGCCCGCGCGGATCAGGAAAAACCCGTGCTGCGCGTCATCGACCCCGATGGCAAAGAAGGCGGCGCCAATGTCGAGGTGCTGCGCACCCTTGCACGCGTCGGCGGTCTGATCGCCAAGGGCAAGCTGAAACACAGCTATCCGCATTCGTGGCGCTCGAAAGCGCGGGTGATCTATCGCAACACGCCGCAATGGTTTGCGGCGATCGACCGCGCGATGGATGACGGCATGGGCACCTATGGCGATACGATCCGCCAACGCGCCCTGACCTCGATCGAGGAACTGGTGGCCTTTACCCCCGCGACGGGCCGCAACCGTCTGCATGCGATGATCCAGAACCGCCCCGACTGGGTGCTGTCGCGCCAACGCGCCTGGGGCGTGCCGCTGACCTGTTTCGTCAAGGTGGACGCCAAGCCCACCGACGCCGATTTCCTACTGCGCAACGATACGCTGAACGCCCGTATCAAGGACGCGTTCGAGGTGGATGGTGCCGATGTCTGGTATCAAGACGGCTTCAAGGCCCAGATGCTGGAGGGGATCGCCAACCCCGATGACTATCGCCAGATCTTTGACGTGCTGGATGTGTGGTTCGACTCCGGCTCGACCCATGCCTTCGTGCTGCGTGACCGCGCTGACGGTGTGCCGGATCAGATCGCGGATGTTTACCTTGAGGGTACCGACCAGCATCGCGGTTGGTTCCATTCCTCGCTGCTGCAGGGGTCGGCCACGATCGGGCGCGCGCCTTACAAGAACGTCGTGACGCATGGCTTTACGCTGGACGAGAAGGGCATGAAAATGTCCAAATCTTTGGGCAATACCATCGTGCCACAGGCGGTGATCGACCAATATGGCGCGGATATCCTGCGCCTGTGGGTCGCGCAGGCCGATTATATGAGCGATCAGCGCATCGGGCCGGAAATCCTGAAGGGCACCGCCGACAGCTATCGCCGCCTGCGCAACACCATGCGCTATATCCTGGGTGCGCTGGACGGCTACACCGATGCCGAGGCTGTCGCCCCCGCAGATATGCCGGCGCTTGAGCGTTGGGTGCTGCACCGTCTGGCCGAACTCGACCAGCAGGTGCGTGCGGGCTATGCCGCGTTCGACTTCCAGACCGTGTTCCAGGCGGTGTTCAACTTTGCCACCGTCGATCTGTCGGCCTATTACTTCGACATCCGCAAAGACGCGCTGTATTGCGACGGCGCGACCCTGACACGCCGCGCGGCGCGCACGGTGATGGATGCGCTGTTCCAGCGCCTGACCACATGGCTTGCGCCGGTGCTGGTCTTTACGATGGAAGAGGTTTGGCTGGAACGCTTCCCCGAGGGCTCGGTCCATCTTGTCGATTTCCCGGCAACGCCCGGCGATTGGCTGGACGAGGCGCTGGCCGCGAAATGGGCGACCATCCGTCAGGTGCGCCGCACCGTGACCGGCGCGCTCGAGATCGAGCGTCAGGCAAAAACCATTGGCGCCAGCCTCGAGGCCGCGCCCGAGGTCTATGTAACGCCCGAGACCGCCGCCCTGATCGGTGATCTGGACTTTGCGGATATCTGCATCACATCGGATATCGCGATCAAAACCAGCGCTGCGCCTGAAGGCGCGTTCCGCATCGCGGATGTGGCGGATACGGCGGTGGTCTTTGCCATGGCTGCGGGCGAGAAATGTGGCCGCTGCTGGAAGATCCTGCCCGATGTCGGCACGCATAGCCACCCGGGTACCTGTGCGCGCTGCGATGCGGCCCTCAGCGAAAAAGGCCTGTAAGTCGGGCTATTCAGACCGCGCCCTTGGATGGGCGCGGTCGTAGATCTGCATCAGATGGGCGGCATCGACCGCCGTATAGGCCTGTGTCGTCGACAAAGACGCATGGCCCAGCAATTCCTGAATGGACCGCAAATCGCCGCCCGCCGCCAGCAGATGCGTGGCAAAGGAATGGCGCAGCGCATGGGGTGTCGCGCTGGCGGGCAAGCCCAGTTGCAGGCGCACCTGTTCAATCATCTTTTGAATGATACGCGGGCTGAGAGCCCCGCCACGCACACCGCGAAACAGCGGTGCGCCAGCAACGGGCGCATAAGGCGTGCGGCGGACGTAATCCTTGACCGCTGCGGCGGCGATGGGCAGCACCGGCACCAGCCGCTGCTTGCCGCCCTTGCCGGTCATGCGCAGCACATCGGGCAGGGGGTAATCCTCGCCCGTCAGCGACAGCGCCTCGGATATCCGCAGGCCCGATCCGTAAAGCAGCGTGATCACCGCCAGATCGCGTGCTGCGACCCAAGGCTCGTTCGACTGCACCTCAACCCGATCCATCAGGCGGCGGGCGTCATCGACCTCGAGCGGGCGGGGCAGGTTGCGTTGGAATTTGGGCGCGCGGGCGGCAAGGACGGCGGTCGGCTCGAACCCCTCGCGCGCGGCAAGCCATGTATAGAACCCTTTGACCGCCGACAGCGCCCGCGCCAGCGAGCGAGAGGACAGCCCCGTGCCGCGCATCTGCGCCATCCAGGCGCGCATATCGGCGACCTCGATCTGCGCAATCGCGGCAAAGCCCTGCGGGCCGCCGTGGTGCAGTGTCATAAAGGTCAGGAATGTGCTGACATCGTGGCGATAGGCCACCAATGTCGCGCCTGCTTTTCCCTCGATCGCGCCCGAATGCACCAGCCAGCGGTCCAGCGCATCCGCAAGCGCTGCGGAAATCATGTCAGCCAGCGGCGCATGCTGCGTTCAAAAACGCTGCCAAAGAAATGCAAAAGCTCGGTGCCGTGCTGCGGGTCGAAATGGTGCGGGTCCTCGGACCCCAATAGCACGAGGCCGGGACGGCGGCCCTCGCCAAGATCAAGGCGCAAGCAGGCTTCGGATTGGATATGGTTGGCCTTGTCACCATAAAGCGCGTCAATGCCATAGGCGATCTGGCGCAAGGTGACGGGGCGGGGCGAATGGGAACGCCCCTCGGTCAGGTAGTGATCGACAAAACCGGGGCCAGCGGCCACCAACGCGGGCGCGATACGACCGACGATCGCCCCTTCGGCGCCATCAGCCCCCTCTAGCACCAGCTGCACATTATCCAGACGCAGATGTCCGGGCAGATCATGCGCCAGAAAATGCAGGAAAGCGTTGAAATCCAAAGGCTCCAGCAGGGCGAGGGCCGCCCTGTGGATCATGTTCGTGCCCGCCAGATTTTCATAGGCGGCGGCAATGACGGAACGATGGGCGTCCTCTAGCCGGTCAAGCCTCTCTTCCAGACGCTCCATGGCGATGCCGCGCAGGTCGATGACATTCTGGCCCATGGCCTTGTCATTGGCCGCCACCAGCGCGCGCATAATGTCCTGATCTTCCAGCAATTGCGCCGGATCAGCCAGAATGCGCGCCCGCGTCTGGGCGTCAAGCGAAGAGAGGTCTTGCGACATTCAGAGGATGCTCTGCCCCGTTTTTGCCCAATCGGCGTTAAATTGTGCGAGTCCGCTGTCGGTCAGCATATGCTTTGCCAGCGCCTTGATCACGCTTGGCGGTGCGGTCATCACATCTGCGCCGATTTTCGCGCATTCGGCGACATGGTTCACCGTGCGGATCGAGGCCGCAAGGATCTGGGTTTTGAAATCGTAGTTGTCGTAAATGGTGCGGATGTCTTCGATCAGGTCAAGCCCGTCAAAGCTCTGATCATCCAGACGGCCGATAAAGGGCGAGATGAACGTCGCGCCCGCCTTTGCGGCCAGCAGCGCCTGATTGGCCGAGAAGCACAGCGTCACGTTGACCATGTAACCTTCGTCCGACAGCACTTTACAGGCTTTCAGACCGTCCCAGGTCAGCGGCACTTTTACGGCGATATTGGGTGCGATCTCGACCAGTTTGCGGCCTTCGGCGATCATATCCTCGGCTTTCGAGGCGACGACTTCGGCCGAAACAGGGCCCGAAACCAGTTCGCAAATCTCGCGGGTGACTTCCAGGATGTTGCGACCCGATTTGAGGATCAACGAGGGGTTGGTGGTCACACCATCAACCATCCCAAGGTCGTTCAGCTCGCGGATCTCTTCAATAACGGCGGTATCGACGAAGAATTTCATTGCTCTCTTCCTGACAAGAACGTCACTTTACGCGTCATTTACCTGATACCATGCCATGCTGGAACCCCTGAATGCATTGGACAGTTGACTTAACGATTGTTAGATGGCCTACCCGTTCGATATTTTCATATATATTGATGCATACATGCCCAAGTTCGCTGCAAATTTAACACTGCTGTTTCCCGAGCTGACCTTTATGGATCGGTTCGCCGCCGCTGCTGATGCTGGTTTTACTGGGATTGAAGTTCTATTTCCATACGATCATTCAGCCGTAGATGTCCTAAGCCGGTTGCGGCGTCATAAGCTCGACTTTGTGTCGATGAACGCGCCGCCGCCCAATTATACGGGACGACCCCGTGGTTTCGCTGCCGTTGTTGGGGGCGAGCTGAATTTCCGGCGCGATTTCCAACGCGCCATTCGCGTCGCCAATGCCATGGGCGCGCAAAACGTACAGATCATGGCTGGTGCGGGAACCGGTGCCGAAGCGCATACAACCATGGTCGAAAATCTGCGATGGGCCAGTGCCGAATTGGCCGGCAGCGCGATAAAGTTAACGATCGAGCCAAAATCCACCCGCGATGTGACCGGCTATTTCCTAAGCGACCTTGGTCAAGCGATTGATCTGATCGCCGAAGTCGATGCCCCAAATCTGGGCCTGCAATTTGATACCTATCACATTGCGGCAATTGCGGGCGATGTGATTGCGGCGTGGAATCGCTGCCGCCATCTTGTCAGCCATGTTCAGATCGCATCCTATCCCGAGCGGGCCGAGCCTGACATGGGCGAGATGTCGTTGTGGGACTTTTTCAACCAGATCGACGCCGACGGCTATGACGGTTGGGTCAGCGCGGAATATGCGCCGCGCGGCACGACGGAACAGGGGCTGGGCTGGTTGCGTGGGCAGATGCCAAATACAGCATCGCGTGGCGGGCGCGCCTTAGCCTAAGGCCACACGCGCCCATCTATCTGTCGTTACGCGCGCGGCAGCTCGCGCACCAAAACCTTGTCGATCCGGCGCCCATCAAGGTCGACCACTTCAAAGTTCCAGCCGCCCGCCTGCACCTGATCGCCCAGTTGCGGCATATGGTGCAGGTGGTTCAGCACCAGGCCAGCCACGGTTTCATAATCGCCAGCCAGCTCGCGCGGGATACCGATGCGGTCGCAAAATTCATCTGCGGGCATCCAGCCAGCCACCAGATAGCCACCTTCTTCGCGTGCGACAAAGGCGGGCTCCTCGGCCAGGGATTCCTGGAAGGTGCCGGTGATCGCCTCAAGGATATCACCCGTGGTGATCAGCCCTTCAAAGCTGCCATATTCGTCGTAAACCAGGGCCATGTGATTGGCCGATTTGCGCAGGATCTCGATCACGCTGATCGCATCGGCGCTTTCATAGACCACGGGCACTTCGCGCAGCAGCGCGCGCAGATCCAGCGGCTGGCCCGCGGCAATCGCGCTGATCACATCGGTCACGTAAAGCACGCCCAGCACTTCGTCGCCTTCGCGCACGGGAATGCGGGGACGCCCGATGCGCTGCAGGTCGGCGATCACATCCTCGGTGGTGCTATCCACGTCGATAAAGGCCACTTCGTGGCGCGGGGTCATCAGTCCGCGTGCATTGCGGTCGGCCAGACGCATGACGCCGGACAGCATTTCACGCTCTTCAATCTCGATCACGCCTTGGTCGCGCGCCTCAGAGAGGATGACGCGCACCTCTTCTTCGGTGACGGCCTGATCTTGCTGGCCCGACTGGCCCAGCAGACGCAGAACCGTGGTGCCCGAGATATCAAGAAACCATACAATGGGGGCGGCCACGCGCGAGATCATCTTCATCGCCGGGGCGACGCGCATGGCGACAGCCTCGGGGTTGCGCAGGGCGATCTGCTTTGGCACCAGCTCGCCTACGATCAGCGACAGATAGGTGATCGAAATCACGACGACAGCCACGCCCAGCACATCGGCGAGGTTCTGGGCCATGCCCATGCTGGCCAGCCAGCCGGTCAGGCGCAGACCCAGCGTCGCGCCCGAAAATGCGCCCGACAGGACGCCAACTGCGGTGATGCCGATTTGAACGGTGGAAAGGAAGCGGCCGGGGTTTTCGGCCAGATCCAGCGCGGTGGCCGCACCGGATTTACCAGCCTCGGCGAGGCTTTTCAGCTTTGCGCGGCGCGAGGACACGACCGCAAGCTCGGACATGGCCAGCGCGCCGTTGATAAAGGTCAGCGCGACCACGATGAATATTTCTGTTAACACGGGGTCCTGTCTGACCTTGTGGAGGATGGATTGAGACTAGGGGATGGCCCCCGCCTTTGCAATGCCGCAGAGGCAGGGCTTCACCACACTTTACACTGGCCCTTTGGACACCGATATTAGCGCTATGAGTCTTCCTGCAGGTTTCCTTGATGAGCTGCGCGGCCGCCTGTCGCTGGCACAGGTTGTCGGGCGCAAAGTGGTCTGGGATCGACGTAAGTCGAATCCGGGCAAGGGAGACATGTGGGCGCCATGTCCCTTCCATCAGGAAAAATCGGCCAGCTTTCACGTTGATGATCGCAAGGGCTATTATTATTGCTTTGGCTGTCACGCCAAAGGCGATGCGATCTCTTTCGTGCGCGAGACCGAGAACGTCGGCTTTACCGAGGCGATCGAGATCCTTGCCCGCGAAGCCGGAATGCAGGTGCCCGCGCGCGATCCGCAGTCGCAGCAGCGCGCTGATCGGCGCACGCAGCTCTCTGATGTGATGGAGCAGGTCGTCCAGTTCTACCGCCTGCAACTGAAAACCCAAAGCGGCGAGGGCGCGCGCGCCTATTTGCAAAAACGTGGCCTGTCCCCTGCGGCATGGGATCGGTGGGATCTGGGCTATGCGCCGCGCGCAGGGTTGTTTCATCACCTGCGCGACAAGGGCGTGGCGCTGGATCTGATGGTTGATAGCGGTATGGTCGTCGTGCCCGATGATGGGCGCGAGCCGTTCGACCGTTTCCGTGACCGTATCATTTTTCCCATCCGCGACGCGCGGGGGCGGGCGATCAGTCTGGGCGGGCGGGCGATGGACCCGGCTGCGCCCGCGAAATACCTGAACGGGCCGGAAACGCCGCTGTTCGACAAGGGCCGCAACCTGTTCAACATGGGCCCCGCGCGTGAGGCGGCAGGCAAGGGCAAGCCGTTGATCGTGGCCGAGGGCTATATGGATGTCATCGCCCTGTCCGAGGCGGGCTTTGGCGCGGCTGTTGCGCCCCTTGGCACCGCCGTGACGGCGGATCAGTTGGCGCTGATGTGGCGCATTACCGACGAGCCACTGATCGCGCTGGATGGCGACACCGCCGGGATGCGCGCGGCGATGCGGGTGGTTGATCTGGCGCTGCCGCTGCTGGTTGCGGGCAAGGGCTTGCGTTTCGCGCTCCTGCCAGAGGGGCAGGACCCTGACGACCTGATCAAAGCGCGCGGCGCGCCTGCCATGCAGGCCGTGATAGACGCGGCCATGCCGATGGTGCGCCTGATGTGGCAGCGCGAGACCGAAGGCAAAGTCATCGACAGCCCCGAGCGGCGCGCCGCGCTGGATAAGCAACTGCGCGCGCTGATTATGACGATCACGGATGCCTCGATCCGCAAACATTACGGCGATGAGGTGAACCGCCTGCGGCAGTCGCTGTATGGCCCCGTGGCCGAGGCAAAGCCCGGCAAGCTGCAATGGCGTCCGGGCAAAAAGGCGACGGCCCCCAGCGGGCCGACGGCGGCGGCGCGGGCCTCGATGCTGGCAGGCTCAAGCGATCAAGAGCGTTTGCGCGTGGCGGTGATCCTGGCGACGCTGCTGTCTTGCCCCGAAATCCTGCCCGAGTTCGAACTCGAACTCGAACGGATGGCCTGTCACGATCCCGATCATCGCGATCTGCGGGCGGCAATATTGCGAAATGCGCATCAACCTGACCTGCGCGCCGCGATTGAGGACAGTTTGGGCCATATGCCCCTTGAAAGACTGTTCGCGGAACGCCATGTCGCTATTTCACCCGCTGTGCGCCGTGCAGGCGATGCCGAAGTGGCCCGTCTGTGCCTTGCTGAAGAGCTGGCCAAGCTGAATGCCCGTCGCGGCCATGCGCGTGAGATTGAAGAAGCGCTGGAAGACTGGGAGGATCTGCCCGGCGAAACCGTCACCTACCGTCTGGGCGAGGCCGCCAAGGCGCTCGATCGCGCCGGTCGCGGTGATGATGACGATAAAGCCGTTTATGATATCAGCCCGAACGGGGCACGGCTAAAGCGCGAGGAACGCGATGCGTTCGATGCTTTGCTGGCCCAGATCGGGCGCGGAAAGGGCCAACCCTAGCCGCGCGCAACGCCCGCGCCGCCTATCGGTCGCGCAACATGAACCGGGTGTTTGATAGATTGGGGGCGAATCGGTTGCGAATCACCGGACTTCAGGATTGATTCGGCCGAAGATGCGTGATTCGCCCATGAGAGGCTGGTTAATCCCCAGCCGGAACGATAAAGGCGCAAAACGGGCACCACCCGATTTGCGTTCACTGCCTGCAAGGGAGCCATCATGGCTGTGAAAGACTCTGACGACGTCAAAGACAACGAACAGGACAGCGATATCTCGTTTGATATGTCGCAAGCTGCCGTCAAACGGATGATCGCTGACGCGCGTGAGCGTGGCTATATCACCTATGACCAGTTGAATTCCGTCCTGCCGCCCGATCAGGTCTCGTCCGACCAGATCGAGGATGTGATGTCGATGCTGTCGGAGATGGGCATTCAGGTCACCGACGAGGAGGAGACCGAGGAAGTCGCCGATGACGGCACCTCGCGCGAGGTTGCGACCGTTGGCGCCCGCGAGCTGACCCTTGCCGGCCCTGAGGTCGAAAAAACCGACCGTACCGATGACCCTGTGCGGATGTATCTGCGCGAGATGGGCTCGGTCGAATTGCTGTCGCGCGAAGGCGAGATCGCGATCGCCAAGCGGATCGAGGCTGGCCGCAATACGATGATCGCGGGCCTGTGCGAAAGCCCGCTGACCTTTAACGCGATCACCATCTGGCGCGACGAGCTGATGGACGAGGCCGTGCTGCTGCGCGATGTCATCGACCTCGAGGCGACCTTTGGCAATCAAATGGGCGAGGATGACGATGCGCCCGTGGTTGATGCCGCAGGTGGCAGCGAGCCGAAAATGCGCGAGCGCGGCGCCGAGCTGGATGCCGATGGCAATCCCATCAGCCGCGATGACGATGATGAGGATGATGACCAGAACAGCATGAGCCTTGCGGCCATGGAAGCGACCTTGCGTCCGCGTGTTCTGGAAGCCCTTGATACCATTGCTGAACAGGCGATGGCATTGGAAGAGCTGCAAGAGGCGCGGATGCGCGCCAAGATGGAAGAGGGGGCCGATTTTTCGGTCGCCGAGGAAGGCCAGTATCAGGTTCTGCGCCAAAAGATCGTCGAGGTCGTGAACTCGCTGCATCTGCACAGCAACCGGATCGACGCGCTGATCGACCAGCTTTACGGCATCAACCGCCGTATCATGTCGATCGACAGTTCGATGGTGAAACTGGCGGACCAGGCGCGGATCAACCGCAAGGAATTCATCGACGAATATCGCGGCTCGGAACTTGATCCGTCCTGGCTAGAGCGTATGGGCCAAAAGCCCGGTCGCGGCTGGGCCATGCTGATCGAGCGTTCGCGCGAAAAGGTCGAGGAATTGCGCGCTGAAATGGCGCAGGTCGGCCAATATGTCGGCGTCGATATCAACGAATTCCGCCGCATCGTGCAGCAGGTTCAAAAGGGCGAGAAAGAAGCCCGTCAGGCCAAAAAAGAAATGGTCGAGGCGAACCTGCGTCTGGTGATCTCGATCGCCAAGAAATACACGAACCGCGGTTTGCAATTCCTTGATCTTATTCAGGAAGGCAATATCGGCCTAATGAAGGCCGTCGATAAGTTCGAATACCGTCGCGGCTATAAATTCTCGACCTATGCGACATGGTGGATCCGTCAGGCGATCACGCGTTCGATCGCCGATCAGGCGCGCACCATCCGTATCCCGGTGCATATGATCGAGACGATCAATAAACTGGTCCGCACCAGCCGTCAGATGCTGCATGAAATCGGCCGCGAGCCGACGCCCGAAGAGCTGGCGGAAAAGCTGCAGATGCCGCTGGAAAAAGTCCGCAAGGTGATGAAGATCGCCAAAGAGCCGATCAGCCTCGAAACCCCGATCGGGGACGAGGAAGACAGCCAGCTGGGCGATTTCATCGAGGACAAGAACGCGATCCTGCCGCTGGATTCCGCCATTCAGGAGAACCTGAAGGAAACCACGACCCGCGTTCTGGCCAGCCTGACCCCGCGCGAGGAACGCGTTCTGCGGATGCGTTTTGGCATCGGCATGAACACCGACCACACGTTGGAAGAGGTCGGCCAGCAGTTCAGCGTGACGCGCGAACGTATCCGCCAGATCGAGGCAAAGGCGCTGCGCAAGTTGAAACACCCCAGCCGCTCGCGCAAGCTGCGCAGCTTCTTGGATCAATAAGGTGACGGGCGCGGGTGATCTCCCCGCGCCCTTTTCGCATGAATATTTTCCCCTCCGGCCCTTTCCGTTTTCTGGCGCTCGACGTCGAGACCGCCAATTACCGTGCGCATTCGATCTGCCAGATCGGTATTGCAGCCGTGCGGCCCGATAATACCATTGAAACATGGACGACGTTGATCGACCCCGAGGATGACTTCGTCGCTAACAATATCGCCATTCACGGCATCCGCCCCGAAGCGGTCGTGGGCGCGCCGCGTTTTGCGCAGGCGTTTCGCCAGCTCTCGCCGGTATTGTCGCGCCATCTGATTTTTCAACACAGCAGTTTTGATAGCCGCTGCTTTGCCGCCGCTGCCGAACGCGCTTATCTGGACCCGCCGGAATGGACCTGGTCCGATAGTGTCACACTTGCGCGGCGGGTTTGGCCCGAGCTGAAGGGCGCGGGCGGCGGGCATGGCCTTGGTAATCTCAAGAAAGCACTGGGCCTGCAATTTCGCCATCACGACGCAGGCGAAGACGCGCGCGCCGCCGCCGAGGTTGTCCTGCGGGCCGAGGCGCATACGGGTCTTGATTTCACTGCATTAATTAAGCCGCCGCGCCGCCTTTCTGCCGTGCGGTAAGGGGCAGGTTCCCTCTATCCAAGCGGGGTTTGCCTGCTATAGTCGCGCCTGTGGATAAGTCGCCGGACGAGAGGTCATAGACAGGATGCGCTGCCCGTTTTGCGGAAACGTCGATACACAGGTCAAGGATTCACGCCCGGCCGAAGATCATGTCGCCATTCGCCGTCGCCGCTTTTGCGCCGCCTGTGCGGGCCGCTTTACCACCTATGAACGCGTGCAATTGCGCGATCTGACCGTGCTGAAATCCAATGGTCGGCGCGAGGATTTTGACCGCACCAAGCTAGAGCGGTCGGTGAAAATCGCGCTGCAAAAACGGGTGTCGGACGCCGAACGTGTCGATCAGATGATTTCGGGCATCGTGCGGCGGCTGGAAAGCATGGGGGATGCCGAGGTGTCGTCCAAACAGATCGGCGAGATTGTGATGGAGACCTTAGCGCGTCTCGATACCGTCGCCTATGTGCGCTTTGCCAGTGTATACAGAAACTTTCAGGCTGTTGATGATTTCGACAAATTCATGGCCGAACTGCGCCCTGACACGAAAAAGGAAGACTAACGCCAGATCCAGGCAAAGCTGGCCAGTGCGCCTTGCACTTTGGCCAGTAGCCGGTTGAAGGGGCTGCGTTTTTGCGGCGCGCCCGATTGCAGCCATGCCGCGATAGCCTCGGGCGGGCAGGGCAGACCGGATTTGGGGTGAAAATAGCGCGGATAGGCGATCAGGACGGCATGGGCGAGTGTCGCAAGATCGGGTCGCGCGCTGCGCCGCGCGGGCACGCTGCCCAGATCCTGTGTCAGCCCCCAGCCCGCATAAAATGGCGCGCCATAACAGGTCACAGCCTTGCCGCGCAGCAAAGCCTCGAACCCGAGGGTCGAGGTCATCGTCCAGACCTCATCCGCTGCGCTGATCGCCACTGCCGCATCGACGCCGCGCAAGATCACATCCGCATCGGGATCGGCGACCGCGCCGGGACGCAGTCCCGCCTCGACATCGGGATGTGGTTTCCACAGGATCACGGCATCTGGATTTGCGGCGCGCACCGCACGCAGCAGACCCGCGTTCGTGCGGATATCACCCGCGCCAAGGCGGATCGAGGCATCGTCCTCGACCTGTCCGGGCACCAGAATGCGCCGCCCAGGCGGCAGATCGGGCAGCGCGCTATTGCCAAGGTTGTATTTGCTGATGCCGCTCGCGTTCAGCGTGGCAATCAGCGCAGTCGCGCGGGCATGATCATCGGGCGTGATCGCAGCCTCGATCAGTGTTTCCAACCGCGAGGGCCGGGTAGGGTCGTAGTAAATTCCCAGATCATCCAGCACCAATGACGCTGGCGGAACCAGCTCGGCGCCGAGGCCGCGCGAACGTAAAAACCCATCTTCGACCCGCACGGCATCGCCCATTTCAGGTTGATAGCGATTGGCCCAGACCATAACGCGGCGGGCGCCCGCAGGCGGTTTGAACCGTATGCCGCGATAGCGACCGAAAGCGCGTTGCAGCGGCCCGCGTTTCCACAGCCGCATCCCCAGCGCAAGCCAGCCCATGCGGTCCTCGCGCCAGGCGCGGCGCTGCGCCTCTAGATTATCGATGACGGTTTCGATCTCGCACAATTGGTCGGTATGGGGATCATACCATTTGGGGAACTGGATCATCGCAGCGGTGAAAAGCTGCGTCACGGACAGCGCCCGCCCGCGCCGCGGCGGCGGGCTGCGGTCGTCGCTAAGGCCCCAACCCGCGTAAAAGGGCTGTCCAAAGACGGCCGGGCGCCGGCCGTTCAAGATCGCCTCGAACCCCAGTTGTGACGAGAGCGTATAGACCTGCGCAGCCCCCGAAAGCAGCATCTGCGGCGGATAGGGCGCGTCGATGAACGCCTCGCCGCGCAGCAGGTCATCGGCGCGGAAATGGCCGCCGCGCTGACCGGCGGTGGTTTCGGGGTGGCTGCGGATCAGGATGCGCGCGCCCGGATTTTCATCGCGCGCGGCCTGCAACATCGCCAAAAACGCCGCGCGATCGCCGCCGCTGGCGCGCACCGACGCATCGCCCGCCGTTTGATCCACGATCAGCACATAGCCGGGCGCGGGGGGCGGCAGGTCATCCAGCGTTGCGTTGTATTTCGAGAGTTGCAGCCGGTTCAATCGCGCGATCAGACGGGCAGCGCGCGCCTCCTCGTCCGCGGTCAGGGTCACGGTGCTCAGCAGGTTTTCCAGCGTCGACGGCTGGCTGGGGTCGTAATAAAGGCCCAGCGGGTCAATCAGCAAGCCCTGCGGCGGCTCGCCCGCGCGACCTGTCAGAACGGATCGTAAAAACGCATCTTCGACAGTGATCAGCGGGGCGCTGCTGCGGCGGGCGACCCAGCGGCCGCGTGCGCTGACCGGGCGCTGGCCCCAGACCACGACGCCATCTGTGCCACTTGGCCAGCCGAGCCGCAGGTCATAGCCCGCAAGCTGCATGATCCGCCGCACCCGAGGTTGACGCAAAAAACCCAGATTAAAGTAGCGCAGCCTCATTTCACGAGGCGCAAGCTGGCCTCACCAATCCGCGACAGGCTGGCCTCGTAGGGGTCGGTGTCGGCCAGCACTTGGTCCACAACGCGGCGCATCAACTGATGGCGGGCGCGGCGGGAATAGAAACCGCCGGGCACCTGGCTGGTTTCCAGCAAAAACGCCCGGTAGTCACGATAGGCCCGGCCATCAGGGCGCTGCGGATTGCCAAAGAAATCGACGATATCCTGCTGCGACACCAAACCCGGCTTGTCATAGATCGCCGTGCCGAACAGTTTCAGCGGCAGCCCTCGCCACAGGGCCTGTTGCCCAGCGGTCGAGTTCACCGTCACAGCGGTTTTCGCGTGATCCAGCAGCCCGCCCAGCTTGCCGCCGCTGACGTAATGGATGCGTCCTGCCAACCCATATTGATCCGACAGCTTTTTCAGGATTGCCGCATAGGGGCGACGGCCCATCTCTAACGGATGGGCTTTGAAAACAATATGGTGGTGACGCGGTGCGCCTTTGGCAAAACCTTGCAGCACGACGTCCAGAAACTCTTCCATCTTGCGAAAGGGCGAGTGCATCTGAAAACTGGAATCATGCTCGAGTTGCATCAGGACAAGGTGATAGGGGAAGCCGCCCTCTTTAACACGACGTGTTTTGATATGGCGGTCCACCGCAATGATCGGGGTCGTCACCATGCGCCTTGTATAGAAATAAGCTTCTTGCAGGGGGGATAGCTCGCGGTGGCGCTGAAAATGGGGATAGCGACGGCTGCCGACGGACAAATACCAGTGATAAAGCGCGCCATAGAACACATGCTCGCGCATGTCGCCCCAGTGAGCGGGGGCCTCGGTCACTTCGTTTTCGCGACGGGCGAGCGCGCCCTGCATCTGCGCCAGTGAAATATCCATCAGGCGCGAATGGCCATTCGATCCATCACGTTCGTAGGTGGCCCACCATGGCCGCAGGTAACCCTCCTCGAACACATGCAAGCGCAGGCCCAGCTCTTTGGCGCAGGTGACCGCTTCGGCATGGATGGGACGGGTGTCGCCATAGAGCACGATATCGGTGATGCCGCGATCGGCGATCAGCTCGCGCAGCCGCGCGGGCCATGCCTCGATCTTGTCGGTGAAGGGGATGTAATTGGTCTTATTGCGCCAAAACGCCTCGTCCCCAGCGTTGAATCCGACGCGGCAAACCGAGGCACCGGCGCTTTCCAGCATCCGTCCCATGGCGGCAAAAAAGGGGCCGTGCGGGCCTTGCAGAAATAAGAAACAACGCATCCATGCCATCCACTAACATTTCGTGTCAGGACAAGATCACTCTAATCCTTGCCGCCACACCGAGCAATGGCGCAAGAAAACGGGCTTGCCAATGCGTGACTTGCGGTCGAACCGGCGGCGCATTGCGCGCCGCCGGCATGTTTTGTTTAGCTGATCACATCAGGCGCGTCGCGCCCGGTCAGCGCGGCGATCTGGGTGACTTCGCCAGCCGCCGCAATGACGCGGGCAAGGGCGGCTTGCGGATCTTCGGCCTGACGCTGCAGGTTCGGCTCGGGCTGTTCCAGATAGAGGCGCAGCGTCGCGCCAACAGTTCCGGTGCCGGACAGGCGCAGCACCGCGCGGGCACCATCGTTAAAGAAGACACGCAGGCCCTGTTGGGCACTATGGGATTGGTCAACCGGATCGTCATAGTTGAATTCATCCGCACGCTCGACCTTCAGCCCGCCAAAGGTCTGGCCGGGCAGATCCGCCAGACGATCGCGCAGGCCGTTGAACACGGCATTCGCGCGCTCGGTCTCGATATTCTCGTAATCGTGGCGGGTGTAGTAGTCGCGGCCATAGGTTGCCCAGTGGTCCTGCATCAGCGCGGTGACCGATTTGCCGCTGACCGCCAGAATGTTCAGCCACAGCAGTACGGCCCAAAGGCCGTCTTTCTCGCGGACGTGGTTCGATCCGGTACCGGCGCTTTCCTCGCCGCAGATCGAGACCATGTCGCTGTCCAGCAGGTTGCCAAAGAACTTCCAGCCCGTTGGCGTCTCAAAGCTGCATACGCCTTTGGCCACAGCGACGCGATCCGCCGCCGCCGAGGTCGGCATCGACCGCGCGATCCCCTTCAGCCCGTCCTTATAGGCCGGGGCCAGATGCATTTGCGCCGCCAGCAGGGCAAGGCTGTCCGAGGGCGAGACGTATAGCCCGCGCCCCATGATCATATTGCGGTCGCCGTCGCCGTCACTGGCTGCGCCAAAATCAGGCGCATCGGGGGCGGACATGATGGCGACCAGTTCCGACGCCCAGATCGGGTTCGGATCGGGGTGCCCGCCGCCAAAGTCCGGCAGCGGCGTGTCATTGATGACGCTATCGCCCGTAGCGCCCAGGCGGTTCACGAAAATCTCGCGCGCATAGGGGCCGGTGGCGGCATGCATGGCGTCGAATTTGATGCGGAAACCGCTGGCGAACAGGCTGCGGATCGCGTTGAAATCAAACAGCGTTTCCATCAGCGCGGCGTAATCGGTGACGGGGTCGATCACCTCGACCACCATCCCGTCCAGCATATAGGTGCCGTCCGTATCCAGTGCGGGCGCCGGTTGATCCGAGATCAGATATTGGCTGATCGTTTTGCTGGCTTCATAGATCGCATCGGTGATGCTTTCGGCAGCCGGGCCGCCATTGGCCGAATTGAACTTTAGTCCGAAATCGCCATCCTCGCCGCCAGGGTTATGGCTGGCCGACAGGATCAAGCCGCCATCCGCGCCGTTTTTACGGATCAGATGCGAGGCGGCGGGTGTCGATAGCAGCGCATTGCGCCCTACGATCACATGTTTCGCGCCGTTTGCCGCTGCCATACGCAAAATGGTGGCAGATGCGGTGTCGTTGAAAAAGCGCCCGTCGCCGCCCAGGACCAATGTTTTGCCCTGAACGCCGCCGATTCCGTCAAAAATAGCCTGGACGTAATTTTCCAGATAATGCGGCTGCATAAAGACCGTGGTCTGTTTGCGCAGGCCGCTGGTGCCCGGTTTTTGGCCGGTAATAGGAGAAGTAATCTGTGTGGTGATTGCCAATTTCGGCGTTCCGTCGATGCCCACAGGCCTAGCCCGCAGTGGGTTGCAATTACAAAACTAACTTGCTGTTTTGCGTGGTGCTTTGTCAATGATTTGCCCGATCTGCCCGGGCGTTCTGGGCGCCTCGGCGCCAACAGGGGTTGAAATCTGTGCCTTTTGCGCCGACTGAAGGAAGAGCAGCCGTCTAATAACCCCGGGGGACCCCGCGTGAACCAGCTTGCGAAACTTGTGCCAGCACCCATCCGCTATGCCTATATCTTTATATGGGACGTGTGGAATCGCGGCGCGGCCGAGCGTGTGGGCCTGATCGCGGCCGGGGTGGCCTTTTGGGGGGTCTTTGGCCTTTTTCCGGCGCTGACGGCGCTGATCGCGCTATTTGGTCTGCTGGCAGATCCGATGGTCGTGCAGAACCAGTTGATTTTGGCGCATGATTTTCTGCCGCCCGGTGCCTATGAATTGGTCGCCGATCAGGTGACTCGCCTGGTCGAGCCCGGTCCGCGCACGCTGGGCTGGGCGACCATCGTATCGACCGGCGTTGCCCTATGGTCGGCGCGCGCCGGCGTCGGCGCGCTGGCCGAGGGGCTGAACGCTGTCCAAGGCACCGGATCGCGCAATGGCTTTGTCCATATCATGGTGGCGATGCTGATGACGATTGCCATGGTCGGCATCACAATGGTTGGACTGCTGGTGACGATCCTGGTGCCGATCATCGTGCTGATCTTTCAACCACCGGGCAATGTCGCGACACTGCTGGAATTCATGCGTTGGGTTGTCATGCTGACTTCGGTGCTGATCGCGCTGGGGCTGCTGTATCGGTATGGCCCGTCGCGGCGGCGCGGCCTCAGATTCAGCTGGATCACGCCGGGATCGGTGATCGTCTTGGTTCTGTGGCTGGGGGTCAGCTACCTGTTCTCGCTCTATGTCGGGAACTTTGGCAATTATAACGAGGTCTACGGCTCGATCGGGGCGGTGATTGCGCTGATGATGTGGCTGTATATCAGCGCATTTCTGGTGCTGCTGGGGGGCGCGCTCAATGCAGAGATCGCAGCGCGGCGCGGCGCGGCCGTGATCTAACACGCCCGCGCCACATTTTTATTCGTCGCGATCCCGGTCAGCATGGCGGCCATTGCCGGCCGTGAACCCTGACAGAAATGCCGAAATAATCGCCATCGTCGGATCGACAGCCGGTGCCGGGGGCGGGGCAGGCTCTGCTGGTTTGTCATTACTGGACATCAGCAAGAACACGCCGCCACCGATCACCCAGACCGCCGCCAGAACCAGCGCCGCGACCAGCGGGCTTGCCATATCTGCAATCGCGATCCAACCCGCGACCGTCAAAAAGGCAAGGCCCACCAGAATGCTGATGACCGCTAAAAAGGCCAGCAAGCTGCGCCGGGTCACGGCCTCGATACGGGCCTCCAGCTTTGAAAACATCAGCGGCGGTTCATCAGAACGCCCAGCAGGAAGCCAAGCCCGGCGGCAAGGCCAACCGCTGTCGCGGGTTGACGGCTGATGAATTCACCGGCTTGCTCATAGCCGCGCTGCGCGCCGTCTTTGATACGCTCAGCCTGAATATGGGCCTGATCCTCAACGTCGGAGGCAATATCCTTGGCGCGGGTGCGGGCGGTTTTCACCGCATCTTGTGCCCGATCGCTCAGACGGCTGGCAGCATCTTTACCAGCTTCTGCGAAATTCTCGGTGATGCGGCCCATTTCCGTCTTCAGTGCAGCAATCTGTTCTTGCAGATCAGAGATGGTTTTCTCGGCTTGCTTTTCTGCGGTTGTCTTTTCAGTGGTCGCCATTTTAATGCTCCTTTTTCTGAACGTGGACGGGGGATTAGCGTCCCGCGCCCTGCGCAAATAACGTCGCTTATGATTACGATATGGGGGGTATTTGCGCCGTTGCAACAGGGGCATCACAAAAGCGCGATGGATTTTGCCGCGCCATCGGCGGAGATCAGCCATTTGGCGCCAAGGCTTGAAGCTGCCCGCTTGCGCCACTACAAATTGATTCAAGACATCACCAAGGGGCCCGCCACGCCCCTCTAGTTAGAAAGCAGGGCAGATGCGCGATCCCGTTGAAACCTACATGAACCTTGTCCCGATGGTGGTCGAGCAGACCAGCCGGGGTGAACGCGCCTACGACATCTTTTCGCGCTTGCTGAAAGAGCGGATCATTTTCGTCAGCGGTGTTGTCGAAGATGGTATGAGCCAGCTGATCGTGGCGCAGCTGCTGCACCTTGAGGCTGAAAACCCCAAGAAAGAAATCTCGATGTATATCAACAGCCCCGGCGGTGTTGTGACATCTGGTCTGTCGATTTACGATACGATGCAATATATTCGCCCCAAAGTATCGACACTGGTCATCGGGCAGGCGGCCTCGATGGGGTCGCTTTTGTTGGCCGCAGGCGAGGCCGGTATGCGTTATTCGCTGCCCAACAGCCGTGTCATGGTGCACCAGCCCTCGGGCGGGTTCCAAGGGCAGGTGACCGATATCATGATCCACGCCCGCGAAAGCGAAAAGCTGAAGCGCCGCCTGAACGAGATTTACGTCAAGCACACCGGCCAAAGCTATGAGGCGGTCGAGGCTGCACTTGAGCGCGACAATTTCAAATCCGCCGAAGAGGCCAAAGAGTTCGGCCTGATCGACGAGATTTTGGAAAAGCGCGGCGAGACGCCTGAAAAATAAGTGACTGGCTGGGCGGCGTGGTGCCGCCCGGTCATCATGCCCCAAGGAAAGGACGGGGCGTGTAGAATTTGGCATTGTAGACGGGAGAGGCCTGTCCTACGTTTCATAAGCGGGTCACATTCCCGCCCAAACGTGGCGAGGGCCAGAGGAGCAAGATGGCGAGCACATCCGGCAGCGACAGCAAAAATACCCTCTATTGCAGCTTTTGCGGCAAGAGCCAGCACGAGGTGCGCAAGCTGATCGCGGGCCCAACCGTTTTCATTTGTGACGAATGTGTCGAGCTGTGCATGGACATCATTCGCGAGGAAACGAAGTCCGGCTCGCTGAAAGTAAAAGATGGCGTGCCCACGCCGCGCGAGATCTGCGCGGTTTTGGATGATTACGTCATTGGTCAGGTGCATGCAAAGCGCGTTTTGTCCGTCGCCGTGCATAACCATTACAAGCGCCTGAACCACGCCGCGAAATCGAATAACGAGATCGAGCTGGCAAAGTCGAACATCCTGCTGATCGGGCCGACAGGCTCGGGCAAGACGCTGCTGGCGCAGACGCTGGCGCGCATTTTGGATGTGCCCTTTACCATGGCCGATGCCACCACGCTGACCGAGGCGGGTTATGTCGGTGAGGATGTCGAAAACATCATCCTGAAATTGCTGCAGGCCAGCGAATATAACGTCGAGCGTGCGCAGCGCGGCATTGTCTATATCGACGAAGTCGACAAGATCACGCGCAAATCCGACAACCCTTCGATCACGCGCGACGTCTCGGGCGAGGGTGTGCAGCAAGCGCTGCTGAAGATCATGGAAGGCACGGTTGCCAGCGTTCCGCCCCAAGGGGGCCGCAAACATCCGCAGCAAGAATTCCTGCAAGTCGACACGACCAACATCCTGTTCATCTGTGGCGGCGCCTTTGCTGGTCTCGAGCGGATCATCGCGCAGCGTTCCAAGGGCCAAGGCATGGGCTTTAACGCCAATGTCCGCGAAGTGGACGAGCGCGGCGTGGGCGAGCTGTTCATGGAACTCGAGCCTGAGGATCTGCTGAAATTCGGCCTGATCCCCGAGTTTGTCGGCCGTCTGCCTGTGATCGCAACGCTGACCGATCTGGACGTCGATGCGCTGATCCAGATCCTGACCGAGCCGAAAAACGCGCTGGTCAAACAATACCAGCGCCTGTTCGATATCGAAGCTGTGAAGCTGACCTTTACCGAAGATGCGCTAAAGGCCATTGCCTCCAAAGCGATCGAGCGTAAGACTGGCGCACGCGGCCTTCGCTCGATCATGGAGGGCATCTTGCTCGACACGATGTTCGAGCTGCCCGGCCTCGAGACTGTTTCGGAAGTTGTCGTCAACGAAGATGCTGTTTTGCACGGTGCCAAGCCCCTGCAAATCCATGCGGAAGAAAAGAAACCGGCCGCCTCGGCAAGCTGAGGCGGTGCGGGATAGGGGGAAAGATGGGCATACTGAAAACTGTATCGCGTCTGTTCACCTGGTGGGATGGACGCACACTGGGCACGCAACTGTTTACTTGGCGCCGCGGCGTCAAAGTGGGCGCGGACGGGCAGGGTAACTTCTATTACACCGACCGCGCGGGCGAGCGTCGTTGGGTCGTCTACACGGGCGAGAATGACGCAAGCCGCATCCCCCCCGCCTGGCACGGCTGGCTGCATCACAGCACCAATGAAATCCCCAGCGCCGAACTTGCGGGTCTGCCCACCGTGGCGAACCCGACCGGCACTGATGGGATTTATCTGCCCGCAGGATCTATCCTGCGCAAAGCCCCCGTCCAGCGCCAAGATTACGAGGCCTGGGACCCCGAGGGTGCGAATAAGGTTCAAGGTGCGTAAACTTACATCTGTTATTCTGGCGGCCTGCTTGCTGCCAGTCGCCGCCGCTGCACAAGAGGCTGCGACATCCGCCCCCGGCGGCACTGTGCGCGTGCTGGACAAGCTCAATGGCTCGGTCACTGATCTCGAGCTGACCAATGGCCAAAGCGCCACGGTGGGCCGTCTGGTGGTGACCCTCGGCGAATGCCGTTTCCCCACCGATAACCCGATGGGCGATGCGTTTCAGATGATCACCCTGCAATTCGAGGGTAATCTCGAGCCGGTCTTTATGGGGTGGATGATCGCCTCATCCCCTGCCGTCAGCGCCTTTGACAATGCGCGTTACGACGTCTGGCCGTTAAGCTGTATCACATCATAAGCCGTGGGCGCAGGCCCCACCGCGAATTCCACGCATTGCGCCGTCGCGGCTTGCAGGCGCAGGCGATAACTGTGG
This sequence comes from Ketogulonicigenium vulgare WSH-001, assembly GCF_000223375.1. Classification (NCBI taxonomy): domain Bacteria; kingdom Pseudomonadati; phylum Pseudomonadota; class Alphaproteobacteria; order Rhodobacterales; family Roseobacteraceae; genus Ketogulonicigenium; species Ketogulonicigenium vulgare. The sequence continues at coordinate 1,284,730 of NC_017384.1, read as the reverse complement.
CGCGGCAGTTCATACCCCCCAAGCGACGCCAGATGCGGCGTCAGGAATTGTGTATCAAATAGGGTGAACCCGCTGCGGCGCAGGCGATCAATCAGATAGGCCAGCGCGACCTTGGACGCGTCGGTTGCGCGCGAGAACATGCTTTCCCCAAAAAACGCCCCGCCGATCGCGACGCCGTAACAGCCCCCGACCAGCGTATCGCCTTGCCAAACCTCGACCGAATGGGCGTGGCCGATATCGCGCAGGCCTTTATACAGGCGAAAGATCTCGGGGTTGATCCAGGTCTCAGAACGATCCGCGCAGCCCTCCATCACCAGGTCAAAGGCCGTATCGAAGGTGACATGGTAAAGGCCGCTGCGCATACGGCGGGCGAGGCTGCGCGAGATATGCAGGCCGCCAATGGGCAAAAGCCCCCGCATGTCGGGGTCGACCCAGAACAGCTCTGGGTCTTCCCGCAAATGCGACATCGGGAATATCCCGAACCGATAGGCCGCCAGAACGTCGACAGGTGTTAAGGCGGCCATGTCTTAGCTTGCGTAGGCTTTCAGCCAGTTTTCCAGCCAGTGGATATTGTAATCCCCAGCCTTGATCTGCGGATCATTCAGCAGCGCGGTGAACAGCGGGGTGGTGGTGTCCACGCCATCGATGATCATCTCGCCCAAGGCGCGTTGCAGGCGGGCCAGAGCCTCGTCGCGGTCGCGGCCATGCACGATCAGCTTGGCGATCAGGCTGTCATAATAGGGCGGCACGGAATAGCCGGTATAAATCGCCGAATCCATCCGTACACCCAGACCGCCGGGCGCGTGATAGGCCGTAATCTTGCCCGGGCAGGGCGTGAAGGCGGGCACTTTTTCCGCGTTGATCCGGACTTCGATCGCATGGCCGTTAATCTGCAGATCGTCCTGTTCGAACGACAGGGGCAGGCCCGAAGCAACGCGGATTTGCTCGCGCACCAGATCGACGCCAAAGATGGCCTCGGTCACCGGGTGCTCCACCTGCAGGCGCGTGTTCATTTCGATGAAATAGAACTCGCCCTTCTCATAAAGGAATTCGATGGTGCCCGCGCCCGTATACCCGATCTTGGCGACAGCATCGGCACAGGTCTTACCGATACGGGCGCGCTCCTCGGCGGTGATGACGGGGCCGGGGGCCTCTTCCAGCACCTTTTGGTGACGGCGCTGCAGCGAGCAGTCACGCTCGCCCAGATGCACAGCCTTGCCCTTGCCGTCGCCAAACACCTGAATTTCGATGTGGCGGGGCGTGGTCAGGTATTTCTCGATATAGACTTCGTCATTGCCAAAGGCGGCTTTCGCCTCGGAACGCGCGGTCTGGAAGGCACGATCAATCTCGGTCGCGTCCTGCGCCACTTTCATGCCGCGACCGCCGCCACCGGCGGTGGCTTTGATGATGACCGGATAGCCGATCTCGGCCGCGACACGGCGCGCATCCTCGACCGTCGGCACGCCGCCGTCCGAGCCGGGCACGCAGGGCACGCCCAGCGCCTTCATCGTATCCTTGGCGGTGATCTTGTCGCCCATGATACGGATGTGTTCCGCGCGCGGGCCAATGAACGTCAGGCCGTGGTCTTCGACGACCTGCACGAAATTCGCATTCTCGGACAAAAAGCCATAGCCGGGATGGATCGCCTGTGCGCCGCTGATCTCGCAGGCGGCGATGATTGCCGGGAACGACAGATAGCTTTGCGACGAGGACGGCGGGCCGATGCAGATCGCCTCATCCGCCATGCGCACATGCATGGCATCGGAATCGGCGGTCGAATGGACAGCCACTGTGGCGATGCCCATCTCGCGCGCGGCGCGGATCACGCGCAGGGCAATCTCGCCCCGGTTGGCGATAAGGATCTTATCGAACATAGCGCCGCCTTACTCGATGATGACCAAAGGCGCGCCGTATTCGACGGGCTGGCCATCTTGCACCAGAATTTTAGTGATCTTGCCGGCGCGCGGCGCGGGGATCTGGTTCATGGTCTTCATCGCTTCGATGATCAGCAGCGTATCGCCTTCTTTCACGGTCGATCCGACGCTGACAAAGGCCGCGACGCCCGGTTCCGGCTGCAAATAGGCGGTGCCGACCATCGGCGATTTCACTGTGCCTGGATGGCTGGCCGGATCGGCTGCGGGGGCGGCGACAGCAACAGCGGCGGGCGCTGCGGCGACAGGGGCGGCCATGACCTGGGTCGGCGCGGCCTGAACGATGGTTTGGGTCTGGCGGCTGACACGGACGTTGAGGGTGCTATCCTCACCGTATTCGCGCATGACCTCCAGCTCGGTCAGATCGTTCTCGCGCAGCAGCTCGGCCAGAGCACGGATGAAGGTGACGTCGCTATCGTGAGAGGTCTTATCGCTCATATCTTCCTCATGTTCCCGTCTTGGGGTCTGCGGGTTAAATTTGGGGCTGTATATGCCATACAGCGGCTAGATTAAAGCTTTATGCCATCACAGTGGCGCGCAGGCCTGTGTTAACCATTTCGCGGTATCGCCCGCGACGCGCGGCCCGATATCGTGCAAGACCTTGACGTGATAGGCGTCGATCCATGCGGCCTCGTCCGGGGACAGCATGGCGGTGATGATCAGACGGCGGTCGAACGGTACAAAGGTCAGTGTCTCGAACGCCAGCATATCGCGATCATCCGCCCCGGCAAGCACCGGCGCTTTCACCGTCACGATCAGGTTTTCAAGGCGAATCCCGTAAGAGCCGGGGCGATAATAGCCCGGCTCATTCGACAAGATCATGCCTTCGCGCAGGGCAATATCCGAGATGCGCGACAGGCGCTGCGGCCCCTCATGCACCGACAGATAGGCGCCCACACCGTGGCCGGTCCCATGGTCGAAATCGCGGCCAGCCATCCAAAGTGGGAAACGCGCGAGCGCATCCAGATGCATCCCAGCGACGCCGCGCGGAAAGCGGGCACGGCTGATGGCGATCAGCCCTTGCAGCACGCGGGTGTAGTTTTCGGCGGAATCATCGGGCGCATTGCCGATGACAACCGTGCGGGTGATGTCGGTCGTGCCATCCGCATATTGCGCACCCGAATCAACCAGCAGCAGCTCGTTCATCTTGACGGGGCGGTTGCTGTTTTCATCGACGCGGTAATGCATGATGGCGCCATTGGGGCCAGCGCCTGCAATCGTGTCAAAGCTGATCTCTTTCAGCGCATTGCTGGCGCTGCGGAACTGTTCCAGCCGTTCGGTCACGCTGATCTCGGTCAGGCCGCCTTTGGGCGCTTCGGCATCAACCCAGGCCAGAAAGTTCACCACGGCCGCAGCGTCGCGGATATGTGCGGCGCGCATCCCCTCGATCTCGACCGGGTTTTTACAGGCTTTGGGCAACAGGCAGGGGTCCATCGCGGCGATAATCTCGGCACCGGCGGCAGTCAGCGTACTGGCGACGATATCGGGCGCGGATTTCGGGTCGATCTGGATGCGACCTTCAAGGTCGGCCAGCGCGGGCAGGAAAGCCGCTTGTTCGGCAATCGCGATATCGGCCCCCAGATGGTCGCGGATGTCATCGACCTTGCCGGTGCGCGCGAACAGCGTCGCGCCGCCGCCTGCGTTCAGGATCAAAAACGCCTGCGGCACAGGATTATGCACCACGTCATTGCCGCGGATATTCAGCAGCCAAGCGATGGAATCGGGCAGGGTGATCACGACAGCATCGACCTTGCGCTTTTGCAGATCGGCGGCAAGCGCTGCGCGCTTTTCGCCATGCGGCACGCCTGCAAATTCGATCGGATGGGCAAAGAACGGCGCATCAGGCGCGGCGGGGCGGTCGTCCCAGATCGCATCCACCAGATTTTCCAGCGGATGCATCTCGATCCCCAGCGGGGTAAAGTGATTGCGCAGCCCCTCGACCTCGGACGCCGTATGCAGCCACGGATCATAGGCCAGCACCTGACCGGCATTCAGCCGCTCGCCCAGCCAATCGGCCAGTTGCACTTCGGGCCAGTGGACGGGGGTGAAAACATCGGCGACCTGATTGCGCACCTGCAGGCGATAGCGGCCGTCGATGAAGACACCCGCCTCGGTCGCGGTGACGGCGGCAAAGCCCGCCGATCCGGTAAAGCCCGTCAGCCATCCAAGGCGCGCATCGCAAGGCGCGACATATTCGCCCTGCCACGCATCGGCGCGCGGCACCAGAAAGGCATCAACCTGCTTGGCCTGCATCTGGGCGCGCAGAGCGGCCAAGCGCGGCGGGCCCTGTTCGGGACGCGAGGCTACGGTAAAGCTTTGAAACATGGGTCTTCCTATCTGCGATTGGCCATCGCGCGGGCCCGCTTGCGCGGGTCCGCCTCAAAAAGTGCGGCCAATTGTTCCGTCATCGCGCCCGCCAACTGGTCGACGTCTGTAATCGTCACCGCATGTTGGTAATAGCGCGTTACATCATGGCCGATCCCGATGGCGATCAGTTCGACCTGTTTGCGTTTTTCGATCATCGCGATCACGTCGCGCAGATGTTTTTCGAGGAAGGTCGAGGGGTTCGCCGACAGCGTCGAATCGTCCACCGGCGCGCCGTCCGAGATCACCATCATAATCTTGCGCGCTTCGGGGCGGGCGCCGAGACGACGATGCGCCCATTCCAGCGCCTCGCCGTCGATGTTTTCTTTCAGCAGCCCCTCTTTCATCATCAGGCCAAGGTTCGCCTTGGCGCGGCGCCACGGGGCGTCGGCGGCCTTGTAAATGATGTGGCGCAGATCGTTCAGGCGGCCCGGCAATTGCGGGCGACCCTCGGCCAGCCAGGCTTCGCGCGATTGGCCGCCCTTCCAGGCGCGGGTGGTAAAGCCGAGGATCTCGACCTTGACGCCCGACCGCTCGAGCGTGCGGGCCAGCACATCGGCGCAGATCGCCGCGATGGAGATCGGCCGCCCGCGCATCGAGCCCGAGTTGTCCAGCACCAGCGTCACGCAGGTGTCGCGGAATTCGGTGTCTTTTTCGACCTTGAAGGACAAGGGCAGGGTCGGGTTCGCCACCACGCGCGCAAGGCGGGCGGCGTCCAAGATGCCTTCCTCGCGGTCGAACTGCCAACTGCGGTTCTGCTGCGCCATCAGACGGCGTTGCAGCTTGTTCGCAAGGCGGCTGACCGCACCTTTGAGCGGGTCGAGCTGCTGGTCCAGATAGGCGCGCAGACGCTCCAGCTCGGCCGCTTCGGCCAGCTCTTCGGCGGAAACGATCTCGTCATAGGCGGTCGTATAGACCTTATAGGTCGGATCGGCGTCGGAATAGGGCGCGGGGGCGGGCGGCTCGGGCGGGGTGTCGGCGTCCGACATCTCCTGCTCTTCGACATCCTCGGCATCGTCTTCTTGATCGGTCGAGACCTGCGCCTCGCTTTGATCTTGCTGTTCGTCCTGCGCACGTTCGGGCGAGCTGTCCTGGTCTTCTTGCTCGTCCTCCTCGTTGCCGGGGGATTCGGGCGACTGCTCTTCGACCTCGTCGGAGGCATCATCCTCGGCATCGGGGTCTTCGGCGTCGGGGTCATCGCCCAGCTGATCGGCATAACCCAGATCACCGATCACCTGACGGGCAAAGCGGGCAAAGGCCTGTTGGTCGTCCAGCAGCGCATCGATCTGATCCAGACGATTGCCGCATTGATTCTCGATAAAGCCGCGCCACAGATCCAGCACATTGCTGGCACCCTCGGGCAGCGGGCGGCCGGTGGCAAGCTGGCGCACCAGATAACCGGCGGCCACGGCGAGGGGCGCCTCTTGCTGGCTGCGGATCTGGGCATAGCCTTTGCGCTGCGCCTCGTTGGCGATACGGGCGTCGATGTTATCGGCGGTGCCAGGCATGAAGCGGGCACCCAGCGCCTCGACCCGCGCCGATTCCATCGCATCATAAAGCTCGCGCGCCAGAGCGCCTTGGGGGGCATAGCGGGCGGCCACGCCCGCGTCGTGATAGCGGTGGCGCAGCGCCAGACCGTCAGCCGTGCCGCGTGCAAGCAGCACCTCATCCTTGGTCAGGCGGCGACTGACCTGCGGCAGGCGCATCGCATCGCCAGACAGCCCCGGTGGGTCCAGCGAGAAGCTGACCGACAGATCGGGATCGTCAGCCATGACGCGTGTCGCCTCGGCCAAGGCTTTCTTGAACGGATCTGCGGGGTTGTCAGTCGGATGTGTCATACCATTGGTAAAGCACCACGCGCGCGCATGGGCAAGAGGCTGGCGCGCTTACGCGTGGTTGCGCATGTCAAAACGATTGCGCGATGCATCCATTGTATCCGCATTGCGCATCGCCCATTCCGCTAGCGCATTCACCGGCGCCTGCATATCGCGTCCCAGCGGCGTCAGACTGTATTCCACCTGCGGGGGCGTCGTGGGGGTCACATCGCGGATAATGATGCCATCACGTTCCAGTGTTTTCAGCGTGCTGGACAACATTTTTTGCGAAATATCGCCGATGTCCCGGCGCAGCGCGTTAAAGCGTTTGGGGCCGTCACCCAGTTCGCGCACGATCAAAAGCGTCCATTTATTGGCGATCCGGCCCAGCATTTCACTGACCCTAAGGCAGCCACTGGTTTCGTCATGGTAATCTGGTTGCATAATCGTGCCTTCTTGCGCGCGTCACAGTGTTCGCTTTTATGGTAACCAATCGAAACTGACAAACCAATGGAAACCGCCATGTCCCTCCCGAAAATTGCCATCATCATCGGTCAAACCCGCGAATCGCGCTTTGCCGACAAGCCCGCCCAGTGGATCCTGGAACAAGCGCAAGCCCGCGACGATTTCGAAGCCGAGCTGGTTGACCTGCGCGATTTCGACCTGCCGCTGTTCAACGAAGTGGCCTCGAACGCATGGGTTCCCTCGTCGGACGCACACGCTGTCGCATGGCAAAAGAAAATCGCTGAATTCGACGGCTATCTGTTCGTGACGGCCGAATACAACCGCTCGATCACCGGCGCGCTGAAGAACGCTCTGGACCAAGCTTACGTTGAATGGGCCCGCAAGCCTGCCGCCGTCTTTGGTTACGGCTCGCTGGGCGCTGCCCGCGCCGCCGAGCACCTGCGCAACATCGCGGTCGAACTGCAAATGGTTCCCGTCCGTAACGGTATCCATCTGGGCGGCACCGAATTCTTCAAAGTGCACCCGCTGGGCGGCCAAAACGCCGACATGTCGGAAGTTGCACCCGTGCTGGCCGGTTCGGTCACCGCAACCTTTGACGATCTGGTCTGGTGGGCAAACGCCACCAAAGCTGCCAAAGCCTAATTTTCCGGGCCATAAGCCCAAAGAAAAACCCCGCCGTTTGGCGGGGTTTTTTTGTTTACTTGATCGCGTTCGACACGGCGCTTTCGGGAAGCTCTTCGGCAAAACAGCGCTGATAGAATTCGGCAACGGTCTGACGCTCGAGCTCGTCACATTTGTTCAAGAAGGTCAGGCGGAACGCATAACCGATCGAGCGGAAGATCTCGGCATTTTGCGCCCAGGCCAGCACGGTGCGCGGGCTCATGACGGTCGACAATTCGCCATTGATGAACGCCTTGCGCGTCAGGTCGGCCAGCGCAACCATCTGGCTGATATGCTTGCGGCCCTCCGCCGTGTTGTAATGCGGGTTCTTGGCCAAGACGATGGCGGTTTCGGCATCGTGGCTGAGGTAGTTCAGCGTAGCGACCAGCGACCAACGGTCCATCTGCGCTTGGTTGATCTGCTGCGTGCCGTGGTAGAGGCCGGTGGTATCGCCAAGGCCCACGGTGTTCGCGGTCGCAAAAATGCGGAAATAGGGATGCGGGTCGATGATCGCGTTTTGATCGAGCAGCGTCAGCTTGCCGTCGGTTTCCAAAATGCGCTGGATCACGAACATCACATCGGGGCGACCCGCGTCATATTCGTCGAATACGATGGCGACATTGTTGCGCAGGGCCCAAGGCAGGATGCCCTCTTGGAACTCGGTCACCTGCACGCCGTCTTTCAGCTTGATCGCATCCTTGCCGATCAAGTCGATCCGGCTGATGTGGCTATCCAGGTTCACACGCACGGTCGGCCAGTTCAGGCGGGCGGCCACCTGTTCGATATGGGTCGATTTACCCGTACCGTGATAGCCCTGCACCATGACGCGGCGGTTATAGGCAAAGCCGGCCAGAATGGCCAAAGTGGTGTCGGGGTCGAACTTATAGGTTGGATCGATGGCGGGCACGCGGTCGGTTGCTTCGGCAAAAGCCTTTACACGCATATCGGTGTCGATGCCGAAAACCTCACGGACCGAGACTTCCTCGGTCGGTTTGACACTATTCGTCGCCATGATCTTCCCCAGTAATTTATCCCTGAACTAGTGGATGATCCACGCGCCATGTGCAAGCCGGTCAGGGCGGCTTGCCTGCGCTTTCAGCAAACGCGCCTATTCGTCGCGGAAGCTGCGGCTGTCTTTCACCTGCTCCCAGGCCCAAACGACCTGCTGCAGTTGTTCCTCTTGGCTGCGATCACCGCCGTTCATATCGGGGTGCAGCAGTTTGATCAGCGCCTTATAGGCTTTGCGAATCTCGGGCTTGGTGGCGTTTTCGCTGACTTCCAGCACTTCGATGGCGCGGCGCTCGGTCGGGGGCAGGCGGCGGCGGCCGCCCTCGGGGCCGGCGCGGCCATGGTTGCGGGTGGCGTTGTCGCCCAGCACCTGATGGGCATCCTCGACACCGAGGCGCGCCCAGGCGCGTTGTTCATCGGTGCGCTTGCCAAAGGGTTTGGTCGGGCCCCAGGCCTTTTCCTTGTCGATCTGGTCTTGCAGCTCGGTCTCGGGGACGCCTTCGAAGAAGTTCCACTTCAGGTTATATTCGCGGACGTGGTCTTTGCAGAACCACCAAAAGTCATCCAGCGTATCGGGCGATTTGGGCGCACGGAATTGGCCGTGTGCCTCGCAGCCCGGCTTGTCGCAATTGCGGGTCGATGTTTCGACCGCGCCTGTCATCCCGCGTCTGGTGCGCGGATTTTTCTTTTTGGCGGACGATACTGAAATATCAAAACCAAAGGGGTCGTTTTTCATGGTGCCTGCCTTTCCGACGCTGCGTGCCTTCCCGACTCGAGGGCGAGAGTTTAAATGAAGCGGCAGAGAATTGAAGAGGATCGGGAAAAAATATGACAATGGCTGAGAAAATCCGCCACCGCCTGGAAGAGGCCTTTGCGCCCTCGCATTTGCAGGTCACCGACGACAGCGAACGCCATCGCGGTCACGCCGGTTACCAAGATGGCGGCGAGTCGCATTGGATTGTGGATATGAAGGCCGAAACACTGGCTGACATGTCGCGCATTCAACGCCATCGGGCGGTTCATACCGCCCTTGGCGCCGATGTTATGGGCAAAATTCACGCCCTGTCACTCAATCTCGACTGATCAATCGGCCTTGAGCGGCGGCAGTTTCGGCCCGCCGCTCAGGCGCGGTTCCTCGGTCTTGCTGGCAACCATCGCAGGGGCCGCCGCAGGTTCCGCCGGGGCAACGCGCGGCACTGCAGGTGGGGCTGCGGGTGCTGCTGCGGCCTTGACGGCGGGGACGGGCGGCGCGGCTGCGACAATTGGCGCAGGCGCCACGGCGACCGGCGTTGCAGCTTCCGCAACAGCGCGGCGAAAGACCAGAATCGTTTGATAGACCGTCGTGTGGCCCGTCAGCCCGCGCCGTTCTTCGCAAGGCAGGCTGTCGGCACGCTGATATTCCCAGCCATCCACCGCCATCTCGTTCATCAGCCCCTCGATGGTGCGGGTGAAGCGATCTTCGGTGGTCTTTGCGCCGCGATACTTTTCAGCGCGGCGCGGAGCAGGGATCACGCGGTATTCAAAGCTCATTCTGGTTCCTCCTTGGCGGGCGTGTGTTAGAGGCCCAGTTTCTTGGCAACGATATCGTTCACCGCAGCAGGGTTTGCCTTGCCGCCCGTGGATTTCATCACCTGCCCAACAAACCACCCTGCCAATTTGGGGTTAGCCTTGGCTTTTTCAACCTGCGCGGGGTTCGCCGCGATCACGTCGTCGACAGCGGTTTCAATCGCGCCAAAGTCGGTGACCTGCCGCATACCGCGCGATTCCACGATCTCGGCGGGGTCGCCGCCTTCGGTATAGATGATCTCGAACAGGTCTTTACCGATCTTGCCCGAGATATCACCCGATGCGATCAGCGCCACGATGCCACCCAGCTGCGCGGGTGAGACCGGGCTGTCACCGATCTCGCGGCTGTCTTTTTTCAGACGACCGAACAGCTCGTTGATGACCCAGTTCGCCGACAGCTTGCCATCACGGCCCTGCGCGACTTCCTCGAAATAGGCGGCATTCTCGGCCTCGGCGGTCAGGACGCTGGCGTCATATTCCGTCAGGCCGAAATCAGCCATAAAGCGGGCTTTTTTGGCGTCGGGCAGCTCGGGCAGGTGGGCGGCGATATCATCGACCCAGGCCTGTTCGATCTCGAGGGGCAGCAGGTCGGGATCGGGGAAGTAGCGGTAATCATGCGCCTCTTCCTTGGAACGCATCGAACGCGTCTCGCCCTTTTCGGGATCGTAAAGACGGGTCTCTTGGTCGATCGTGCCGCCGTCTTCCAAAATGGCGATCTGGCGACGCGCCTCGTATTCGATGCCTTGTTGGATAAAGCGCATCGAGTTCATGTTCTTCAGCTCGCAGCGCGTGCCAAGATAGCTAAAATCGCCGGTCTCTGCGAATTTCTCATAGGCTCCGGGGCGGCAGACCGAGACGTTCACATCCGCGCGCAGGTTGCCGTTTTGCATATTGCCATCACAGGTGCCTAAGTAACGCATGATCTGGCGCAGCTTGCCGACATAGGCCGCAGCCTCCTCGGGGCCACGAATATCGGGGCGGCTGACGATTTCCATCAGCGCAACGCCGGTGCGGTTCAGATCGACAAAGGACATATGCGGGTCCATGTCGTGGATCGACTTGCCCGCGTCCTGTTCCAAGTGGATACGTTCAATCCGCACGCGGCGCGCCACGCCTGCGCCCATCTCGACCAGCACTTCGCCTTCGCCCACGATAGGATGGTAAAGCTGCGAGATTTGATAGCCTTGCGGCAGGTCGGGATAGAAATAGTTCTTGCGGTCAAAGGCCGAGCGCAGGTTGATCGCGGCTTTCAGGCCAAGGCCGGTACGAACGGCCTGCGCGATACACTCCTCGTTGATGACCGGCAGCATCCCGGGCATGCCGGCGTCCACAAAGGCGACATGGCTGTTGGGTTCGGCGCCAAAACCCGTCGACGCCCCCGAGAACAGCTTGGCATTGGTCGCGACCTGGGCATGTACCTCTAGGCCGATCACCAATTCCCAGTCGTATTTTGCCCCGGCGATTACCTTGGGCTTGGGGGACGTGTAAGTCAGGTCCAGCATCGTCACTTTCCTCTGGTTTCGGATGTTCTCTAAGCTTTGCGGCGGCGCGCTTCAAGTCTTGGGTGCGCGGCGGGCGCTCAAGCGCGCTTTGGCGAAATCTCGCCGAGCCTTATTTTATTGGGTGGACAGATGGAACCGCTGCCGCAATTCTCCGCCGGACGAAACAGCGTGAGCTTTGACAATTGTCGCGTAAAACCCTGCCGATCCGCAAATGGCTGACATCTGCCCTTGCTTTGACTGCCATTTTGCCGCTTGCGGCTTGTGTATCTACCACGGAACCCGTGCCGGCCGCGCTGCCGATCATGCAATGGGATCATCGGGCCGAGGCCACCCAGTGGACCGAGGCGACCATGGAAGCCCTGCGTAACGAAGGCGCGCCGCTTCTGTCTGAAATTCCTCAAGATATCTCGACTTGGTGCCCCGGCTATGCCACCGCATCCGAGGATGACCGCGCCGCCTTTTGGGCTGGCCTCTTCTCGGCGTTGGCGCGTCACGAAAGCACGTGGAACCCGGCGGCCGTCGGTGGCGGCGGTCGTTGGTTCGGTCTGGTGCAGATCGCGCCTGCAACCGCGCGCGGCCATGGCTGCGACGCCAGCAGCGGCTCGGCCCTGCAAGATGGCACAGCGAATTTGGAATGCGCGGTGCGCATCGCCACCAGCGCTGTGATGCGCGATGGCGTGGTTGCAACCGGGCGCGGGGGCCTTGCTGCCGACTGGGGGCCGTTCACGAATTCCGAAAAACGCGCGCAGATGGCGCGTTGGGTGTCCTCGCAATCCTATTGCGCCGCACCTGCCTAATTATCAGGCATCAGCATTCGTTAAAAAGGCCGGGCGCTTTGCCCGGCCTTTTTTGTTTTAGGCCAGCATCCGCCCGACCATTTCCGACATCTCGCGCGAGATCCCCGGCGCTTTGGCAATTCGTTCGATCTGGGCGCGCATCAGCGCTTGGCGGCCGGTGTCATAGCGACGCCAGCCATCAAAAGCGGCTGAGATGCGCGACGCCGTCCAGGGGTTCACCGAATCCAGGCGGATCAGCCAATCCGCGACAAAGCGATAGACCGAGCCATCCGCCTGATGGAAGCCCGCCGGATTGGCACTGATCGTCGCCAGAACCGAACGGAAGCGGTTCGGGTTCTGCCAGTCGAATGTATCGAGCGCGGTCAAACGGTTCAGCATGTTCAGCAAGCGGCGGGGGGCGGCCTCGGTCACTTGCAGCGCGAACCATTTGTCGATGACCAACTTGTCATCGGCCCAATGGGTGGCGAACGCTGCCAGTTGCGAATTGCCGCGCCCGATCGACAGCAGGCTGGCCAGCGCACCAAGGGTTAGCGTCATATTGTCCGCCTTGGCATATTGCGCCTCGGCAGCTTGGCCATGGTCGGTGCGCGAGATCAGCGCAAGCGTCGCATTCGCCAGCGCGCGTTTGCCAGCTTGATCCGCTTCGGGCGAATAGGGCGCATCCACCTGCATTGCGGCGTAAACACCGGGTAGCACCGCCTCTAGATGCTCGGCCAGATGATTTTTCAGCGCCTCATGCGCAGCATGGATCGCGTCGGGGTCAGGGATCTGGCCCGCCAGTGCAAGGTTCTGCGCGGTGTCCTCCTCGGACGGCAGCGACAGGATCAGCGCGCGCAGCGCGGGGTACAGCGCCTCGTTCATCAGCATCGCCTGCATCGCGTTCAGATAGGTGCTTGATGGCGGCGCATTATCAATCACCATCGCCGCCAAGGTGCGCCGCGCCAACTGTTGCCCCGCATCCCAGCGGTTGAAACTGTCGGTGTCATGCGCCAGCAGCAGGGCCAGTTCTTCGGAAGTGTTTTCTTGGCGCAGGATTACCGGCGCGGAAAAGCCGCGCAGCAGCGAAGCGATGGGGGCATCGTCAAAGCCGCTAAAGGTGAAACACTGCTCGGGCTGATTGAATTCCAGCACTTGCGTTGCCAGAATCTCGCGGCCCTCGCTGTCCAAAAGGCCGATCGCAACCGGGATCACCAGCGGAAGTTTGTCCGGCTGTCCGGGCGTCGGCGGCGTGTGCTGGCGCAGGGTCAGCTTCAAGATACCATCGGCGTATTCCTTGACGACCGAGACCTGCGGCGTGCCCGCCTGCTGATACCAGCGTTTGAACTGCGTCAGATCGCGGCCTGTGGCGTCTTGGAACACCTGCAGCCAATCCTCGATCGTGGCGGCTTGGCCGTCGAGGCGGTCAAAATACAGATCCAGCGCCTCGCCATAAGCGACGGGGCCAACCAGCCGATGCAGCATGCGGATGACCTCGGCACCCTTTTCATAGATGGTGCCGGTATAGAAGTTGCTGATCTCGACAAAGCTTTCAGGCCGCACGTTATGGGCGAGGGGGCCGCCATCTTCGCGGAACTGCCGGGTGTGCAGCTTGATCACATCGCGGATGCGCTTGACCGCGTGGCCATGCAGATCGCCGGTGAATTGCTGATCGCGGAACACGGTCAGCCCTTCTTTCAGCGACAGCTGGAACCAGTCGCGGCAGGTGATGCGGTTGCCGGTCCAGTTATGGAAATATTCATGGGCGATCACGCCCTCGACCCGCTGGAAATCCATATCGGTTGCGGTCGCCGGGCTGGCCAGCACGGCGGCGGTGTTAAAGATGTTCAGACCTTTGTTTTCCATCGCGCCGGAATTAAAGTCGGACACGGCAACGATATTGAACACATCAAGGTCATATTCGCGCCCGTACGCCTGCTCGTCCCATAGCATCGAGCGCTGCAGCGCGCCCAGGGCAAAGCTGGCCTTGTCGGCATCCGCCGCGCGCGTCCAGACAGCCAGCGAGACATCCTTGCCCGACATCGTGGTAAAGGCACCGCGTTCGGCCACCAGATCGCCCGCGACCAGCGCGAACAGATAGCTGGGTTTGGGCCATGGATCATGCCAGACCGCATAGCCCGCGCCGCGCTCGACCGGGTTGCCGTTCGACAGCAGGATCGGCAGATCGCTCTCGATGCGCACATCAAAGGGGGCCATCACATCGGGGCGGTCGGGATAATAGGTGATGCGGCGAAAGCCCTCGGGCTCGCACTGGGTGCAATACATGCCGTTCGACATATAAAGACCGTCAAGCGCGGTATTTTCGATCGGGGCGATCTCGACTTCGGATTCCCAGACGAACGGCGCGTCGGGAACGCTTGCGGTCAGGCCGCCATCGACCAGCACGGGCTGCACGGGCGTGCCATCGATGCTGGCGCGGATCAGTTTCAGCTTTTCGCCATGCAGGAAAAAGTCGCGGCTGTGGGCTGCGGGGTTCGGCGCAAACTGAATGCGGGCAATCACGCGGGTCGCTTTGGGGGCGAGGCGGAAGGTCAGCTCGACATGGCGCACCAGATAGGCGGGCGGCGTATAATCGGCCAAATAGATCTTCTGCGGCTGCGGGATTGTCGCGTGGGTCGGTTGCATCCATGCCTCCTTGTCCGGCCGAAAGGCGGCCAGCTTCGCCGCAAGCACTAGGCGCGTTGCCGCCATCCGACAAGCCGTTATTGCGGTAACAGTCGGTTTGTTTTACCGCTTAGATAAACCTTATCGCAAAAGCGAATTTGGCAGCGTTTTCCGTGGGGAGTGGGAATGATGCAAAGCTATGTGACACGCGCCGAGATCTCGGTCGCAGATCAATTGGCGCAGTTTATCGAGGACGATGTCCTGCCCGGCACGGGTGTGACGCCCGAGGGGTTCTGGGCGGGCCTGTCGGTGCTGGTGAATGACTATGGTGCCGAGAATGCCGCCCTGTTGGAGGCGCGGGCGCATCTGCAAAGCCAGATCGACGATTGGCACATCGCTTATCGTGGCAAGCCGCATGACGCGGACGCCTATCAGGATTTCCTGCGCGAGATTGGTTATATCGTGCCCGAGGGGCCGGATTTCACCATTGAAACGCCGCAGACTGACCCGGAATTCGCAACGCTGGCGGGGCCGCAATTGGTGGTGCCGATCACCAATGCGCGCTTTGCGCTGAACGCTGTGAATGCGCGCTGGGGCTCGCTTTATGATGCGCTGTACGGCACCGATGCTTTGGGTGATCTGCCGCCCGCAGGCGGTGTTGATGCGGCGCGCGCGGCCAAGGTTATCGGTTGGGTGCGCAGCCATTTGGATAAGGTGCTGCCGCTGGCGGGCGGTAGCTGGCATCAGGCGGGTGCCTTGGCTGTGACGGATGGCGCCTTTGGCGCGGGCGGTCTGCCACTGCGCGATCCTGCGCAGTTCACTGGCTATTCCGGCGGCACTTTCTTGTTCAATTCCAACGGCCTTGGCATCGAAATTCAGGTAAACCCTGAAGATCAGAACGCCATGGATGACCCCTCTGCCATCGCCGATGTGCGGGTCGAGGCGGCGCTGACGGCTATCATGGACTGCGAGGATTCCGTCGCCACCGTCGATGCCGCCGACAAAGTGCTGGCCTATCGCAACTGGCTGGGTCTGATGCGCGGCGATCTGTCCGAGACCTTCGAAAAGGGCGGGCGCAAGATCACCCGTCGCATCAGTGCCGATCGCATTTTAAACGCGCCCGATGGTCAGCCCCTGACGGTGCGCCAGCGCAGCCTGATGCTTGTGCGCAATGTCGGACATCTGACGACGAACCCGTTTGTGCGCGACAAGAATGGCGCCGATGCGTTCGAGGGGCTGGTCGATGCCGCCGTCACCGTGTTGATTGCGAAGCACGATCTGGCCCGCGGCACTGCGCAAAATTCGGTCACCGGCTCGGTCTATGTGGTGAAGCCGAAAATGCACGGGCCGGCCGAGGTCGCCTTTGCCACCCGCGTCTTTGATTATGTCGAGGATATGCTGGCCCTGCCGCGCGAGACGGTGAAACTGGGGATCATGGACGAGGAGCGTCGCACCTCGGTTAATCTCAAGGAATGTATACGCGCCGCCAAACGCCGCGTTGCCTTCATCAATACCGGCTTTCTGGATCGCACCGGCGACGAGATTCATACCTCGATGGAGGCGGGCCCGATGCTGCCCAAGGGCGAGATGAAATCGCAGCCCTGGATTCAATCCTATGAGATGCGCAACGTCGATATCGGCCTGGCCTGCGGGCTGCGCGGCCGCGCGCAGATCGGCAAGGGCATGTGGGCGATGCCCGATCGCATGGGCGAGATGCTGGCGCAAAAGATCGGCCATCCGCAGGCGGGCGCGAATTGCGCCTGGGTGCCGTCGCCCACTGCGGCGGTCTTGCACGCGCTGCATTATCATCTGGTCGATGTCGCCGCCCGTCAGGCGGAAATCGCCGCAGGCGGCCCGCGCGGCACGCTGACGGATCTGCTGACCATCCCGACCGCCGTGGGGCGCAATTTCACGCCCACAGATATCGCGCGCGAGTTGGACAATAACGCGCAGGGCATTCTGGGCTATGTGGTGCGCTGGATCGATCAGGGGATTGGCTGCTCGAAAGTGCCTGATATCCATGATGTTGGTTTGATGGAGGATCGCGCCACTTGCCGCATCTCGGCGCAGGCTTTGGCGAATTGGCTGCATCACGGCGTCCTCACGCAGGATCAGGTGATGGAGGCCTTTCGCCGCATGGCCGCTGTGGTTGATCGCCAGAATGCGGGTGATGCGGATTACGTGCCAATGGCGCCTGATTTTGGCGGCCTCGCGTTCCAAGCTGCCTGCGATCTGGTCTTTTTGGGGCGCGAACTGCCTGCAGGTTATACCGAACCCGTGCTGCACCGCCGCCGTTTGCAGCGAAAAACCCAGTTGTGACTTGCCGATGACAAAAGGCTGCGTAACACTGAGCGAAACACAGGCAAAAGGTTAAATCTCGCCCATGTCACGCCAGCCGCGTCGTCCCGTTATTGGTATTATTGCAAACAACCATGTGCTGAACGAGCGTTTCCCCGTCATGGCGGCCGGGCAGATGGAGGCTTTGGCCGTGGCGCAGATTATCGGCGGCATTCCTTTGCTGGTGCCGCCGAACCCTGCGATGATCACGGTCGAGGATCTGCTGGACACGTTTGACGGCTTCATCCTGACCGGCGGTCGCCCCAATGTGCACCCCGAGGAATATGGCGAAGAGCCGACCGATGCGCATGGCGATTTTGATCGCAACCGCGATGCGGTGGTGCTGCCGCTGATCCGGGCCTGCGTGCAGCGTGGGCAGCCGTTCTTGGGCATTTGCCGCGGTTTTCAAGAGGTGAATGTGGCAATGGGCGGCTCGCTCTACCCCGAGATTCGCGATCTGCCGGGGCGGATGAATCACCGGATGCCCCCCGAAGGCACGTTGGAAGAACGCTATGCGCTGCGCCACCGCGTGACGCTGGCCAAAGGCGGACGGTTCGCCGATGTTTTCGGGGCCGAAGAGGTCATGACGAACACGCTGCATGGACAGGGGATCAAAACGCCGGGCCCGCGCGTCCGTGTTGACGGCCTGGCCGATGATGGCACGCCCGAGGCAATTTATGTCGCTGACGCGCCCGGATTTACCATGTCTGTGCAATGGCACCCTGAATGGCGCGCCGCGCAGGACCCGGTCTCGCATGCGCTGTTTTCGGCCTTTGGTGCGGCAACCAAGGATTGGGTGCAAAACACGGGGGCGGTAGCGATACCAGCCTGAAACTAGGCGCCTATACCCGGCGAATCTCGATCAATGCTGCAAGGGCGTAAATTTCTGCGCGCTTGCCATTGTGCACCCCCGCAATTTGGGTCATCAATTCTTTCCTGAAGGTGAAACTATCACGTCGTGCAACTTTCTTGCGAAAGGCTGACCTTTCGTGGAATTTGCTGTGGCCAACGTGCGGCAGTTGCAGGCGCGACGTGTGGAATGAAGGGGGAGTAGGCCCGTGAAAATCGGTGCGCCAAAGGAAATCTATGAGGGCGAAGCCCGGGTCGCCCTGACTCCGGCTTCCGCGAAAGAATTACAGAAACTGGGCCATAGCTGCCTGGTTGAAAGCGGTGCTGGCCTTGGTGCTGGTTTCAGCGATGCGCTTTACGCTGCTGCGGGTGTTACGGTTGTCGCGGACGCGGCTGCCCTATGGGCCGAGGCGGATGTGGTCGTCAAAGTTCGCCAGCCGCTGGCGACCGAGACGGCGCTGCTGCGCCCCGGCCAGACGCTGATCAGCTTTTTCAACCCCGCCGGCAATGCCGAAGGGCTGGAAGCGGCCAAGGACGCGGGCGCGACCGTCATCGCCATGGAAATGGTGCCGCGCATCTCGCGCGCGCAAAAGATGGATGCGCTGTCGTCGATGGCGAACCTTGCCGGCTATCGCGCCGTCATTGAAGCCGCCAATAACTTCCCGCGCTTTTTCACCGGACAGGTGACCGCTGCTGGTAAAGTGCCGCCCGCCAAAGTGCTGGTCGTCGGTGCAGGCGTTGCAGGTCTCGCCGCCATCGGTGCCGCAACCTCGCTGGGCGCAATCGTTTACGCGTTCGACGTGCGTCCTGAAGTCGCCGAACAGATCGAGTCGATGGGTGCAGAGTTCGTCTTCCTCGATTTCGCGGATAACCAAGACGGCGCCGAGACGGGTGGCTATGCCAAACCCTCCAGCCCCGAATTCGCCGCCAAGCAGCTGGAAAAATTCCGCGCGCTTGCCCCCGATATGGATATCGTGATCACCACCGCGCTGATCCCGAACCGCCCCGCGCCCAAACTGTGGACGGCGGATATGGTCGCTGCGATGAAGCCCGGCTCGGTCGTCGTCGACCTTGCGGCGGAACGCGGCGGTAACTGCGATCTGACCGTGGCGGACCAAAAAATCGTCACGGACAACGGCGTGACCATCGTTGGCTATACCGACTTCCCCTCGCGCATGGCATCGCAGGCGTCCAGCCTTTATGCGAACAATATCCGTCACATGCTGGCCGATCTGACGCCGGGCAAAGACGGCGTGATCGTCCAGAACATGGAAGATGACGTGATCCGCTCGTCCACCGCGACGCATGCTGGCGCGATCACCTTCCCGCCGCCGCCCCTGAAGGTGCAGGCGATTGCGGCTGCAAAGCCCTCGGCCAAGGCCAAAGAGCTTACGCCCGAGGAAAAGCGCGCCGCTGAAACCGCTGCCTTTAAAACCGCGACCCGCAACCAGATCGGTCTGCTCGTGATCGGCACCGTGCTGCTGCTGGCGGTAGGTTCGGTCGCGCCCGAAAGCTTTATGGCGCATTTCGTCGTCTTTGTTCTGGCCTGTTTCGTTGGCTTCCAGGTGATCTGGAATGTCAGCCACAGCCTGCACACGCCGCTGATGGCCGTGACCAATGCGGTGTCGGGGATCATCATCCTTGGCTCGCTGCTGCAAATCGGTGCGGGCGGTCAGGTGTCGGGCGGTTGGCTGATCGTCATTCTGTCGGCCGTGTCGATCCTCGTTGCCTCGATCAATATCGTGGGCGGTTTCCTTGTCACGCGGCGGATGCTCGCCATGTTCCAGAAGTCTTAAGGAAGGGCAGGGAAAATGTCTTACGCTCTTGTTTCTGCGGCCTATATTGCATCGGCCGTGCTATTCATCCTGTGCCTCGGCGGCCTGTCGGGCCAAGAAAGCGCCAAGCGCGCTGTCTGGTATGGTATCGCGGGCATGGCGCTGGCGGTGCTGGCGACCCTGATGGGCGATTCCGTCGGCTTCTATTGGCTGGTGGGTCTGGCGATCATCGTCGGCGGTGTCACCGGCTGGTGGCTGGCCAAATCGGTCGAGATGACCGCGATGCCGCAACTGGTGGCGGCCCTGCATAGCTTTGTGGGTCTGGCCGCCGTGTTCATCGGCATCAACACCCATATCGTCATGGTTGGCGTGGTTGGCGTCGATTACAGCGCGCTTACCGGCTTTGCCGCACTGGTCGCCCATAAAACCCCGGTCGAGCTGTCGATCCTGCGGGCCGAGACCTTTATCGGTGTCTTTATCGGCGCGATCACCTTTACCGGCTCGATCATCGCCTTTGGCAAACTGTCGGGCAAAATCACCGGCAAGGCAGAAAAGCTGCCGGGCGGTCACTGGCTGAACGCGGGCGCTGCGGCTTTGTCGCTGATCTTGCTGATTGCCTATCTGAACGGTGCGGGCGCCTGGGCGCTGCTGCTGATGACGGTGCTGGCGCTGTTCATCGGTTACCACCTGATCATGGGCATTGGCGGCGCGGATATGCCGGTCGTGGTGTCGATGCTGAACAGCTATTCCGGCTGGGCGGCCTCGGCCATCGGTTTCAGCCTTGGCAACGATCTGCTGATCGTCACGGGTGCGCTGGTTGGCTCGTCGGGTGCGATCCTGTCCTATATCATGTGTAAGGCGATGAACCGTTCCTTCGTCTCGGTCATCTTGGGCGGCTTTGGCGGCGCCAAGGGTCCCGCGATGGAAGTGACGGGCGAACAGATCGCCATCGATTCGGACGGCGTTGCTGCCGCGCTGAACGATGCCGACAGCGTCATCATCGTGCCCGGTTACGGCATGGCCGTGGCGCAGGCGCAGCAATCGGTGTCCGAGCTGACCCGCAAGCTGCGCGCCGCTGGCAAAGAGGTGCGTTTCGCGATCCACCCCGTTGCGGGTCGCCTGCCGGGCCATATGAACGTGCTGCTGGCCGAGGCCAAAGTGCCTTATGACATCGTTATGGAAATGGATGAAATCAACGACGATTTCCCCTCGACCGACGTTGTGATCGTCATCGGCTCGAACGACATCGTGAACCCCGCCGCGCAAGAAGATCCGAACAGCCCCATCGCGGGTATGCCGGTTCTGGAAGTGTGGAAGGCCAAGCAGGTGTTCGTGTCAAAGCGCGGCCAAGGCACTGGCTATTCGGGCATCGAAAACCCGCTGTTCTACAAGGACAACACCCGCATGTTCTATGGCGATGCGAAAAAGTCGCTGGACGAGCTGCTGCCCAAAATCAGCTGATCTATAGGCTGACCTGATCCCACCCCGCGCAAGCCACGGTTTGCGCGGGGTTTTTTATTGCGAAAGCCGCTGCGACAAAGCGCTGTGCAAGCCCCTAGGAACACGGGACTTTCGGCGATTTTTTGCGAGGGTAATTTTTTACAAAAACAGGTCTTGCAATGAATCACTTTTTGCCCCAAATGCCCGTTTAAGACGCCAACGCACGCGCCTCTGGCCGCAAGCAGTCACGCAGACCGTGTTTATGCAGCGACGGTAACGTCTCCTTTGAAACTGGGTGGTCCGCCCTTTCTTGACGGGCCAGAGTCTTGTTGGAGATGCAAATGACTGCTTTTGTCGCTGGCGCCGCTGCGCCGGCCTTTGTTCGTCCTGTCAATCACTCGGGCCTTTCGCGTCTGGAAGATTTCTGCGCTAAAGCGGATTTCGACAAGCCGACGTTGGTCCTCGATATCGACCGCGTGGAAGAGCAGTATCGCGCCCTGAAGGCTGGCCTTGGCCATGCCGACATCCATTATGCTGTGAAAGCCAACCCCCACCGCGACGTGCTGGAGCGTCTGGTGCACCTTGGCTCGCATTTCGACTGCGCCTCGCGCGGCGAGATTGAAATGTGCCTGGCGCTGGGCGCCCGTCCCGAGACGATCTCCTACGGCAACACGATCAAGCGCGCCCGCGACATCGCGTTTGCCGCCTCGGTCGGTGTGACGCTGTTCGCTGTCGATGCCGAAGAAGAGCTGGTGAAGATCGCTGAAAACGCGCCGGGCGCGCAGGTCTATGTGCGCCTGATCGTCGAGGCGAGCCAAGCCGATTGGCCGCTGTCGCGCAAATTCGGCTGCGATGGCGAGATGGCCCTGAACCTGCTGGACCGTGCCGTCGAGCTGGGCCTCGAGCCGCTGGGCTTCTCGTTCCACGTCGGCTCGCAAACCCGCCGTGCGGATTTCTGGATCCCCGCGCTGGATGCTTTTGCTGGCATCTGGGACGAGGCCCGCGCACGCGGTCACAACCTGTCGCTGCTGAACATCGGCGGCGGTTTCCCGGCCTTTTACGGCGAGGAAATCCAAGGCCCGACCCGTTACGCCGCAAGCGTGATGGAACTGGTCACCGCGCGTTTCGGTCATGTCGAGCGTGTGATGGCCGAGCCGGGCCGCGGCATGGTGGCCGAGGCTGGCATGATCGTCGCCGAAGTCGTCCTGACCAGCCGCAAGTCCGAGCGTGACATGCACCGCTGGGTTTACCTGTCGATCGGCCGTTTCTCGGGCCTTGCGGAAACCGAAGGCGAGGCGATCCGCTATCAATTCGTCACGCCCCACGATGGCGAGGCGATGGGCCCTTGCATCGTGGCAGGCCCCAGCTGCGATTCGGCCGACGTTTTGTATGAAAAGCGTCCGATGAACCTGCCGCTGGCGCTGAAATCGGGCGACAAGGTCCTGATCCGCAACACGGGTGCCTATACCTCGACCTATTCGTCGGTGTGTTTCAATGGCTTCCCTCCGCTGGATGTGGTTGCCATCTAATCGGCCAAGATCAGGGCGCGGGGACAATCCCGCGCCTTTTTTGTTGTGGAACAGGGCAGTGTAGGGTTACGCAAGGCGGATCAATGATCCGAGGCTTGTTATGACCGATCGTGCCTTCCCAGTGACCGAAGCCGTCCCCGTAGTGCATGACGCAGCCCTGCCGCAATCTGTCGATGTGGCAGTGGTGGGTGGTGGCATTATCGGCCTGATGACGGCATTGTTCATCGCCGAGGCGGGGCATTCGGTCGTTGTGCTGGAAAAGGGCCGTGTTGCGGGCGAGCAATCCTCGCGCAACTGGGGCTGGATCCGCAATCAGGGCCGCGACGCGGGCGAGATCCCGATCATGGCCGAATCGCATCAGATCTGGCAGCAGATCGCCCCGACATTGGATATCGACATCGGCCTGCGCCAGCAGGGAACGCTTTATGTCGCGCGCGGCACCCAAGCCTTGGCGCGATACGAGCATTGGCTGCGCCATGCGCGTGCGTGGAAATTGGACAGTCGCATCCTGACCGCCGCCGAGGTTTCGGACCTCACACCCGGTGCTGCGCCTGCGGGCGTCGGTGGCCTTTATACCCCCAGCGATATGAAGGCCGAGCCGCATCTGGCCGTGCCCGCGCTGGCGCGCGCGGCGGCAGCAAAGGGTGTCCAGATCGTCGAGAATTGCGCGGTGCGTGCCCTGGATATCGCAGGCGGGCGCATCGCAGGCGTTGTAACCGAGCGAGGCCGCATCGCCGCACCCGAGGTTGTCGTAGCGGGCGGGGCATGGTCCGCCATGCTGCTGCGCCGCGCGGGCGTCCATATTCCGCAGCTGGCGGTGCGATCATCGGTGGCGCGCACTTCGGCCTTTGACGCGCCACTGCCGCAGGTCTCGAACGGCAAATTCGCCTATCGCAGTCGATTGGATGGCGGTGTGACGCTGGCGCCATCGGATGTGCATGATTTTTACATCGGGCCGCAGGCCTTCCGCAATTTCGCCGCCTATGTGCCGCAACTGCGCCGCGATTTCCGCTCGACCCGTATCCTGCCATGGGGGCCAGAGGGCTATCCCGACGGCTGGCGCACGGCGCGCAACTGGACCGCAGACGAGGTCAGCCCGTTCGAGCGGATGCGTGTCCTGAACCCTGCGCCGAACATGGATTTCCTGAACCGCGCGCTTGCATCCCTGAATGCCGCTTTCCCGCAGGCTGCACCGATCCGGATCGCGCAGGCTTGGGCCGGGATGATCGACACGATGCCGGACGTGGTGCCGGTGATCGACCGCGCGCTGGCAGTGCCCGGCCTCACGATCGCGACCGGCATGTGCGGCCACGGCTTTGGCATCGGGCCGGGTGTGGGGCGCGTGACCGCGGATCTGGTGCTGAACAATACGCCGCGTCACGATCTGTCACGGTTCCGTCTGTCGCGCTTTTCGGACGGCTCGCGCGTCGATTTCGGCTCAGCTCTTTAGACTCAGGGCTTTAACGCGCCAGCAGGCGGCGATAGAGGGCGATCAGCTTGTCCGCCTCGCCCTCGATCCGGAAATGATCCAGCACATGCGGGCGGCAGGCGCTGGCCCAATGCGCAACGCGATCCGGCGCGGCAAGGGCGGCGGCGATCTCAGCCGTCATCTCGGCGATATCACCGGGGGTCACAAGGCGGCCGGTGACATCGGGCAGGATCAACTCCTCGAACGCGCCGACGCGGGTGGCAATGACCGGCACGCCGCAGGCCATGGATTCCAGCGGTGTCAGACCAAAGCCCTCCCACCGTTGCGGCGCGATATACAGATCCAGCGCTTGGAACCACAGCGGCATGTCCAGCGGGGTGACCTCGGGCAGGAAATGGATGCGGGCCGTCAGGCCCGCTTGCGCGACCTTGGCCTTTTGCGCCGCAACAAAATCTTTGTGCTGATCGGTGATGCCGCCCATGACGATGCCATGTGCGCCCTCGTGATCGGGCAGGGTGCTGATCATCGCATCGACAAAGACATCGACGCCCTTTTGCGCCCGCACGCGGCCATAGCAGCCAATCAGGCGCCCCTCGGGCAGCCCAAGGCGCGCGCGCAGGGCGGCGCGATCGGTGGGGGGCGCGAAGGTTTCGGTGTCAATGCCGTGGTAGATCACCGTCGCGGGCCGCTGCAAATAGCTGGCCGAACGGGTCGAGGTGGCCACCACCTCATCCATCTGCCGGATCAGCCAGCGCGTAAAGCCGGTATGTTCGCGCTGCGAGGCGGAGGTGAACACCAGCGCCAGACGCTTGCCCAGCAGGTATTTTAGCGCAAGACCCGCCAGCATCTCGTTATTGCGGCGGGCGTGCCATACGCGACGGCCCGAGGGGCCCGAACGCGGCATCGTGACCAGATCGCGCAGCGGAATTTGCGGGATGCCCGGCGGGATCGCGGGGCCGGTGGCCGCAATCGCGATCTGCCGCGCCTGCAGCGGTACCAGCCGCATAATGGTCGATGTGACGCCCGACACCCGTTTTTTCAGATTGGGCGCGATCACATCGACTTTTGCGGCGGGCAGGGTCATGATTTTACTCGTGCTATCAGTTTTTGCACCAATGCGTCGCGCAAGGCCGCCTGCTGGCGGACAAGGGTCGCACCCGCCTGCGCCATGCTATCGCGCGTGGCGTCATCATAAAGCAGGTCGGCGATGGCGTCGACCAGCGCATTGGGGTCGACCATACGCGTCGCGCCCGCCGCTGTCAGCGCGGCAAAATCGGGCGCGGCATTCACGACAAAAGGCCCGCTGACAAAGGCGGCGCCAAGGCGCGCAGGCTCCCACGGGTTATGGCCGCCGATGCCATCCACCAGCGATCCGCCCAGCAGCGTCAGGCGTGCCAAGCGGAACCATAGCCCCATTTCGCCAAATGTATCCGCCAGATAGACCTGCGTCTGCGCATCCGGCAATGCGCCGGTGCTGCGCCGCGACAGGTGCAAATCGGTCAGACGCATGATCTCGTCCGCGCGGTCGGGGTGGCGTGGACACAGGATCAGCAACAGGTCGGGGTGATCGTCCAGCAAATCGCGGTGGGCGGCGAGGATCAATTCCTCCTCGCCCTTATGGGTCGAGGCGGCGCACCAGACGGGCCGTGTGCCAATCGCGGCGTGCAGTGCGGCCAACGCAGTCGCATCGGCCGGCAGCGGCGCGGCGGCGGATTTCAGGTTTTCACCGCGCAGCATTTCGGCCTCGGGCGCCAGGGTCAGCAGCACGTCATGGCTGGCATCATCCTGACTATGGATCAGCCCAAAGCTGCCGAACACTTTTCGGGCACTGCGCGGCAGGCGCTGCCACAGGCGCAGGGAACTGCCGGACAGGCGCGCGTTCACCAGAGCGCTCGGAGTATCGGCGCGGCGAAGCGCCGCCAGCGTATTGGGCCAAATCTCGCTTTCGGCCAGAATCGCAAGGTTCGGTCGCCAATGGGTCAGGAAACGCGCGACGGCATCCGGGGTATCGAGTGGGGCGAACTGGTGGATCAAGCCCTCGGTCAGGCGGGGGGGATGACCTTGGCCGCGCCGACGGTGCCGGTGGTCAGCAGGCATTGCAGCGCGGGGTCAGCCGCCCGCAGCGCCGCCGCCAGATCGAGCAATGTCAGCCCCTCACCAACCGAGGCACCGTGCAGCCAGATCAACCGGCCCGCGGGACGCGTCAGCGAGGCGTGACCCATGCGTTCAGGGATGCGCGCCGTAAATCCGGCCTCAGCCATGGCGGCCTCGATCTTTGGCAGCCGGCGGGCGATCAGCCGCGGCGCAAGCCAGCGGTAAAGCTGCAACGGCAGAGTCATCAGCCGCCGGTATGGCTCATGTGGCGGCTGATCTTGCCTGCCACTTCGCCGCGCGCATAGTCGAAATCATGCCCTTTGGGCTTTTGCCCGATGGCGGTGCGGATGGCGCGTTCCAGCGCCATGGGCACATCGCTGCGCAGGGCGTCGCGCAGATCCATACTGCCTTCTTGACCCAAACATGTGTGGATCGTGCCGGTGCAGGTGATGCGCACGCGGTTGCAGCTTTCGCAAAAGTTATGCGTCATCGGTTGGATGAACCCGATGCGTTGGCCCGTCTCGACCAGGCGCGCGTAACGGGCGGGGCCGCCGGTGTTCAGGGGCAGGTCCTCAAGCGTGTAATGTTGGGCAAGGCGCGCCTTCAGGTCGGTCAGTGGCCAATATTGGTCAAGGCGATCCTCGTTGCCGATATCACCCATCGGCATCACCTCGATAAAGGTCAGGTCGAGGTCGCGCTGGTGGCACCATTCGACCAGCGACAGCAGCTCGTCCTCATTGCCGCTTTTCAGCGCGACCGCGTTGATCTTGACGCGCATTCCGGCGTTTTGCGCCGCATCAATCCCGCGCAGCACCTGATCCAGGCGCCCCCAACGGGTGATTTCAGCGAATTTCTGTGGATCAAGCGTATCGAGCGAGACGTTCAGGCGCTTGACGCCCGTCGCGGCCAGTTCGCCTGCGTGCTTTTCCAACTGGCTGCCATTGGTCGTCACGCAAATCTCGTCCAGCGCGCCGCTGTCCAAATGCCGCGACATGGCGCGGAAGAATTGCATGATATCGCGCCGCACCAAAGGCTCGCCGCCGGTGATCCGCAATTTGCGAATACCCATATCGATGAAAGCCGTGGACAGACGGTCCAGCTCGTCCAGCGACAGCAGGTCGCGTTTGGGCAGGAAGGTCATGTTTTCCGACATGCAATAAACGCAGCGGAAATCGCACCGGTCGGTTACCGACAGGCGCAGATAACTGATCTGCCTGGCGAAAGGGTCGATCAGCGGCGTATGACGCAGGTCCAGCGTATCCATGCTAGATGTGCTAAACCTGCGCCCGTCATCGCGCAAGGGTCTCGCGATCACGAAGTGATGTTTTGAACATATCGGATGAAGTCTTCGCCGCGCCGCTCGAAGCTGTCGTATTGGTCGAAACTGGCGGCGGCAGGGGCCAGCAGCACGATATCGCCGGGTTCGGCATCGGCAAAGGCCTGCGCCACGGCTTGGCCCATGGTGGTGCAGATCTCGGCCTCGACCCCGGTCAGTTGCAGCGCGAAATGCGGCGCGTCGCGGCCGATGACATAGGCCTTTTTCACCGATCCGACATGCGGCAACAGCCCGCCCAGCCCGCCTTCCTTTTCCAACCCGCCGCAGATCCAGCGGATGTTCTGAAAGGCCTGCAGCGCTTTGGCGGCGCTGTCGACATTGGTGGCTTTCGAATCGTTCACAAAGATCACGCCGTCTTTTTCGCCGATGCGCTGGCTGCGGTGGGGCAGGCCGGGATAGGAATGCAGCGCGGCCTCGATCGCCTTTGGCCCAAGGCCAAGGCTGCGCGCGACGGCATAGGCGTTGCAGGCGTTCTGGTGGTTATGCGCACCGGGCAGGCCCACAACCTGTCGCAAGTCGATCGAGGCGATCTGCCGCCCCTTGCGCCATTCGGTCAGAAAGCCCTTGCGCGCAAAGACCGACCACGCCGCGCTTTCCAGCTTTTGCCCCGAGGATGTAAAGATCACGCGGTCATCGCCCGGCCCCTCGATCAACTGGTTCGCAAGGTAGCGGCCCTCGTTTTCATCGACGCCAATCACCGCGCGGTCAGGGCCGCCTTCGGCAAACAGGCGGCGCTTGGCGGCGAAATAGCCGCCCATACCGGCGTGCCGATCCAGATGGTCGGGCGACATATTCGTCAGCACCGCGATATCGGGCGTCAGCGCGCGCGCAAGGTCGGTCTGATAGGAGGACAGCTCTAGCACCACCACCTCGCCATCGCGGGCGGGCGGCAGATCAAGGACGCCGCGCCCGATATTCCCGGCAAGCTGCGCCGGGCGGCCGCATTCTTCCAGAATATGGTGCAGCAGCGCCGAGGTCGTGGATTTGCCGTTCGATCCGGTCACCGTGACCACGCGCGGGCGGATGTCGAAATCATCCCATTCGCGATCGGCATAGGACCGAAAGAACAGCCCGATATCATTATCCACCGGCACAAAGGCCGCCCATGCGGCGGCGATCACCGGATGCGGTTTGGGATAAAGATGCGCGATGCCGGGCGAGGTGACCAGCAGCCGCACGCCATCCCAGGCGTCGGCGCGGGTCAGATCCTGCACAAGAAAACCGTCAGCTTCGGCGGCCTCGCGCGCGGGGGCGCCATCGTCCCAGACGATCACTTCGGCGCCGCCCGCCAGCAGCGCCTTGGCCGTCGCGCGGCCTGAACGCCCCAGACCCAGAACGGCAACCTTGTGCCCCTCATACCCTTTGACGGCGATCATGGCCTGCTCTCCTTGCACTAGCTTTGGCGACAGATAGGCCCAGCCATAGTGCGGTTGCAAGTGTCGCGTGAAAGGCTGGTTTTGCCTGATTTTTAATCATATGATCAGATCAGGGCTATGGTCTATCATCTGCCCATTGCGGGATGGATTGGCCGGATTAAGGTTAAGCTATGAACACGCGTCCGACCTTTGATGAAATGTGGGGCACCAGCCGGGAGCTGCGAACCCTCTATGCAACCTTCCAGCAATGGTTTGAGGGCGAAAGCCTTGCCCGACTGCGCAAGAAGCAGCGCGAGGCCGAGGACGTCTTTCGACTGACTGGGATTACCTTCAACGTCTATGGCCAGCAGGAGGCCGCCGAACGCCTGATCCCGTTCGATATTATTCCACGTATTATTTCAGGGCGCGAATGGACCCGTCTGTCGCGCGGCATTGAACAGCGCGTGCGTGCGATCAATGCGTTTTTGCACGATATCTATCACCGCCAAGAGATCGTCCGCGCTGGCCGTCTGCCGGCCGAGATGATCGCGAAAAACGCCGCCTTCTTGCCGCAGATGATCGGCGTGAAACCGGCAGGCGGCGTCTATACCCATATCGTTGGCGTCGACCTTGTGCGCACCGGCGAGGATGAGTTTTACGTCCTCGAAGACAATGCGCGCACGCCATCGGGGGTCAGCTATATGCTGGAGAACCGCGAGACGATGCTGCATATGTTCCCCGAATTGTTCACCAAACACCGCGTGCAGTCCGTTTCGAACTATCCCAAGAACCTGCACCGCTCGCTTGCCGCATCGGCGCCTGCGGCCTGTGATGGAAACCCGGTTGTCGCTGTGCTGACGCCGGGTATTTTTAATTCGGCCTATTACGAACACAGCTTTCTGGCGGACAAAATGGGGGTCGAGCTGGTCGAGGGGCATGACCTGCGCGTGATCGACGGCCGTGTCGCGATGCGCACGACCCAAGGGTATAAGGCGATTGATGTCCTCTATCGCCGTGTCGACGATGAATATCTGGACCCGCTGAACTTTAACCCCGATTCTGCACTGGGCGTGCCGGGGATCATGGATGTCTATCGCGCGGGCGGGATCACCATCGCCAATGCGCCGGGGACGGGGATCGCGGATGACAAGGCGATCTATTCCTATATGCCTGATATCGTTCAGTTCTATACGGGCGAAAAGCCGATCTTGCAGAATGTGCCGACCTGGCGCTGTTCGGACCCGCAATCGCTGACCTATGTGCTGGAAAACCTTGCCGATCTGGTGGTGAAAGAGGTGCATGGTTCGGGCGGCTACGGGATGCTGGTCGGGCCGACCGCCAGCAAAAAGGAAATCGCGGCGTTCCGCGACAAGCTAAAGGCAAAGCCCAGCAATTACATCGCGCAGCCGACGCTTGCCCTCTCCTCTGTGCCGATCTTTACCAATGCCGGCCTTGCGCCGCGCCATGTGGATCTGCGGCCCTATGTGCTGGTTTCGCCCGAGGGGGTCAAAATCACCCCCGGCGGGCTGACACGGGTCGCGCTAAAGAAAGGCAGCCTTGTGGTCAATTCCTCGCAAGGTGGGGGCACCAAGGACACTTGGGTGCTGGAGGACTGATATGCTGGGAAAAACGGCCGGTGGCCTTTATTGGATGTTCCGCTATCTGGAACGGTCGGAAAATACCGCGCGGATGATCGCGGCGGGAATGCGTCTGGCGCTGACCAGCCCGGACGGGGACGAAGAATGGTCGTCTATCTTGCAATCTGCCACGATGGATTGGGGCTATCAGCAGAAATACGGCACCAGCATCACCCGCGCGACAGCGGTCGACTGGATGCTGCGCGACCGCGAGAATCCCTCCTCGGTCATCAACGTGGTCGAGGGCGCGCGCAACAACGCCCGCCTTGTGCGCACGGCACTGACCCGCGAAGTGTGGGAGGCGGTGAACCAGACCTGGATGCTGCTGCGTGATCTGCTGAAAAGCCACGTGAAAGAAAGCGATCTGCCGTATGTTCTGCAGGTGATCCGCCAGCAATCCGCCTATGTGCGGGGGGCGGTCTCGGGCACGATGCTGCGCAATGACATCCACAACTTTATCCGCCTTGGCACGTTTATTGAACGCGCTGACAACACGGCGCGGATCATCGACGTGAAATATTTCGTCCTGCTGCCCAATGCGTCGGCGGTGGGCAGTACGCTGGATAATGTGCAATGGGACAGCATTTTGCGCATCCTGTCGGGCGAGGGCGGGTATCGGCTGACCTATGGCCAAGACCCCCGTCCGCGCGAGATTGCGCAGTTCCTGATCCTCGACCGCCGGATGCCGCGCAGCCTTGCCTATTGCGGTGCGGTGCTGGCGTCGAACATGCAGCATCTGGCGCGCGACTATGACCAACGCGTGCACAGCCACGCGCTGATCGAGGCGCTTAGCGTCACCCATCTGTCGCGCGGCGTCGATGAGATCTTTGAATTCGGCCTGCACGAATTCTTGCAGGATTTCATGGGGTTCATCGCCGAAATCAGCGCCCAGATCGAAGTGGATTACCGGTTTTATGAGTGAGATGATGCGCCTCAATATCCGCCATGTGACCTCCTATGATTACGATGGGCCAGTGCCATACGGGCTATTGCAATTGCGGATGACACCGCGCCCCGGCGCGACGCAAAACGTGATCGCGTGGAAAACCACTGTGGCGGGCGGCAAGATGCAGCTGGCGTTTGACGATCAACACAGCAATCGGGTCGAGCTTTTGGCCTTTGACCCGGGCACGACCGCGTTGCAGATCATCAGCGAAGGCGTGGTCGAGGTGCGTGATGCGGCTGGGGTCACCGGTCTGCATCAGGGCTATGCGCCGTTGTGGTTATTTGAGCGCCCGACGCCGCGCACCCAATCTGGAGCCAAGGTGCGCGCATTGGTGGCAAGCATCAGCAAGGGCCTGCCATCGCTCGAGGCGATGCATGTGCTGATGGCCGCGGTCAGTGATGCGGTGCGCTATAAAATTGGCGAGACAGACAGCGGCACCACCGCCGAAGAGGCGCTGACCCTTGGCCAAGGTGTGTGCCAGGACCACGCGCATGTCTTTATCTCCGCCGCGCGGCTGATGGGATATCCGGCGCGCTATGTCTCGGGGTATCTCTCCTCTGACGGAGATTCGGATGCCGCCCACGCCTGGGCCGAGGCCTATTTGCCCGACCTTGGCTGGGTGGGATTTGACGCGGCCAACAGCATTTGCCCTGATGCGCGCTATGTGCGGGTTGCAACGGGGCTGGACTACGCCGAGGCTGCCCCTGTATCAGGCACAAGGCACGGCCCCGCCGAGGAGCGTCTTTCCGTCAACGTCGTCGTGCAGCAACAATAGGGGCATTGCATGACATATTGCTGCGCGTTGCGCATGGCAGACGGTCTGATCTTTATGGCCGATACACGCACCAATGCGGGTCTGGATAATATCTCGACCTATCGCAAGCTGTTTACCTGGAGCAACGAGAACGCCCATGTGACCTTGATGACGGCGGGCAAT
Organism: Ketogulonicigenium vulgare WSH-001; assembly: GCF_000223375.1. Lineage (NCBI taxonomy): Bacteria > Pseudomonadati > Pseudomonadota > Alphaproteobacteria > Rhodobacterales > Roseobacteraceae > Ketogulonicigenium > Ketogulonicigenium vulgare. The sequence goes on along the minus strand of NC_017384.1, from coordinate 1,252,358 downwards.
TTGGCCACGACGCAGGCCGTCGTCAGCCTGCTTGAGGAGCGCACCAAAGCCCCCGGCGAGCGATCGCCCGCGCTGCTGGAATTACCGTCGATGTTTCAGGTGGCGCAGTTGGTCGGGCAGACTCTGCGCGATGTGATCGGCAATTACGCCGAAGGCGGCCCGCGCGCCGATTCGATGTATAATGCATCGATCATTGTGGGCGGCCAGGTCAGGGGCGGCGATCCACGCCTGTTCATGATCTACCCCGAGGGTAATTTCATCGAAGCCGGGGCCGACACGCCTTTCTTGCAGATTGGCGAGACGAAATATGGTCGCCCGATTCTGGTGCGCGCCTTTGATCCCGGCATGAGCTATGAGGCGGCGGTGAAATTGCTGCTGGTCAGCTTTGATTCGACGCTAAAGGCGAACCTGTCTGTCGGCCTGCCGTTTGATGCGTTGATCTATCGCCGCGACGGCTTTGATGCGGGCCATGCGTGGCGGATCACGCAAGATGACAGCTATTATCAGATGATCTCGAATTCTTGGGGCGAGGCGCTGCGCGGTGCGTTCCAAAGCCTGCCGGACCCCGAGCTGGGTCGCTAGTATAAAAGTCGGCAGATATAAAAAAGGGGCACCAAATGGTGCCCCTTCTTGCTTCTGATTAGAAGCGGTAGTTGACGCCCAGCTTGACGCCTTGGCCTTCAACCGAAACGCCTTGGACGTCGTCGAAGTCGGCGAAGCTGTATTCAGCAAAGCCCGAGATGTTCTGGGTGAACAGCTTTTCAACGCCGACGCCATAGGTTGCGCCTTCGAGGTCGTACGAAGTGCCAGCGACTTCAGCGTCCGACCAGGTGTAGCCAGCCGAAACGTAGGGCAGCCAGGTGTCCAGTGCGTAACCAGCACGTGCGAATACAGCTGCGCTGTCTTTACGCTCTGCGGTTGCACCGAAAACGTCGCCGTCTTCGTTGTTGTAGGCGTATTCAGCGCCCAGACCCAGAACCCACGAACCGAACTGCCAGTCGTAACCGCCGCGCAGGGCAACGCCAACGCCGTCGATCGATTCGCTGGTGCCGCCGACCGAACCTTCGGTCTCGCCGTAGGTCAGGGCTGCACCGGCATAGGCGCCAGCCCAGGTGGTGACGGGAGCAGGTGCTGCGATCACAACAGGTGCTGCAACCGGGGCCTCAATGGTCGGTGCTGCCAGGCCGCCAGCTTGGGCGAAGGTTGCCGAAGCAACAAGAGCGGTGGTCGCTACGATAAGGTTTTTCATTTTCTTCTCCTCGTTTAACGCGGGTACTGCTGCCGCGTGGTAACGTGCGGACCGTTTTTGGTCCCCGCGCCGTACCTGCTGATAGCTGCGGCCTAACGCGCTGACTTTCAAGCGGTCGGGGGTCACATAATTGTCAGGAAACGGTTAACTTTTGTAATCCGGCGGAGTTTGGCCGCCATGCCGTCGGGGCATCGGCGGCCTTTAGCCGTTAGCGCCAATTCAGCGCTGGCGCCACTTGCGAAATGATCGATTCCAGCAGGTGAGCGTTGTATTCCACGCCCAACTGGTTTGGGATCGTCAAAAGCAGCGTATCTGCCTCGGCAATGCCCTCGTCTTCGGCCAGCTCTTTCGCCAGTTGATCCGGTTCAGCGGCATAGGATCGGCCAAAGATCGAACGGGTGTCGTTAATAAATCCGATCTGATCGCGGCTTTCACCATCGCGCCCGAAATAGGCCCGGTCCTGATCATTGGTGATAGCGAAAATGCTGCGGCTGACCGAGACGCGGGGCGTGCCTGCGTGACCGGCCTCTTTCCATGCATCGCGATAGAGGCGAATCTGCTCGGCCTGCTGGACATGGAACGGCTTGCCGTTCTCGTCATCCTTCAGGGTCGAGCTTTGCAGGTTCATCCCCAGCTGCCCGGCCCAGACCGCCGTCGCGTTCGAGCCCGCGCCCCACCAGATGCGCTCACGTAGGCCGGCCGAAAACGGCTCGAGCCGCAAGAGGCCCGGCGGGTTCGGGAACATCGGGCGCGGATTCGGCTGGGCAAAGCCCTTGCCCTCTATCGCGTCCAGAAACACCTGCGCGTGGCGACGGCCCATATCTGCATCGGTCTCGCCCTCGGCAGGGGCAAAGCCGAAATAGCGCCAGCCATCAATCACCTGTTCGGGCGAGCCGCGGCTGATGCCCAGTTGCAGGCGGCCACCCGCGATCAGGTCCGCAGCTCCCGCATCCTCGGCCATATAAAGGGGGTTCTCATAGCGCATGTCGATCACGCCGGTGCCGATCTCGATTCGGCTGGTGCGCGCGCCCACAGCGGCCAGCAGCGGGAAGGGCGAGGCCAGTTGGCGCGCAAAATGGTGCACGCGGTAATAGGCGCCATCGACGCCAACCTTTTCGGCCTCGACCGCCAGTTCAATGGATTGGCGCAGCACATCGGCGGCGCTGCGGGTTTTGGAATAGGGGGCATCCGACCAGTGGCCGAACGACAGGAAGCCGATTTTCTTCATAATACCCTCCGGGGCGCGGTTTTGCTTTAACGTTAAGGTCATGCATCTGCGCGGGTTTTTAAAGAGGGTGCTGCCCTGCGGGGGCGCACAGTGGATGTGCAGGCCGAGGCAGTGTCGCGTACCTGTCATCACCTGACCTTAGGTGACGGTCAAAGGATGCGATAAATCACGCTTTACGTAGCGCACATCGCCGCTTGCGCGCTTGACGGCCCCGATGCCGATGCGTAGAAGGCCCATACCGGTTCACAAGCCGGTTAGCAGCGAAGCGCGGTTGTAGCTCAGTCGGTTAGAGTACCGGCCTGTCACGCCGGGGGTCGCGGGTTCGAGCCCCGTCAACCGCGCCACTGCTGATCTTTGTGAATGGAACGATGCGCGGTTGTAGCTCAGTTGGTTAGAGTACCGGCCTGTCACGCCGGGGGTCGCGGGTTCGAGCCCCGTCAACCGCGCCATCATTCACCCAAGGTGATGAAAAATAACCGCTTCGGCGGTTATTTTCATTTTTAAACCCTGCATATTATCGCCCTGATGCAAGCGCCCCGAAGGGCGCTTGGGGACGCGTTAGTTCTGCGCGACGCGCAAGGCGCAGCCTTCGAGGGCGGCGAAATCGTCGCCGATCACCGAAAGCGCGAAATCTTGCATGATGGCGCTGATCTTGCCCTTGGCGGCAAAGGCGTCGTGAAAGACCGTTTGCAGATGCGGCTGGCGCAGCCAGGGCGTCAGGGCCTGCCCAAAGCCGCCGGTCAGATAGATACCGCCGCGCGGCAGGAAGATCAGCGCAAGGTCACCCACAACCCCGCCCAGCAGCTCGATCGCGACTTCCAGCGTCTTCAGGGCCTTTGCCTCGCCATCCTCACAGCGCGCGAGCAGCGCGGGGGGCGTGGCTTTCTCGCCGTGCAGCGCGGCGTGGATATGGGCGAATCCGGTGCCAGATAGCGCGTCCTCGACCTGTGCTTGGCCCAGGTTCGCCAAAAGCCAGTCGACAACCTTGCGGCCGTCCGCCGTATGGGCGGGCAGCGAGGCATGGCCCGCCTCGGCCGCAGGAACCAACACGCCCGATTCAATCGGCAGCACAAAGGCGGCGTTATAGCCGGTGCCAAGGCCGACGACCAAACGCGGCGCGCGGATGTCGCGTTCGGCAGACAGCACCGGCGTCAGTTGGTCGGGCGCAAGGGCGGGCAGCGCATAGCCCTGTGCCTGCAAGTCATTGATTAAAATGCAGCGATTCGCCGATGTGCGGGTGGCAATCTCGGGCGCATGGATGGTCCAGGCCAAGTTTGTCATCCGGCCCGTATCACCGCTGATCGGCCCGGCCAGCGCGAAACAGGCGCTGTGGGGTTTGGTATCGGGGCAGCATTCCGCCAGATATTCATCCAGAATATCATTCAGCTGCCGGCCTTCGTTCTGAAAACGGCGCACCGTATCATGCAGCACAACGCCCGCCGCCGATAGCGCGAGGCGCGTGTTCGTTCCACCGATATCCGCAACAAGAGAGAGTTCAGTCGTCATTTGGGCTCCAGAATCAGGCCGTCAGCACTCATCTGCGCGTAAAGCAGACCTTCGCGCAGGCCGCGATCGGCGACCGACAGACGCTCTGTCGGCCACAGACGCAGCAGGGTTTGTAAAATAGCGGCCCCTGACATGATCAGCGCGTGGCGATCCCGTCCAATACGCGGGTCGGTTCGGCGCCCCTCGGGGCCGAGGCTTAGGTAATCGCGGATCACCGCATCAATCTGGCTGGATGTCATTTGCAATCCGTCAACCTTGGTGCGGTCATAACGCTTTAATCCGAGGTGGCTGGCCGCCACCGTGGTCACAGTGCCCGAAGTGCCGATGATCTGGAAGCCCTCTTGCGGCTGCGCTTGCGAAGATGGTGCAAAAGCAGACAGGTGCTCTTCGAAATACCAGCTCATCAGCGCGAAACGGGCGGCGTCATCCTCGACATCCTGAAACTGCTCGCGCAGCGTGGCAACGCCCAAGGGGACGGAAATCCAGTCCACGACTTTGGCATGAGGTTTGTTCGGATCAGCGGGGCGAAAGCCCGCATGCAACCGCATGATCGCGCGCGAGCGTTCGCGTTCGGGCACCGCTGTCAGATCCAACCAGACAAGCTCGGTCGAGCCGCCGCCGATATCCACCACCAGCACCTGTTCGGCCTTTGGCGAGACCAAAGGCGCGCAAGAGATGACGGCAAGGCGGGCCTCTTCCTCGGGCGTGATGATATCCAGTTGCAGGCCGGTTTCGCGCCGCACCTGCGCAATGAACGCGCGTCCATTGCTGGCGCGGCGGCAGGCCTCGGTCGCGACAAGGCGCATGTGTTTCACGCCGTGCCGCACCAGCTTTTGCTTGCAGATATGCAAAGCCGCAATCGTGCGCTGCATGGCAGGGCGCGAAAGTTTGCCGCTGCTTTCCAGACCCTGACCCAATTGGACGGATTTGGAGAAGCTATCAACAACCTGCAGTTGATTGCCATGGGGTTGAGCAATCAACATGCGACAGCTATTCGTGCCCAGATCCAATGCGGCATAAAGCCTGGATCGGGCATGGTTCTTCTGCGCGGGCGACTCGACCGCCTTCGGGAACGCGCCCGCGCGTTGGGGACGCCTGGGCGGCATGATCCCGCCCTCCTTTATCAAGTTAAGACAGAAGTTAAGAAGACTGTGACCCTTTCGCAAGGTGGAAGGCGCGATCAGCATGGGAAATCACGCATAGCCCTTGGGTCAACTGCTTGCGTTCCATGGCCGACAGGGGATAAAAGCCGTGACTTCGCAGCATTGCCTATAGGATTGACCCATGACCAAACCCCCATCAAAGACAGGCGGCACCTCTGGCCGGGGGCAGCGCGACCTGACGGTCAAGGTCAAGACGGCCAAAGGGCGTAAACTGTCCTCGACCAAATGGTTGGAACGGCAGCTGAACGACCCCTATGTGGTGCGCGCGCGCGCCGAAGGCTATCGTGGTCGCGCCGCCTATAAGATCATGGAATTGGACGATAAATTCGGATTCCTGAAACCGGGCGCCCGCGTGGTTGACCTTGGCTGTGCGCCAGGTGGCTGGTTGCAGGTTGCGGTGCCGCGCATCAACGCGCTGGGCGAGCGCGCTGGCAAGCCGGTCGGGCGTATTCTGGGCCTCGATCTGCAAGTGGTCGATCCCGTGCCGGGGGCCGAGGTGCATGTGCTGGACTTTCTGGCCGACGATGCCGATCTGCAGGTCAAAGAATGGCTGGGCGGGCAGGCGGATGTGGTGATGTCCGACATGGCCGCATCCGCATCCGGCCACAAACAGACCGATCACCTGCGTATTATCGCCCTGTGCGAGGCTGCGGCCTATCTGGCCTTTGACGTGTTAACGCCGGGTGGCACATTCGTGTGCAAGGTGCTGGCGGGCGGTGCCGAGGGCGAGCTGCAAAAGATCCTGAAGCAGAAATTTACCAAGGTCGAGAACGTGAAGCCGCCATCGTCGCGGTCGGATAGTTCGGAAAAATTCGTGGTAGCGACAGGCTATCGCGGGCGCACCGAAGACGTCGCCGAGACCGAAGAATAGTAAAAAGGCCGGCGATTGCGCCGGCCTTTTCCTTTATGCGACTGCGTCGAGGTCAGGGACCGCGTCCAGCAGCATCTTTGTGTAATCCGCCTGCGGATTGTCAAAGATCTGATCGACCGGCCCGCTTTCGACCAGCACGCCGCGATGCAGCACACCGACGTCCAGCGCCATCTGACGGATCACCGCAAGGTTGTGGCTGATCAGCAGATAGGTCAGGCCATGTTCCTCTTGCAGGCGCGCCATCAGATCCAGCACCTGCGCCTGTACCGAGACGTCCAGCGCGGATGTCGGCTCGTCGCAGACGATGAAGGCCGGTTGGCTCGATAGGGCGCGTGCGATGGCGATGCGCTGGCGTTGCCCGCCCGAGAATTCATGCGGGAACTTGTCCATCACCGCCGGATCAAGGCGCACCTCACGCAAAAGCTCTGCCACGCGGTCGGTCATCTCGGACCCACCTTTGGACAGGCCAAGGGCGCGCAGTGGTTCTGCAATGATATCCTTGACCCGCCAGCGTGGGTTCAGGCTGGCATAGGGATCTTGGAAGATCATCTGCACGTTGCGACGGCGCTGTTCGGCCCCCTCGCGGTCGGCCCAGACATCTTGACCGCCCACCAGCACACGGCCAGCGGTCGGACGGATCAGCCCCGCGATCATCCGCGCGCAGGTGGATTTACCCGAGCCGGATTCGCCCACAAGGCCATAGGTCTTGCCGCGCGGGATGCTAAAGCTGACCTTGTCCACGGCACGGAACGTCGTCGCGCCCTTGCCAAACAGCCGCGCGATGACGCCGCCGCCTGCGTTGAAATCACAAACCAGATCCTCGACCGCGACATGGGTGTCGGGGCGGGGGGCAGCGATTTCAGCCGCAGCGGCAACAGCACCGCGGCTGATCGTCGGGATCGAGGCGATCAGCTTTTTGGTGTAATCCGCCTGCGGATTGCGGATGATCTGACCGACAGGGCCGGTTTCAACCACTTGGCCAAGGTTCATCACCATCACGCGGTCGGCGATCTGGGCGATCACGCCCATATCATGCGTGATCAGCATGATGGCCGTGCCGCGCCGCGCACATAGATCCTTCAGCACCTGAATGATCTGCTTTTGCACCGACACATCAAGGGCCGAGGTCGGCTCGTCCGCGATGACCAGCTCCGGCTCGGCCGCGATGGCAAGGGCAATCACCACACGCTGGCGCATTCCGCCCGAAAACTGGTGCGGATAGGCGTCAATGCGGCTGGCGGCATCGGGGATGCCAGCCTCGGACAAAAGGCTGACCGCCCGCTCGCGCGCCTTATCGACCGACAGATCCATATGCTGGCGGATCGTCTCGATCAGCTGGTCGCCAATGGTGAACAGCGGGTTCAGCGAGGTCAGCGGGTCTTGGGTGACAAGGCCGATGCGCTTGCCGCGCAGCTTGGCCATCTCTTCCTCGGGCAGCTGGTCGATGCGCTGACCGGTCAGATAGACTTCGCCACTGGTGATCTGGCCCGGAGGCTCGATCAGTTTGATGACGGCGGAACCGGTCATGGATTTACCAGCCCCGGATTCGCCGACAACGCCCAGCACTTCGCCCGCCGCGATTTCGAAACTGACCCCCCGCAGCACATGGGACGTGCCACGGCGCAGCGGGAAGTCAACGACAAGGTTATCAACCTTCAGAACAGGAGGGGTCATTTACGCAGCCTCGGGTTCAGGGCGTCACGCAGCCAGTCACCAAGCAGGTTAACCGACAGCGCCAGCAGGATCAGTGTGAGAGCGGGGAAGGCAAGGATCCACCATTCGCCCGAGAACAAGAAGCGTTGGCCGATACGGATCAATGTGCCAAGGCTGGGCTGGGTTGGCGGCACACCGACGCCCAGGAAGGACAGGGTCGCTTCCTCGATAATCGCCAGCGCAAGGCTGATGGTGCCGATAACCAGCACGGGGCCCATCACGTTCGGCAGCACATGGCGCAGGATGATCGCAATCGGATTGCGTCCCAGCAGGCGTGCCGCGTTCACATAGTCCTTTTGGCTCTCCACCATGGTCGAGCCGCGCACCGTCCGCGCGAATTGCGCCCAGTTTGACAGACCGATCGCAAGGATCAGCACCCAGACGGCCATCGCATTGCGTTGGTTCGCAGGCAGGATGCCTTGTGCGACGCCAAAGATCAGCAGCGCGATCAGAATGGCCGGAAACGACAGTTGCACGTCAGCGATACGCATGATGATCGTATCCACCAGACCGCCGCGATAGCCCGCGATCAGCCCCAGCGAGATGCCGATCAGCATCGCAAGGCCGGTCGCCATAAAGCCGACAAACAGCGACACGCGCGAGCCATAGAAGATCGTCGACAGCATATCGCGGCCCTGATCATCCGTCCCCAGCAGATAGGTATTGCCGGAAAAGCTGTCGCCGCCCGGGGGGGTAAAGCCATCCATCAGATTGTTCGACTGCGGAATGAACGGCGTATAGGGCGAGATCAGCGGCGCGAACACCGCCATACCGATCAGCGCAAAGGCAACAATTGCCGCAACGATGACGACGGGGGACGAACGAAACGACCACCAGATATCGCTGTTAAAGATCCGCTGCAGGCGGGTTGGGTTTTGGGATTGGGTGTCGCTCATATCAGGCCCCCGCACGCGCGCCGATACGCAGGCGCGGATCGACAAGATAGTAAAGGATATCAACAACAAGGTTGATCATGACGAAGACCAGCGCGATGAACATCAGATAGGCGGCCATCACCGGCACATCGACAACCTGCACCGAATTGATGAACAGCGAGCCGACACCCGGCCATTGGAACACGGTCTCGGTCACGACGGCAAAGGCGATGATCGAGCCCAGTTGCAGACCGGTGATCGTGATCACGGGCACCAGCGTGTTTTTCAGCGCATGGCGAAAGTTGATCGCGCGTTCGGGCAGGCCGCGGGCGCGGGCGAAACGGATGTAATCTTGGCGCAGCACCTCTAGCATTTCTGATCGCACCAGCCGCATGATCAGCGTCATCTGGAACAGCGACAGCGTGATCGCAGGCAGGATCAGCGACCTCAGGCCCGATTGGGTAAAGAAACCGCTGCGCCACCATGGGGCGATCTGCACTGTTTCGCCGCGTCCAAAGGATGGCAGCCACTGCAATTCAACCGCAAAGATATAGATCAGCCCGATACCGATCAGGAAGGTCGGCAGCGACACCCCCACCAGCGACAGCGACATGATCAGCCCCGCGCCAAAGGATTTACGCCGCAAAGCGGTGAAAATGCCAAGGCCGACGCCGATAAACAGCGCCAGGATCACCGAAACCAGCGCCAGTTCCAACGTGGCGGGCAGGCGGTCAAAGATCAGCTGTGTGACGGGCAGTTGCAGGCGATAGGAAATACCGAAATTGCCTTGGACGGCATTGGTAATGAATGTCCAGAACTGGACATAGAACGGGTCATTGAGGCCAAGCTCTTGGCGCATACGTTCCATGTCTTCAAGACGTGTGTCCTGTCCGACCATGGACGCAATGGGGTCACCGACATAGCGGAAGATAAGAAACGCAATAAGCGCAACCGCCAGCATGACCACCACCGACTGCGCAAGGCGGCGCAGAATGAATACCAGCATGTGGTGTAACTTTCTTGATCAAAGAGCCCGCGCAGCTTTCGCCGGCAGGCCGTTTGGGCCCACCTGATCACAGGCAGGCCCAGCGGTTTCGTTCCGATCAGTCCGAAATCGTAACAGTGTTCAGCAGCGGCTGGTTTTCCGGGTGAACCGCAACTTCCAGATTGCCGCGCGTGGCATAGGCCAGAACCTGATTGTGGATCGGCAGGACCATACGCTCGGCCTGGATGATCTCCCAGATCGCGGCGATGGTTGCGTTACGCACATCAAGGTCGACTTCCGTGCCCAGCGATTCGATCATCGCATCCACTTCGGGGTTCGAATAGAGGCCGCCGTTATAGGCGCCGTACGAACCCTCTTTCGAGTGGATCAGGTCGTTGAAGTTATAGGCCGAGTCAAAGGTCGGTACACCCCAGCCCAGCATATAGAAGTCGGTCTCGTTCGCGGTGATCAGCGGCGAGTGCTGCGCAACGGGGCGCGAGGCCAGCGTCACTTGGATGCCGATCTGCCCCAGGAAGTTCACCAGCGCCTGCGAAATCGCTTCGTCATTGACATAGCGGTTGTTCGGCGTGTCCAGCGTGACGGTGAAGCCATCGGGATAGCCAGCCTCGGCCATCAGCTCACGCGCGCGGGCGACGTCCGTTGCGGGATAGGCGTCCAGTTCTTCGGTCCAGCCGTTTACGAAGGGCGGCACGACGATACCGGTCGGCACCGATTGGCCACGCATCACAACGCGTTGGATCGCATCGCGGTCAACGGCGAGGTGGATCGCTTCGCGCACCAGCGGGTTCTGGAACGGGTTCACATCGGTGACATTCGACGACCGCAGCGGTGCATCATCCATACGATAGGCGAAATAGATGCTGCGGTTTTCTGCGCCGGTGGTGACGGTGATGCCGTCAGTCGACTGCAGACGCTCGATATCCTGCACGGGGACGTCTTGGACAAAGTCAACTTCGCCCGACAGCAGCGCTGCGATGCGGGTTGCGTTCTCGGTGATGGGCAGGAAGACGATCTCGGTCACAGCGGGCGCATCCGCCCAGTGGCCTTCGAATACGGTCAGGCGCGAACGCACGTCAGGCTCGCGCTCGGCCAGGATATAGGGGCCGGTGCCGTTGGTGTTACGCACGGCATAATTGTCCTCGCCGGCAGCGTAATCCTGCACTTCGGTGACGTTGTTTTCTTCGGACCATTCCTTATCCATGATAAAGGTGTTGGTCAGGTTGTTCGGGTACAGCGGCGAGGGGCCATTCATATGCACTTCGACGGTCAGATCGTCGACAGCGACGACGCTGGCCACGTCAGCATGCAGCTGGCGCATGTTCGACTTTTCCGAACGGGCGCGGTCCAGCGAGAAGACGACGTCTTCGGCGGTGAACGGGTTGCCGTTGTGGAAGGTCACGCCTTCGCGCAGGGTAAAGACCCATACGTTCGGCTCGCCCTCTTTCGTGGCCCATTCGGTCGCCAGACGCGGCGACAGCGAGCCATCGACTTCGCGGTTCACCAGCGTTTCATAGATGTGATGCGCAAAGTTGTGCGTGACGCCCTGGTTTTGCGAATGGGGGTCGAGGGTCAGGGCATCGCTGGAGCGTGCCCAGCGGACTGTTTCTGCCGATGCGCCAGTGACCAGCATTGTGCTGGCCAGCAGTGCGGCCGTGATGCGCAGAAAGGTCTTTGACATAATAAGTCTCCGATCTTGGTGTGTATCTTCCTCCCCGTTCCCGGCAGCAGGACTTTGGCTGTTCAAAACAATTACAGGCCATGACGTACGGGTTGGTCGGGTAAGACAAAATTGCATATCTGGGGGTGTTGACTCAACTGTCATGCACGAATTGGGCACATATTTTTTGCAGGAGGTAAAAATTTTTGCGCGCTTTTGGTATCAAAGCCCTGATTTGTTGCACGAAACATATGTTAAGATTGGTAAGACATCGCATTTTTACCCAGCTTCCCCTTTAACTAAGGGGCCTGCGTCATTATCGATTGGCACCAAAGCGCATCCGCACATTGAATGAGGTCACTTATGGCTCACTCCGAAGGCAACGAATCGCTCGAAACGCCGAAAGCTGCAGCAACGCCTGTGGTTTCAGACGGGAAAGCGGTGCCTGATACGGCAAAACCGGAATGGGCCATGTCGCGCCGCGAGGCCGAGAACGCGCGCCGTCTGCGCGAAGGCAAGAAGCCAAAGCGTCGCATCCTGCCGTGGGTGCTGCTGGGGGTCGCGGTGATTGGCATTGGTGCCTATGTCATTAACCAACAGATGGAAGCGCAGCGTGTTGCAGCCGAGGCCGCCGCGAATCCGCCGCCCGCGCCCGAGGTGCCGCGCAAGCTGATCAACAGCGCCGAAAGCACCGTGGTTGCGCCGCGTTTGCTGCAACGTCAGGTGCGCGTCACCGGCGCGCTGAACCCGGTCAGCAGCGTGACTTTTTCTGCCGAGGCCAGCGGTGTCGTGGAAAGCGTCGCTGTCCGCGTCGGCGACCGCGTGCGCGCGGGCGATGTGTTGGTGCAGGTCAATGTCGAGGCGCTGACCCTTCAGTTGAACCTTGCCCGCTCCAACGCCGAGGCGACCCGCGTTCAACTGGGTCTGGCCGAGTCGCAGCTCGCGCGCGTGACGGAATTGGTGGGGCGGGGCGCATCGACCAGCTCGGCGCTGGACGAATCGCGCACCAATGTCGAGGCGACGCGCGCCAGCCTGTCCGCGATGCAAGACCAGATCCGTTCGGCCGAATTGAACCTGTCCAAGGCGACGCTGACCGCGCCCTTTGACGGCATCGTCGCCACGCGCGAGGCCGAGCCGGGCGCCTTCGTCTCGGTCGGAACGCCCTTGCTGACCTTGGTCGACATGTCGCGGATGGAGATGCTGGCCAATGCGGCGGTGGTTGATAGCGTCGAGCTGGCCCCTGATCAGCAGGTTGCAGTGACCGTCGATGGTATCACCGGCCGCACGTTCGAGGGCGAGGTTGAACGGATCAGCCCCGTCGCCACCACCGGCAGCCGCACCATTCCCGTCAGCATTATGATCGACAACACCGACGGCACATTGCGCGGCGGTATGTTCGGGATCGGTCAGGTCGTGACCCAAGAGGCACCGGACGCCATCGCCATTCCCGCCGCGGCGATCCGCACCGACAGCGGCACCTCTTTCGTATTGGTCGTGGTCAATGACACGGTCGAGCGGCGCGACATCACCACCGGCCCGCGCTGGGCAGGCGAACTTGTGCAAGTGACCGAAGGTTTGGCGGCAGGTGATCGCGTGATTACGCTGCCATTGTCGAACCTCGCGGTCGGTGACCTTGTCACCATAGCCGAGGGCTGATCATGTTTCTGACCCGTGTCAGCGTAAGCCAACCCGTTTTCGCAGCGATGGTGATGGTCGGGATCATGGTGCTGGGGATTTTCTCGTTCAACCGCCTCGCGGTCGAGCAATTCCCCGACATCGACTTTCCCGTTGTCGCCGCCGTTGTGACCTATCAAGGCGCATCCCCCGAGGCGGTCGAGACGGATATTATCAAGCCCATTGAGGAGACGGTGAATACCATCTCGGGGATTGATACGATCCAGTCCATCGCGCAGCCCTCGCGCGCGATGGTCATCATGCAATTCGACCTCGAGGTGAACAGCGCCGATGCTGTCCAGGACGTGCGCGAAAAGCTAAACCAAATCGCCGCAAGCTTCCCCGATGCGGCCAATGATCCGGTGATCTTGCGGTTTGACCCGGCGGCTATGCCGTTGATTTCGCTTGCGATCAGCTCGGATTCCATGGCGAGCGAGGATCTGACCCAATTGGCCGACGATGTCATCGTGCCGCGCCTGTCGATGATTTCGGGCGTCGGTAGCGCCTCGGTCGTGGGGGGCTTGGATCGTCAGGTGAACATCTTGCTCGATCCCGACCGCATGAATGCCTTTGGCGTCACCGCCAGCGAGATTATTCAGGCTGTCGGCGCCGAAAACGTTGATATTTCGGCAGGTGAATTCGACGATGGGATCGAAGTGCAATCAGTGCAGATCGAGGGCCGGATCGAGAACCAGGACGATTTCGCACAGATCATCGTTGCGCGCCGGGGCGGCCAGCCCGTGCATCTGGGCGATGTGGCGCATATCGAACTTGGCACTGCGCAGGTGACATCGCTGGCGATGCTGAACGGTCAATCTGCGCTGGCTATTGATGTGGTCAAACAACAAGGGGCGAATACGGTCGGCGTTGCCGAAGATATTCGCCACGCCGTTGCCGAACTGACCAATGGCCAACTGCCGGAGGGCGTCCAGATCGACGTGGTGGTCGATGGCTCGACCGCGGTCGAGGAAAGCTATCACACCGTTTTGAACATGATCATCGAAGGGGCGGCGCTTGCGACGCTGATCGTGTTCCTGTTCCTGAATTCATGGCGCTCGACAGTGATTACCGGGCTGACGCTGCCGATCTCGCTGATCGGCACGATGACCGTGCTGCTGATGCTGGGCTTTACCCTGAACGTGATGACGCTGATGGCGCTGTCGCTGGCGGTGGGCCTGCTGATCGACGATGCGATCGTGGTGCGTGAAAACATCATGCGCCACCTGCATATGGGCAAAACCCACGTGCAGGCGGCGCTGGATGGTACCAACGAGATCGGCCTTGCCGTGTTGGCCACCACTTTGTCCATTGTTGCCGTGTTCCTGCCTGTTGCCTTTATGGAAGGCATCATGGGCCGGTTCTTCTTGCAATTTGGCGTCACGGTTGCGGTGGCTGTGTCGATCTCGATGTTCGTCGCGTTCACGCTTGACCCGATGCTCTCCTCGATCTGGTATGACCCGGCGGCGGATAAGACGGCGAAAAAAGGGCCGATCTGGAAGCTGATCAACCATTTCGACGTATTTTTCGAGCATCTGTCCCATGGCTATCGGCGTGTGCTGCGCTGGTCGCTGCGGCACCGGTTCACGACGCTGTTCATTGCACTGTTGGCCTTGGTCGGGGCTTTTGCGCTGATCCCGCGTGTGGGCGGGGAATTCGCGCCCGCCGGTGACAGCAGCGAGTTTACCGTCACCTTGGAGACGCCCGCAGGCTCGTCGCTGGATTACACCGCGCTTAAGGTGCAGCAAGCGACCGATATCCTGAACACCTTTCCAGAGGTGATCCGCACCTATGCAACGGTCGCGTCGGGATCGTCGGTTGATGGCACCACGACCGCCACCATCACTGTCGCAATGGTCCCCAGCCTCGAGCGGACGATCACCCCGACCGAGATCACCATCCCCGTTCGTCAGGCGCTGACTGCGCTGCCGGGGGTCGAGGTCAAAGTTGCTGCCGCAGGTGGAATGGGCATGACCTCGGCGCCGATCCAGATCCGGGTGCAGGGCGAATCGCTCAACGTTCTGGGCGAGCTGAGCGATGATCTGGTTGGCCGACTGCGGGGCATCACCGGCCTTGCCGATGTGACCTCTAGCATGTCGGTGGCACAGCCCGTGCTGGGCGTGCGGATCAACCGCGATGCAGCCAGTGATCTGGGGCTGTCCTTGGGCAGTATCGGCAACATGCTGCAGCCGATGATGGCGGGCACTGATGTCGGCGATTGGACGGATGATGCCGATAACAGCTTTACCGTCTATATCCGCCTGCCCAGCGAGATCCGCTCCGATGCGGCAGAGCTGGGCAAGCTGCCGGTTGGCGTTGGCAGCGATGGCACGCTGATCCAACTGGCACAGGTCGCCGATATCGTACAATCCGTCGGCGCGTCCGAGATCAACCGATACAACCAGATGCGCACCGTTCTGGTCGAGGCCAATATCGAAGGCGTCGACTTCACCACGGCCATGGCCGCGACCCAATCCGCGATTGATGCGCTGGATCTGCCCCCCGGTTATCGCGCCGGAATGGGCGGCGAGGCCGAGGATCTGGGCGAGGCCGCAGGCTCGGCCGCGCAGGCGCTGCTGCTGGCCGTGATCGCGATCTATCTGGTACTGGCCTCGCAGTTCGGCAGCCTGACACAGCCCTTTGCGATCATGATGGCCCTGCCGCTGTCGCTGATCGGGGTGGTGGTTGGGCTGCTGGTCGGTGGATCGACGCTGAACATCTATTCGGCGATCGGTTTCATCATGCTGATGGGTCTGGTGGTAAAGAACGCGATTCTATTGGTGGACAATGCCAACCAGCATGTGCGCGGCGGAATGAACCTGTATGATTCCCTGATCGAAGCCGGCTTTACCCGTTTCCGCCCGATCATCATGACGACGCTGGCGATGATTTTCGGCATGTTGCCGATGGCGCTGAACCTGCATGGCGGCTCGGGCACCAACGCGCCGATGGCCCATGCGGTGATCGGGGGGCTGATCTCTTCGACCATCCTGACGCTGGTTGTGGTGCCTGTTGTGTTGACCTTTATCGACACATTTGGCAAACGCGTGCGCCGCTTCTTCCCAAGCGCACCCGACCATGGCCACAGCGAGGCAACAGGACAGGCGCATGACTGATTTGAACAAAGCGGCGCGGCTCTCCGTCGCGCCGATGATCGACTGGACCGATAGCAATTGCCGGATCTTTCACCGGCAGTTCAGCCGCAATGCGCTGCTGTATACAGAGATGGTGACCGCCCCCGCCGTGATCCATGGCCCGCGCGCGCGGCTGTTGGGCTATCGCGATGCCGAACATCCCGTCGCGCTGCAACTGGGCGGTGCCGATCCCGCACAACTGCGCGAGGCGGTGCGGATCGCGGCGGATTGGAATTATGACGAGATCAACCTGAACTGCGGCTGCCCCTCGGACCGCGTGCAATCGGGCGCCTTTGGTGCGGTGCTGATGCGTCAGCCTGATCTGGTCGCCGAAATCCTGTCCGAGATGATCGCGGCGAGCCCGGTCGAAGTGACGCTGAAATGTCGCATTGGCGTGGATGACCAAGAACCGTCCGACATCCTGCCCGCGTTCCTTGAAAAGGTCGCCGCCTCAGGCGTGCGGCGCGTCATCATCCATGCGCGCAAGGCCTGGCTGCAAGGCCTGTCGCCCAAGGAAAATCGCGATATCCCGCCGCTGGATTACGATCTGGTCTTTGCGATGAAAGCGGCCTTTCCCGATTTGCACATCAGCCTGAATGGCGGTGTGAAATCGCTGGCCGAGGCGCAGGCGCTGTTGGATCGCGGCCTTGATGGCGTGATGATCGGCCGCGCGGCCTATCACGAGCCCGCTGACATCCTGGGCCAAGCCGATCCGCTGATCTGGGGCGAGGGGCACGCGATCAGCGCCGAAGAAGCCGTCCATGCCATGTTCCCCGTGATCGAGGATCACCTGCGCGCAGGCGGCCGGTTGCATCAGATCACCCGCCACATGCTGGGTGCCTTTGCGGGCCGCCCGGGCGCGCGTCAATGGCGGCGTATTCTGTCAGAGGAAGCGAACCGCGACGGCGCGGGGCTGCATACGGTGGAAAAGGCCCTCGCGGCGATGGACCAGCTAGCGGCGTAGGTGCCGCAGACGGTCCAGCACGCCTTGTAGAATAAAGCCCGCCGCGACATGGTCGATCACCTCGTCGCGGCGTTTGCGCGATGTATCCGCCTCGAGCAAGGCGCGTTCGGCGGCGACGGTCGACAGACGTTCATCCCAATAGACGATGGGCAGATCGGTCAGGCGCGACAGGTTGCGGGCAAAGGCGCGGGTGGATTGGGCGCGCGGCCCCTCGGACCCGTCCATATTCAGCGGCAGGCCCAGCACAATCCCGGCGATATTGCGCGCGGCGATGATTTTCAGCAATGCCTCGGCATCAAGCGAGAATTTCTTACGCTTGATCGTCTCCAGCGGGCTGGCGACCGACAGCATCAGATCGGACACGGCAACACCAATCGTCACAGTGCCCAGATCCAACCCGCAGACCGCGCGCATAGGCGGCAGGGCTGCGGCGAAATCCTCGACGCTTTCGCAGATCACGGTAGCGGCGTGACCGGCGCGGTACCGGCCTCCTCGACCAAGGCCAGCGCTTCGGGGTCGGCGGCAAAGGTGGTGCGGGCTTCGGCCACGATCAGCGCGGCGCGTTGATGCTCGCCGAGGGTGCGCAGGGCGCGCACCATTTGCGCCCATTCGCCCGCCGAGCCACCGGTATCCGCCAGACGCTGGCCCAGCTGATCCACCATGTTCTGGATCGCCACGCGCTGTTCAGCGGGCGACATCGCCATGATCTGTTCGGCGGTCGCATTCAGCAGCGCTGGCGGGGTATAGCGGATGCCCGCCAGTTCGGCGATCAGCGTCAACTGGTCATGCATCTGCGTGGTGAACATGCTGCTTTGGGGCGAGTTTTCAATGTAATCGCGCCATGCGGCAAAGGTCAGATCGGGGCGGCCGACATCGGCATCGACCAGACCTTGGTAGAACACCGCGCCGGGGGCCGCAGGATCGCGCGCCAGCGTATCAGCGATCAGATCGCGCGCCTCGGCGGAAATACGGCCATTCGCGGCCGATACCATCGCCTCGATCAGGGCAAGGCGGTCGTCGGTCTCGGCAGTCTCGCCTTTGACCGCGATGATCTGCTGCAGCGCGCTGACGGCACCGGCGTAATCCCCCAGACGATAGTTGAACAGCGCCAGAATCTGCCAGTTCTCGATCGAGGTCGGGTTCGCCTCGGCCGCCTCGCGCAGGCTTTGTTGCAGCGCGGCATAATTCGCGGGGGCATCGGCAGGCGCGGTAAAGGCGGGGGTGTCAGCCTCGAGGCTCGCTTGCGCGGGCAAGGTGGCGCGGGTTTCCTCGGCATCGCTCAGGCGGTTCTCAAACGGCAGATCGGCGCGACCTGGTTGGCCAAGTACCATGTAAAGCGCGGCGGTGCCGCCAAACAGGACAACCGCAGTGACAGCCGCAATCGCGATGCTGGCGGCGCGGGGCGCGGTGCCGGTTGGGCCGCGGCGGGTGCCGTCAGCGGTCAGGATGCGCCGCGAGATTTCCGTGCGGGCGCGCTCGGCCTCCTCGGGCAGCAAGGTGCCGCGCGCCAGGTCACGGTCAATCTCGGACAATTGCTGGCGATAGATCGTTATATCTTCCGAGGCCTGTTCAGTTTCCGCATCGACGGGCAAACGGCGCAACAGCGGCGCAATCATCCCAAGGGCGATGATCAGCACCAAAACCAGCGCGACGATCCAGAAAGTCATCTTGGCCTCCTATATGACAGGGCTGGCCCCTCCTTAACGGGGGAAGGGCGTGGTTGAAAGGGCAGACGGAAGTTTGCCGGTTCAACCCCGCTCACAATCGTTCGATTGACAGGCGCGGGGCGGGGGTCAAGACTGGCGCTACTTTACTGTAATGACGGAGGTTTAAGATGACCGATCCCATGCAGAACCCCCCGCCGCCGCGCAATGCAGGCTGGGGATCTATCATTCTGATCGTCGCCGCAATCGCCATCGTTCTGGCGCTGCTCTATTCGATCTTTATGCCCAGTGGCCCAACTGACACCACGCCGGCAGAGCCGCCGGCGGCCGTCACACCTGCGCCTGAAGCGACGCCTGCGCCCATGCCCGAGCCGACGCCGACACCCGCGCCGGAACCCGTGCCCGCGCCGACACCCACACCTACGCCGGCGCCCACACCTGCGCCGACAACACCCGCAACACCATAAGCGGGCATGACAAAGGAAAAGGCCGCGCAACGATCTGTTGCGCGGCCTTTTTATGTCAAAGGGTTATTCCCACTCGATCGTGCCGGGCGGCTTTGACGTGATATCATAGGTCACGCGGTTGATGCCCGGCACTTCATTGATGATCCGTGTTGCGGTTTCACCAAGGAATTCATGGGTATAGGGGTAGTAATCCGCCGTCATCCCATCGACCGAAGTCACCGCGCGCAGGGCGCAGGCAAAGTCATAGGTGCGGCCATCGCCCATCACGCCGACGGTGCGCACGGGCAGGATCGCGACAAAGGCTTGCCAGATCTCGTCATACAGACCGTGCTTGCGGATCTGGTCGATATAGACGGCATCGGCGTTGCGCAGAATGTCCAGCTTTTCGCGGGTCACTTCACCGGGGCAGCGAATCGCAAGGCCGGGGCCGGGGAAGGGGTGGCGACGGATGAACTGCTCGGGCAGGCCCAGCTCGCGGCCCAAGGCGCGCACTTCGTCCTTGAACAGCTCGCGCAGTGGCTCGACCAGTTTCAGGCCCATCTTTTCGGGCAGACCGCCCACATTGTGGTGCGATTTGATCGTCACCGAAGGTCCGCCCGAGAAGCTGACCGATTCGATCACATCCGGATACAGCGTGCCTTGCGCCAGGAATTCGGCGCCGTCGATCTCTTTGGCGTATTTGTCAAAGACGTCGATGAACAGCTTGCCGATGGTCTTACGCTTGACTTCCGGGTCGGTCACGCCTTCCAGCGCGCCCAGGAACATCTCGCTTTCGTCCGCTGCAATCAGGTTCAGATTGTAGTTTTCGCGGAACATCCGCGTCACTTCGATCGCTTCGTCCTTGCGCAGCAAGCCATGGTCCACAAAGACGCAGGTCAGCTGATCGCCAATCGCCTCGTTGATCAAGATCGCGGTGACCGAGCTGTCAACGCCGCCCGACAGGGCGCAGATGACTTGCTTGTCGCCAACCTGATCGCGGATCTGCTGGATCGCTTGCTCGCGGTAGCCAGCCATCGTCCAGTCGCCAGTGAAACCGGCCAGACGGATGAAATTCTCATACAGCTTCGCGCCCTTGGGGGTGTGGTGCACCTCGGGGTGGAACTGTACGGCAAAGAAGTTGCGCTCGGTATCGGCAGTGATCGCGAAAGGCGCATTCGGCGAGGTGCCGTAAACCTTGAACCCCGGCGCGATGGCCGAGACATGGTCGCCGTGGCTCATCCAGACCTGTTCATTGCCAGCGGCGAACCAGCCGTCCAGAATGTTCAGCGCATCGGCGGCGGGCGTCACAAAGGCGCGGCCGAATTCTGCCGTGCCGTGACCGCGTTCCACCTTGCCGCCCAGTTGGGTCATCATGGTCTGCTGACCATAACAGATGCCAAGGACGGGAACACCAAAGTCCCACAGGGCTTCGGGGGCGCGGGGGCTGCCCTCGCGCGTCACGCTATCGGGGCCGCCCGACAGGATCACGGCTTTGGGGGCGAAATCCCGCAGAAAAGCGTCGGTGACATTCTGATAGGGATGAATTTCGCAGTAGACATTCAGCTCGCGCAGGCGGCGCGCGATCAGCTGCGTCACCTGGCTGCCAAAGTCGATGATGAGGAGGCGATCATGATGTGTCATGGGCAGGCTTTAGGCTGCATCAGCGGGCCTTTCAAGGGGGTTTTGCGCCGTTATGCGGGCCGTAGCGTCGCAGATATGGGCCTCGGCCAGCAGCGCGGCCAGCAGCGCGATATGTTCGGGGATGGAATAGGTGGCGCTGCCGGTCAGGCGGGTGGCGTTGACCTCGGCCTCGGTCTCGATCAGCGCCTCCAGCGCGTGGCCGGGCGCGGGCAGGCGCAGCAGATGCAACAGCCGCGGTAGCATGACCGTGCGGTTGTAGTCCTCTAGGGCGAATCGGGCGGCGTTTACCAATAGGCGCGGGCGGCGCAGGTCAGTCAGGGCAGGGTGGGTCATGGCGGCTCCGGGCAAAGATGCGATGAGGCCAGATTGCCACGGCGCAGGGGCCGTTGCGGCAACGCACCGCGCAACGTCCGATTGCGAAACGCCCGTTTAGAAATTTGAAATAATTATGTGAACCTGTGTCTTGCATTAACCAATAGGTAAGGGTTTCGCCTATTGGTTGTGTGCAAGGCCTGCAATGAACAGGTTTCGCAACGCCGGACGAAAGGGTTTCGCGATGGGCAGTAACGATCAGCACCAAGGTGCGCAGGCCGTCCATGTGGATGACGACAGCAACTGGCCGAAATGGCTGCCCGCCGCCGCGCGTCACTATCTGGCCCATACCGAAGACGGCAAACCGATCCGCGAGATTGCCCGCGATGTGCAGGTGCACCCCTCGACCATTCTGCGCCAGATCCGCAAGCTTGAGATGGAGCGGGACGACCCCTTGGTCGATACCGCCCTGCGCGCGTTGTCACGCGACCCGCAGCGCGTCGCGGATGGCAGCCTGACCCGCAAGTTGCAGGCAAAGCCCACCGAGACCCGCGCCAAACGCGCCGAGGATAGTTTTCACGATGCCGAGGCGATGCGCATTTTGAACCGCATGGCCGAGGCAGGCGTGACGCTGGCGCTGGCGGTCGATATGGAAAAGGGCATTCTGGTGCGCGACACCGCCCGCGTTGCGGTTGTCGGTCGCGCTGTCGCCGAACGGCTGGTGCTGCGCAATTGGATTACCTGCGAGACACCGAATGCCCGCATTGCACGCTATCGCATCTCGGCGACCGGCAAGGCGCATCTGCGCGATGTGAAAGAGGCGGGCCGCGCCCCGCTGCCCGCGCTGGACGAGGGTGAGCCGCGCCTGAGCCACTTTCGCAGCACCATGGGCCTTAGCCCATTGCTTGCCCTGGGAAGGCGTCGGGATGGTGACGGAAAGCCCTATCTTTCCAAAGAATTGGTAAGCATAGGTGAGAGATTGCGTGAAGATTTCGAACTGGCCAATATGGCCGCATCCGGCGCGCAGGATTGGTCGCGTTTTCTGACCGGAGCGATTGATGTGCGCGGCTCTGTCGGCGATGGGCCGATTGCCATTATCGACGCCCGCCGCCGCCTGATCGGCGCGCTGCAGGCCATGGGTCCCGGCCTTGGCGAGGTGGCGCTGGCCTGCTGCTGTCATCTGGAAGGGCTTGAGCAGATCGAGCGCCGCAATGGCTGGGCGGCAAGGTCAGGCAAGGTGGTGCTGAAGATCGCGCTGGAACGCCTGTCCACGCATTATCACAACAGTTTCGGGCAATATGCGCCCAAAGTCGGCTGATTAGCGGATCGGCGGCAGGCGCATGCTCTGCGGCCGGAAATCCGCGCCAAAATACCAACTGACCAGCGCAATCGCAAAGCAGATCGCGACGACGATGCCGACGAATCGCACTTGCTTTGCGCTGGGCGGATTTTGCTGCCAGCGCTTCATGCGCATCAGCCAGTGGATAGGGTTCATGCGTCCTCGCCCGAAGTCTGGTCCGTAAAGCGGACTTTACCGATATAGGGCAGGTTACGATTGCGCTGCGCGAAATCAATCCCGTAACCGACGACAAATTCGTCAGGGATCGAAAACCCGATCCAATCGGCCGCAAAGTCTGCCTCGCGGCGCGAGGGCTTATCCAGCAGCGCGATGGTGCGCAGGCGGCGGGGTTTGCGCTCGTTCAGGATGCGGGTGACGTAATGCAGCGTGTGGCCGGTATCGACGATATCCTCGACCAACAGCACATCGCGCCCCTCGATCTTGCCGCGCAAGTCCTTGAGAATGCGCACCTCGCGCGAGCTTTCCATCGCGTCGCCGTAGGAGGATGCCTCAATGAAATCGACCTCGATCGGCAGGTCAATTTCGCGCACCAGATCCGCGATAAAGACAAAGGACCCGCGCAACAGGCCCACGACCACCAGCTTATCCGTATCGGCAAATTCGGCGCCGATGATACGGGCCAGTTCCTCGATACGGGCGGCAATCGCCTTGGCCGAGATCATCTGATCAATGACATAGGGCTTGGGCGCGGTCATATGGCGTTCCTTTTGGCGCTTGCGTCGTTTTCGCGGGCTTATTGCGCCCCAAGGGGTGGTTTGGCAAGAGAGGCAAGGCCGCAGGGGTTGCAACTCGTCCCGCTTTCCCGCAGACCGATTGAAAATCAGCCAATTTCGAGCCTGCCGTCATGACCACCCATCACGAGACCCGCCAATTGCCCTATTCGGGCCAACAGGTTTACGATCTGGTGGCGGATGTGACGGGCTATGCCCAGTTTCTGCCTTGGGTCGCAGGTGCGCGGGTGCGCTCGGTCACGGATCGCGGCGACCATCAGGAAATGCTGGCGGATCTGATCGTCTCGTTCAAACTGTTCCGCGAAAAGTTCGGCAGCCGCGTGTTGCTGTATCCGGATCAGCTGAGGATCGACACCAGCTATATCGACGGGCCGTTCAGCCATATGGAAAGCCGTTGGCAGTTTCGTGACACCGATAGCGGTTGCGAAGTCAGCTTTGACGTCGATTTCGCCTTTCGCAACAAGCTGCTGCAAAGCGCGGCGGGCCTGTTTTTCCACGAGGCGATGCGGCAGATCGTGCAGGCGTTTGAACGCCGTGCCGCAGATCTCTACGGCACGGCTAAAACTTAGCCGCGCGTGGCGGCGACCAGACGCTGATAGGTCGCGACAGGATCTTCGGTCGCCCAGATTTCCTCGCCAAAGCCAAAGAAATCGCTATAGGGCGCAAGCTGGCGGATCAATTCTTCGTCCAGACCCCCTTCGGTCACGGCGGGCACTTCGATCATCTCGCTCCACCACTGGAACAGATCCAGCGTCGCGCGCTCGCCGGTGCCCAGCAGGCTTTGCCCGACGGGGCCAAAGCTGACGTAATCCGCGCCCATATCGCCAGCGGTCATGCCGTCATGGCGCGAGGTGCCGCAATAGGTGCCGACAATCGCGTCTTCGCCCAGATCGCGGCGCATTTTATGGACCGAGCGCGAGCCGTCCGTCAGATGCACACCATCAAGGCCCAGACGCTCGACCAGCAGGGCGTGGTTCTCGATCACCAATGCGATGTCGCGATCATGGGTGATTTGGCGCAGGCTGTCGGCGGCGCGTTGGATCACATCCTCGTCACGGGTCGCCAGCGAAAGACGCACGCAGGATGTCTCGACCGCATCAAGGCAGCGCGCCATCAGATCGGGAAAGACATCCAGATCAAAGGTCGGGGGCGAGATCAGATAGATCTGGGGCAGGTCGTCGGCTGCCGTCGTGGTGTCGGTCATGGCGTTCTCATCAACAAAAGTTGCGTCCTGCTATAGCCTGCAAACGGGCGCGAGGCCAGTGCCGCAACATGTTGTCTGCTTGTCTTGTGGGGGCGGGGGGGCTAAGGGCATCCGCGATAACCAGCCTTGGAACCAGCCTTGGAAGATCCATGCCAACTGCAACGCCCCAGCCCGCCTTTGTCCTGATCCAGCCCCAGATGGGGGAAAACATCGGCGCCGCAGCGCGGGCGATGTGGAACTTTGGCCTCGACCGGATGCGGGTCATTGCCCCGCGCGACGGCTGGCCCAATGAAAAGGCGGTGGCCATGGCCTCGGGCGCGGGACGCCTGCTGGACGAGGCGCAGCTTTATGCGACCACCGCCGAGGCGATTGCCGATTGCACCTTTGTCTATGCGACCACCGCCCGCCCGCGCGGCCTGACCAAGCCCGTCATGTCGCCCGAAGCCGCGCTGCGCGATGCCCATGCGCGCATCGCCCGCGGCGAAAAGGTCGCGATCATGTTCGGGCCGGAGCGCGCCGGGATGGAAAACGACGATATCGCCCGCGCGAATGTGATCATCACGGTGCCGGTGAACCCTGAATTCCCCTCGCTGAACCTTGCGCAATGCGTGCTGCTGACCGCCTATGAATGGCGCCGCGCCGCAGATGCCGTGGTGGACGAGCGGATCGAGATGGCCGGGGCGGAATGGGCCAATAACGCCGATATCGAGGCGCTGGCCACCCATTTCGAAGAGCGCCTTGACGAGGCAGGCTTTTTCTTTCCCGAACATAAAGCCCAAAGTATGAAACTGAACCTGCGTAATCTGTGGAGCAGGATGCCCCTGACGCGCGCCGATACGGCGACGCTGCATGGTATCTTGCGCCAATTGCTGCGCAATCGCGGTTAAAGCTGGAGGAAACGATGGCGACCACCCCCCGCAAGCTCTTCGAAGAGGTCTCGACCGAGACAAAGTCCACCCCCAAGCCCGGCGGGATCGACGGCGGCCGCCGTCCGGCCCGCGGTGCGATCCGCATCTGGCTGGCGGTGATGTTCTTTATGGTGATGGCGATGGTTGTCATCGGCGGCCTGACCCGTTTGACGGATTCTGGCCTGTCGATCACCGAATGGCGTCCGCTGACCGGCGCGCTGCCGCCTCTGACGCAGGCCGCATGGCTGGCCGAGTTCGAAAAATATCAGCAAATCCCGCAGTTCCATCTACTGAACGCCAATATGACCGTCGATGAATTCAAATTCATCTTTTGGTGGGAATGGGGTCACCGCCAGTTGGGGCGTTTCCTTGGGCTGTTCTGGGCGATTGGTTTCATCGGTTTTTGGGCCACCAAACGTATCCCGCCCGCATGGACGGGCCGTCTGTTCAGCATTGGTGTGCTGATCGGTATTCAGGGCGCTGTCGGCTGGTGGATGGTGCATTCGGGTCTGCAGGACGGTATGGTTGCTGTGGCCTCTTACCGTCTGGCGACACATCTTGGCCTTGCCTTTATTACCTTGGGCGTCATGTGGTGGTTCTTCCTGCTGCTGGATCGCACCGGCGCTGACCTGCGGGTTGCGGGCCGCGCGCAAGAGCGCTCGCTATTCACCCTGGCGAATGTGATGATGGGCCTGACCATTGCGCAGATCCTGCTGGGCGCGCTAGTCGCGGGCATCGACGCGGGTCGGTCCTTTCCGACATGGCCGCTGATGGGCGATAGTTTCTTCCCGCCCGAGCCGTTCTCGCTGGTGCCGAGCTGGCGGAATTTCTTTGAAAACGAAGGCACTGTGCAGTTCATGCACCGTGGCACCGCCTATTTGCTGTTCCTGTTCGGCGTGTATACATGGTGGCGCACGCGCCGCTCGCCGCATCAACGGACGCGCTTTGCCAGCAATGTCGTGCTGGCGCTGATGGTGGTGCAGATGGCGCTGGGCATTGTGACCGTGCTGCATGCCTCGCCCTTGGAATTGGCGATCACGCACCAATTCGGCGCGGTCGCGCTGTGGATGGCGGTGATCTACCTGCGTTATCTGGCGCGGTTCCCCTATGCCGATAAACTGCGGGGCTGATGATGTCTTATGATGCGTTACTGACCTATCTTCGCACGACCGAGGCGCTGGGGCAGGTGGCTGGCCGCCTTGGCTGGGATCAGGAAACGGTGATGCCCGAGGGCGCCGCCGATCAGCGCGCCGAGGAAATCGCCGCGCTGGAGGAAGTGATCCACGCCCGCCGCACCGCGCCCGCCTTTGCCGATCTGCTGGCGGGCGCGAACCCCGTGGATGATGTGCAACGCGCCATGGTGGCGCGGGCGCAGCGCGGCTTTGACCGCTCGAGCCGCATTCCCGCCGAGCTTGCGGCCGAGGCGGCCCGCGTCAATGCGATCTCGCAGCACCGCTGGATCGCGGCGCGCAAGGCTGGCGATCTGGCAGGCTTCCTGCCGACGCTGCAGCAGGTCGTTGCGCTGCAAGTCGCGCAGGCACAGGCGCTGGCCGATGGCGGCGATGCCTATGACGCGCTGCTGGACGGCTATGAGCCGGGTATGAGCGCCGCGCGCCTGACCGCGATTTTCAGCGCTCTGCGCCCCGGTCTGGTGGACCTGCGCGCCGCCATCGCGGAAAAACCGCCTGCGCCGCATTTGAACGGCCATTTCGATGAGGCGCAGCAGATGGCCCTGTCGCAGGAGTTGGCGCTGGCCTTTGGCTATGACCTGTCGCGCGGGCGGATCGACAAGGCGGTGCATCCGTTCTCGTCCGGTTCGGGCGCGGATGTGCGGATCACCACCCGCACCGATGCCGCCGATCCGTTCAACTGTTTCTATTCGACCATTCACGAGGTCGGCCACGCGACATACGAGCAGAACATCCGCGCCGATTTTGCCCTGACGCCGCTGGGCGAGGGTGTTTCGATGGGCGTGCATGAAAGCCAAAGCCGGATCTATGAAAACCAACTGGCGCGCAGCCCTGCCTTTGCCGGTTGGCTGTTTGGCCAGATGCGGGACATGTTCGGCGATTTCGGCATCAGCGATGCGGGCACTTTCGCCCGCGCCGTGAACCGCGTCGCACCCGGCTTTATCCGCACTGAGGCGGATGAGGTGCATTACAATCTGCATATCATGATGCGCTTTGACCTCGAGCGCGCGCTGATCGCCGGTGATCTGGCTGTTGCCGATCTGGAAGAGGCATGGAACACACGTTTCGCCGCCGATTTCGGCCTGACGGTGCCAAATCCGGTGATGGGCGTGTTGCAGGATGTGCATTGGCCCGCAGGTCTGTTCGGTTATTTCCCGACCTATGCGCTGGGCAATATCTATGCGGGCTGCCTGCATCAGGCTTTGCGCGCCGATCTGCCGGATCTGGATGATGCGCTGGCGGCGGGCAATCCTGCGCCTGCGCTGGACTGGCTGCGCGGCAAGGTGCAGCAGCATGGCGGCCTTTATGCGCCTGCCGATCTGATCACCCGCGCGGCTGGCTTTGCCCCAACGGAAGCGCCGCTGCTGGCCTACTTGCAGCAAAAATTCGGCGCGCTTTACGGGATTTAATGGGGTAAAATAATACCGTTTTTATAAAGCACTGATATTTAACGATTTTATTAAATATCGGTGCCTTGACGGCCCCGGAAATCCGCCTATAAGCCACGCATACCAATCAGGGGCGCCGCAGGGCGTCCACGTATTCTGGATAAGACAATGAAAACCTTTACCGCTACTCCGGCGGATATCGAGAAAAAGTGGGTCGTGATCGACGCTGAAGGCGTTGTTCTGGGCCGTCTTGCCTCGATTATCGCCATGCGTCTGCGCGGCAAGCACAAGCCGTCGTTCACCCCCCACATGGACATGGGTGACAATGTCATCGTCATCAACGCTGAAAAAGTGCAGGTGACCGGCGACAAGCGCGAAAAGCCCAACTACTGGCACACCGGCCACCCGGGCGGCATCAAGTCGCGCACCACGGGCGAGATCCTCGAGGGTAAATACCCCGAGCGCGTCATCATGCAGGCTGTCAAGCGCATGCTGCCGGGCAACCGCCTGAGCCGCGTTCAGCTGACCCACCTGCGCGTTTTTGCGGGCACCGCCCACACCCATGAAGCACAGAACCCCGAGGTTCTGGACGTCGCTTCGTGGAACAAAAAGAACACGAGGACCGCGTAATCATGGCCGATCAGATCAAATCGCTGGATCAGCTGGCCGTTGCTGCTGGTGAAGCTGCAACTGTCGTCGCCGTCGCTGCCCCCCGCGAACCCGTTCGCGACGCGCTGGGCCGTTCCTATGCAACCGGCAAGCGTAAAGACGCTGTCGCTCGCGTTTGGATCAAACCCGGTTCGGGCAAAGTGACCGTCAACGGTCGCGAGCTGCCGGTTTATTTCGCACGCCCCGTGCTGCAAATGATCCTGCGTCAGCCGTTCCAAGTGGCCGGCGTTGTCGACCAGTTCGACGTTGTCGCAACCGTTGTTGGCGGTGGTCTTTCGGGCCAAGCCGGTGCTGTCAAGCACGGCATCTCGAAGGCGCTGCAACTGTTCGACCCCAGCCTGCGTCCCGCGCTGAAAGCCGCTGGCTTCCTGACCCGCGACAGCCGCGTCGTCGAGCGTAAGAAATACGGTAAGGCGAAAGCCCGTCGTAGCTTCCAGTTCTCGAAGCGCTAATTTTTCGGCTTTTGCCGCACCATTGGGGCGTGCCTTTTGGCGCGCCCTTTTGCATTTTTCGCTCCCATAAGTAAGCGGGGCCGAAAATCAGTTGCCAAGGCGCTGATCAATGGCCAACCATGGGACTGACACGGCATGAGACTGGCACGGCAAGGGAAAAGCTGAGACGATGGCAACAGGTATGCTAAGTGATCCGGGCGCCCGCAAAGGGCTGCTGCTTGTTTCACCGCCCTTTCTATTCGCGCTGGTCATGCTGGCGATCCCGCTGGGCGCTGTCGTGCTGCTCAGCTTTTGGAGCCGTCAGGGCTTTACGCTAGACACGACCTTTACCCTTGCGAATTATCAAGAGGCGGTCGGTCATCCGCTGTACCGTTTGCTGCTCGGGCGTTCGCTGCTGGTGTCGGGCCTGGTGACATTGGTCACGGTGCTGCTGGCCTATCCAATTGCCTATTTCGTCTCGTTCAAGGTGGACCCCAGCCGCAAAGCCCTGTGGCTGCTGCTGATTACCATCCCGTTCTGGACATCCTATCTGATCCGCGTCGTGCTGTGGAAAGTGATCCTTGGCTATAACGGTGTCATCAACTCGGCCCTGATGTGGGTCGGCGTCATCGACGAGCCGTTGCAGGCGATCAACTATAATATGGGGGCGGTGGTGATCACGCTGGCCCATTCCTATGCGCCGTTTGCGATCCTGCCGATCTTCGTTGCGCTGGAAAAGATCGACCGCTCGTTCCTCGAGGCGTCGCTTGACCTCGGCGAGAATAAATTCATGACCTTCATCCGCGTGACACTGCCGCTGTCTATGACAGGGATCGTGGCCTCGGTGCTGATCGTCTTTATCCCGACCGTCGGCGATTTCGTCACGCCCGAACTGCTGGGCGGGCCGGGGGGCAAGCTGATGGCCAATATGATCCAAAGCATGTTCCTTGGGATCAACAAGCCGACCTTGGGGGCGGCGCTTGCGGTGATCTCGATGGTCTCGGTGGGGGTTGTGAGTCTGATCTTTGTGCTGCTGTGCAGTCGCTGGCTGGGAGGGCGACAATGAAATCCTGGGGCCTGCGCGGCTATGCCGTCCTTTACCTAATCTTTCTTTACGCGCCGATCGCGCTGCTGCCGGTGTTCGCCTTTAACTCTGGCACGATCATTGCCTTTCCGCTGCAAGGGTTTTCGACCCGCTGGTTCGAATCCCTGTGGGGCAATCGCGTATTGATCGAGGCGGTCAAGAATTCGCTGTTCGTCGCGATGATGAGCGCGATTTTCGCGACGATCCTTGGCATGGCGGCCGCGCGCGCCGGCACGCTTTACCGCTTTCCCTTCAAGGCCGGGATCATGGGGTTGATCATGGCGCCGCTGGTCATGCCCGAGATTATCATGGCCGTGGCGCTGCTGGTGATCGCGGTGCAACTGTTGGGGCTGACGCTGAACGCATGGATTTTGATCGCGGCGCATACGCTGATCACCATGCCCTTTACCATGGCAATCCTGAACGGCGCGTTTTCGAACATCGATCCCGCGCTGGAAGAGGCTGCGCTGGATCTGGGCGAGACAGAATGGTCGGCCTTTGTGCGTGTGACGCTGCCGCTGATCACGCCGGGGATCGTCTCTTCGCTGCTGATTTCGTTCACGATCAGCCTGGACGAATATATTATCGCATCCTTCCTGACAGGCTCTAGCCCGACGATGCCGGTCTATATCTGGGGTCTGACGCGCAATATCAACCAATTGCCGGTGGTGATGCCGCTGGGCACGATTTTGGTGGCGCTGTCGATCCTGTTGCTTGTTATTGCTGAATTTTTCCGTCGCCGCGGTCTTGCGCGGGCAGGGGTTAAGAACACCGGAGGCTTCCTGTGAAAGAAGAATTGATTACCCTGCGCGGCATTCACAAATGGTATGGTGATTACCACGCCCTGCGCGGCATTGACCTCAATATCGGCAAGGGCGAATTCTTTTCGCTGCTGGGGCCGTCGGGCTGTGGCAAGACCACCTTGCTGCGCACCATTGCCGGGTTCGAACAGATCGGCGATGGCGTCATGCTGATCGACGGCAAGGACATGCGCAACGTCCCCGCCAATGAACGCCCGACGAATATGGTGTTCCAGTCCTATGCGATCTTTCCGCATCTGTCGGTTGAGGAAAACGTCGCCTTTGGCCTGCGCAAAGACCCCCGCAGCAAGACCGAGAAGGCCGCCGCTGTGGCCGAGGCGTTGCAGATGGTCGGCCTTGCCGGTTTCGGCAAACGCGCCGCCAATGCGCTATCGGGCGGTCAGCGGCAACGCGTGGCGCTGGCGCGGGCGCTGATCCTGAAGCCGAAAGTGCTGCTGCTCGATGAGCCGCTATCGGCGCTGGACAAGAACATGCGCGAGCATATGCAGGTCGAGCTGATCAAGCTGCAGCGTCAGGTTGGCATCACCTTTATTCTGGTCACCCACGACCAAGAAGAGGCGCTGGTCATGTCCGATCGCATCGCCGTCATGTTCGAGGGTAATATCGGGCAGTTGGCAGATCCGGAAACGCTGTATCGCCGCCCGATCAGCAAGCGCGTGGCCTCGTTCATCGGTAAGATGAACTTCTTTGATGCCAAGGTGTTGGAAGTGACAGATACCGCCGTGCAGGTGGATGTCACGGGTCTTGGCCTTAGCACCGTTGCGCGCGAACAGGCGCCCGGCGGCGCCGAGATCGGCCAGACCACCATCGGCATCCGGCCCGAGACGCTGGCGATCTTGTATGAGGGCGAACAGACCGACCGCCGCATCGTCGAAGGCACCGTCGACGAGGTCGTCTATTACGGCGATATGACCTATTACGACGTGCGTATCGCGGGCGTTGAAAAACCGCTGACCATCTCGATGAAGAACCTGATCAGCCGCCCTGTGCTGAACGTGGGCGAGAAAACCCGTGTGGCGTGGGACGAACGCTCGCTGGTGGTGCTGAAGGATTAGGCCCTGATCCCGCGCAGATAGATCTGCAGGGCGCTGTCCAGCATCTTTTCGGTGTTGGCTGCGCCCTTTGGGCCGCGGGCAAACAGCTCGACCATGCCGTGGCACAGCGCCAGCATATGGGCGGTCACCATCTTGCCATCGATATCGCTACCCTCCAGCAGGCGCTGGGTGGCGCGGGTCATCACCGCTTGGGTGCCGGCGCCCGCGCTGTCGAGATCAGCATTCACCCCCGGATGCAGGCCGCTTTCAAACATGGCGATGTAATGGCCCGGATGGCTGCGAGCGAAATCCAGAAAGACCCGCCCAGCGGCGCGCAGGATCACGTCAGGGGCGGCGTCCTCGACAATGATCGCGGCCATGTTCTGCGCCAAAATCTGGTGGCCCTGAATGGCGGCGGCGATCAGCAGGTCATCGCGGCCTGCAAAATGGCGATAGATGGCGGCGGGGGTGACACCCGCCTGACGGGCGGCCTCGGAGAGGGTAAAGCCGGTTGGGCCCTTTTCCTCGATCAGCGCCAGCGCCGCATTCAGCAGCGCTGGCCGTAGGTTGCCGTGGTGATAGCCGCTTTTCGCCACACTGCCCCCCCTTTAAGGCCGCGTCAGTTCCGCCAGATTATAGGGCGTGCCCTGATAGATGTCATTGATCCAGTTGCCATAGATCAGATGGGCCGCGCCGCGCCACAGGTTTTTCGGCACCTGCGCCGGGTCGTTCTGCGGATAGTAATTCTGCGGCACATTGATCGGCGTGCCATTGGCCACGTCGCGATCATATTCCTGTTTCAGCGTGTCATTGTCGTATTCGAAATGGTTGAACACATACAGCCGACGCTGCGCCGCTTCCTCGAGCAGGCAGGGCCCGGTCTCGGGCGAGGAGATCAGCACGTCGAGCCCCTCGGCGGCGCGGATCTCATCCTCGCGCAGCTCTGTCCAGCGCGAGACGGGCACATAGACCTCGTCCGACAGCCCGCGCAGGATATGCGAGGCCGAGCGCGCCACCGGATGCGCGAAACAACCGAACGCCTTATGCGGCAGATCATGCTTTTGCACGCCGTGGAAATGATAGGCCATCGCCATCGCGCCCCAGCAGACGCCAAAGGTCGAATAGACATTGTCACGCGTCCAGTCGAACACGCGGCGCAGTTCCTCCCAATAGGTCACATCCTCATAGGGCAGATGTTCGATCGGCGCGCCGGTGATGATCAGCCCGTCAAACTTC
This sequence comes from Ketogulonicigenium vulgare WSH-001, assembly GCF_000223375.1. Classification (NCBI taxonomy): domain Bacteria; kingdom Pseudomonadati; phylum Pseudomonadota; class Alphaproteobacteria; order Rhodobacterales; family Roseobacteraceae; genus Ketogulonicigenium; species Ketogulonicigenium vulgare. The sequence continues at coordinate 1,219,202 of NC_017384.1, read as the reverse complement.
TCGCCGCTCGCCTCGATATCGGAAAAGGGACGGTAAAATTCTTCCATATGCTCGGCGGCGGTGTTCTTGGTCTGATGCTCGCTCATACGGATCAGCGATAGCTCGATCTGCAAAGGCGTCGCGCCGATTAGCCGGGCGAACTGGTTTTCGGTCTGGATCTTTTTCGGCATCAGGTTCAGCAGGCCGATGCGCAAGGGGCGGATATCCTGCCGGCCTGCGCGGTCATCCGACATTACCATCACGCCTTCGCGCGAAAGAACGTCGTATGCGGGCAGGTTTTCTGGCAGTTTAATGGGCATATCTTTGGACCTTATGGAGTGGCGGCTGATGTAAGCCGATGGGGGAACGGCGGCAAGGGGCAGCGGTGTGCGCTGCTGCACAGGCCCCCGCACAGACTGGTGTTCAGCCCCGCATTCGCCCGTCCAAGGTCGCAGCGATCAGATCATCGAAATCGGCGGCGCTGCGCACATCTGCGATCTGCTGCGCCGTCACCGTCACGCCCCAATGACGCGCCATCGCCGCATAAAGCGGCTGGCGATGCGCCAGCGCCTTGGCATAGGTCCAGCGGATGAAATCGTCGGGGTTCACCTTATCCGCCGCAAGATCCTTCTCGACCAGGTAATCCGCCCAGGCCCGCGCCAGGAACGCCGGTTGATAAGCCATTGGTTTTGGCGCGCGATCAAAGCGGCGGATGAGTTCAGCAGTATGATCCTCGGTCCCTTTGATCCAGATCATCAGCGTGCTGGCAGACAGCGCTTTCAGGATGGGGTCGTCAGGGTTTTCGGGATCGACCCATTCGCAAATCGACCCGCCGGTGTCGCAGATGAAATGCGGATAGCCATAGATGCTTTCCGCCCGTTCGATAAAGCTGGTGGTATCCAGCAGGGCGGCTTCCTCGGCGCGGCGGAACAGGTCTTGGCGGCGCTGGTATTCGGGAAACGGCAGACCGCCCTCGGCCACGTCACCGGGTTTGCCTAGCCACATCGAGACGGGCTTTAGGTTCGCAAAGGTGATGTTCGATGCGATATAGATCGAATCGCTCATCAACAATTCGCGCAAATAGGGGTTCTTCATCGCCTCGCGTTTAGCGTTATCGGCGATGTCCTCGCCCAGATATCGCGTGCCAATGCGGTAATCGATGGAATAGTGAAACCAGTCGCCCTGATCGCGCAGGATCTGGCTGACATGGGTTTTTCCAAGGCCGGACATGCCGAAAAACAGCACGCGCTTTTGCGGCGCATCGCGCCAGCTTTGGGCGGAATCGTAAATCATGGCTGCTCCCTTGGCCTTACGGCACAGATGTGACGGTGCGGGGCGGGCGCGTCAAGTGCGCGCGGGGCGCGCGCCCGCTTGACCCGCCCGTTGCCTGCGGGCATTGAAGCGCCATGATACCCGCTGAAAAACTCGCTCAACTGACCGATCGCTTCCAGTTTCTGGAGGCCAAGATGCAATCCGGCCTGTCGGGCGCGGAAATCGCCGCCCTTGGCCGCGAATATTCCGAGCTAAAGCCCGTGGTCGACACGCTCGCGCGTTACCAAGCGCTGGAGGCGGACCTTGCCAGTGCCGAGGAATGGCTGGCCGATCCCGATATGCGGGCCTTTGCCGAGGAAGAGCTGCCGCGTCTGCGCACCGCCTTTGCCGAAGCCGAGATCGAGATGCAAAAGGCGCTGTTGCCGCGCGATGCCGCAGACGGTCGCCCCGCGATGCTGGAAATCCGTCCGGGCACCGGCGGGGATGAGGCATCCCTGTTCGCCGCCGACCTGCTGCGCATGTATCAGCGCTATTCCGAAAGCAAGGGCTGGCGGTTCGAGATTATCGAAGAGGCCGAAACCGAGCTGGGCGGCATCAAAGAAGTCGTCGTCCGGATCGAGGGCGAGGGCGTCTTCGCCCGTATGAAATACGAATCCGGTGTGCACCGCGTGCAGCGCGTGCCCGAGACCGAAAGCGGCGGGCGCATTCATACCTCTGCCGCGACGGTCGCCGTCCTGCCCGAGGCCGAGGCCGTGGATATCGAGATCAACCCCGGCGATATCCGTATCGACACGATGCGCGCATCGGGCGCGGGTGGCCAGCATGTGAATACCACCGATTCCGCCGTGCGGATCACCCACTTGCCGACCGGCATTATCGTTACCAGCTCGCAAAAATCGCAGCATCGCAACCGCGAGTTGGCGATGGATGTGCTGCGTGCCCGCCTGTACGATATGGAACGCAGCCGCGTCGATGGCGCGCGCTCGGCCGATCGCAAAGCACAGGTCGGATCGGGCGACCGCAGTGAGCGCATCCGCACCTATAATTTCCCGCAGGGGCGCATGACCGATCACCGCATCAATATGACGCTGTACCGGCTGGATCAGATCCTGCAGGGCGATCTGGATGAGATCGTCGATGCGCTGGTTGCCGATGCGCAGGCAACGCTGCTGGCGGAAATGGCTGAATTGTGATCACCGGCAATGCGCTGATCCGCGAGGCGATTGCCGCGTTGAATGCGGCGGGCGTCGATGGCGCGGCCCGCGATGCGCGTCTGCTGCTGGCCCATGCTTTGGGGGTCGCACCAGACCGTCTGACGCTGGTGCTGCCTGATGTGGTGAATGCGGCGCAGGCGGACGCCTTTCACGCCGCCATCGCACAGCGCGCTAAACGCCAGCCGGTGGCGCAGATCATTGGCCAGCGCATGTTCTATGGTCGCAATTTTCTGGTCACGCCTGACACGCTCGATCCGCGCCCCGAGACCGAGGTTCTGATCGCCGCCGCTTTGGCGCAACCTTTTACCCGTGTTTTAGATATTGGGACAGGAACGGGCTGTATCCTGCTGACTTTGCTTGCAGAAAATCAGCAGGCGGTGGGGCAGGGCGTTGATCTATCGCCCGCGGCATTGGATGTTGCACAGCGCAATGCGGTGGCGCTGGGGCTGGATACGCGCGCTGAATTTAGCCTGTCCGATTGGGGCATGGCGGCAACTGGGCGCTTTGATCTGATCGTTTCGAACCCGCCTTATATCGCGCTGGATGAAATGGCGGGCCTGTCGCCCGAGGTCACCGGTTGGGAGCCTGCGATGGCGCTGACGGACGGCGGTGACGGGCTGGCGGCCTATCGCGCCATTTTGGCGGATGCGCCGCGCCTGTTGTCCGACGCCGGCCGCGTGATCGTTGAATTCGGCCCGACACAGGCCGATGCGATCCGTGCCATCGGTGATGCGGCGGGCTTTACCTCCGCCCAGTTGCATCACGATCTGGATGGCCGTGACCGTTGCCTCGTCTTTTCGCAATAGATGCGGAAAATCGAAGTTTTCACGTCGTTTTTGCTTGCTATCACGGCATAATAGCCTTACCTAGCACCCAGCGTCGAGGAAAGCAGAAACGACTTCCCACGCCAAACGCCCGCTTTAACGGATCTTTCATATGGTCGCCTCAATCTGGTGATCTGGGGTCGGGCGGGGTGCATTTGCAATTAGCAATCAATAGGCTGGATTAAAGCCCTATGAGATCTTCTAAATCACGCTCGCGCGGGAATAAGAATCGCAATAACCGTCCCTTTGGTGGCAATATCATCAACCGTGTGTTCGATAGCTCGGGCCCGGACGGAAAAGTGCGCGGAACGCCGCAGCAGATTATCGAAAAATACAACCAACTTCACCGCGATGCCCAATTGTCGGGCGACCGGGTGAATGCTGAAAACTTTGCGCAACATGCCGAGCATTACACACGTATGCTGGCCGAGGCGCAGCGCGAGGTTGATCGGGCCCGCGAGGAGGCTGAACAGGCCAACCGCGACCGTCAGGCCGAGCGTGACCGCGAGCGTGCCTCGCGGCAGCGTCAGGGTGGCGACGCCCCGCAAGAGGCAGGCGAGCCTGCAGAATTTGCGATTGTCGATCTGGGTGATGATGAAATCGCCATGACAAACGCCAACGAGGCGCAACCCGAGGCAGAGCCCTATGTCGCGCCCGTGACCCAAGAGCCTGTTGCCGCAGTCAGCGAAGAGGCGGCCGAGCCTGCCGCCCCGCGCCGCCGCCCGCGCCCGCCGCGCAACAATGACGGCGAGGCAAAGCCACGTGCCCCGCGCCGTCCGCGCAAGGCAGAAGACGCGCCAGCCTCAGAAACTGCAGAATAAAAAGAACCGGCCCTTGGGCCGGTTCTTTTATGCCGAGGTCTTTTATGTCTGCGCGGCTATGTCTGCGCGGCGATCGCCCGCGCAAGGGCGCAGAAATGTTCCAGATCGATCTGCTCGGCCCGTTCTGTTGGTTTGATATCAACCGAGGTCAGGATATCCTCGATATCGGGCGCGAGGCCGCGCAGCGAGGCGCGCAGCATCTTGCGGCGCTGACCAAAGGCGGCGGCGGTGACGCGCTCCAGCACTTTCAGATCGGCGGGGAAACGCGGCGCGGGCAGCGCGGTCAGATGCACCACGGCGGACGAGACCTTGGGCGGCGGGGTAAAGGCCTGCGGCGGCAGATCCAGCACGATCCGTGCATCGGCGCGCCATTGCGACAGGATCGCAAGGCGGCCGTAATGGTTGCTGCCGGGCTTTGCGGTGATCCGCTCGGCCACTTCGCGCTGGAACATCAGCGTCAGGCTTTGCCAAAACGGCGGCCATTGGGGCGGCGTCAGCCAGCGGATCAGCAGCTCGGTGCCGATATTATAGGGCAGGTTGGCGGCGACGCGAATGGGCGGCGTCAGATGCGCCAGCGGGTCGACCTGCAGCGCGTCGCCCTGAATATAGCTGAAACGGCCCGGATAAGCGTCGGCGATTTCCTCCAGCGCGGGGATGCAGCGCTCGTCCTTTTCAATCGACAGCACGCGGCGCGCGCCCTCGGCCAGCAGGCCGCGGGTCAGCCCGCCGGGGCCGGGGCCGATTTCCAGCACATCCGAGCCTGACAGATCACCGGCCTGACGCGCGATCTTGGCGGTCAGGTTCAGATCCAGCAGAAAATTCTGCCCCAGCGCCTTTTTGGCGGACAGCCCATGCGTGGCGATCACCTCGCGCAGGGGGGGCAGGTTATCAATCGCAGCCATATTAAACCTTTCGGGCCGCAGCCATCTGTCCCGCCATCCGCAACGCTGCAATCATCGAGGCGGGATCAGCGATTCCCTTGCCCGCAATATCAAAGGCCGTGCCATGGTCGGGCGAGGTGCGGATAAACGGCAGGCCCAGCGTGACATTCACGCCGCCTGCAAAATCCAATGTTTTGATCGGGATCAGCGCCTGATCGTGATACATGCAGACCGCGACATCGTAATGCTGGCGCGCGCCCGCGTGGAACATTGTATCGGCGGGCAAGGGGCCGATCAGATCCAGCCCCTCGGCGCGCAACTGATCCAGCACGGGGCGGATCAAGGTGATCTCCTCGCGCCCCATCAGCCCGTCCTCGCCCGCATGGGGGTTAAGACCGGCCACGGCGATGCGCGGCGCATTCAGGCCAAAGTCGCGCTGTAGGCCCGCATGGGTCAGGCGCAAAGTCTCGGCCAGCAGATCTGGCGTCAGGCGTGCAGGCACATCGGCGACCGCGATATGGATGGTAACCGGCACGACACGCAGCGCATCGCAGGCCAGCATCATCACCACGCGATCTACGCCGCCAAGCGCCGCTAGAAATTCGGTATGGCCCGGATAGGCAAAACCCGCGCCATGAACCAGCGCGGCCTTGTGGATGGGGGCGGTGCAGATGCCGTCGATCTGGCCGGCCATTGCCAGCGCAGCGCCGGTTTCAATGGCGTGAATGACGCCAGCCGCCAAACGCGGATCAGCAATGCCCGGCGTCGGCGCGGGGCCGTAATCTTGCGCCAGCACGGGCAGGCTATCCGCAGGCAGCGACCCGCGCGGATCATCAATCACCGTATAGGACGTGCCAATCGGCAGATGGCGCGGATCACCGATCCACACCATCCGCATCTTATCCCGCAGCGCGGCCCAGGCTTTGACGGCAATTTCGGGGCCGATGCCGGCAGGCTCGCCGCAGGTGATGGCGATCGTCATGGTTAACGGATCACCGCATTCGCGCGCAGCTCGGCGATGATACGGTCGCCGCGGCTTTCCAGACGCTCGCCGCGCACCAGATTGCTGGCCAGCTCGCGCGTCAGCCCTTGGGGCGGCGTGATATTGCGGGCGCAAAGCATGGTGATCGTCGCGCCATTTGCGGTGGGCGTTGCAATGATATTGCCGGGGTTCATCGTGCTGATGACGGGCGCAACCTCGGCCGGCACCTGCGCCGGCGCGACGCTTTGGCGGGTCAGGGTGACATCGGCATTTTGCAGATTATGGGTGTAGAGATCATCGCAGGTCGCGACGGTCGGCAAGATCCGCTCTGCCGCAGCGACCGAGGGCACCTGCATCACAGCATATTCGACCGAGGCAACCGAGGCGTTCGCAATACGCCCCTCGCGCAGGCCGCGCACTTGCAGCAAGGCGACGCCGCCTTCGATCCCCAGCGGCGCGGTGACCTGGCCCGGCGACATCGCCGACAGCACATTTTGCAGCCCCGGCGGGAAGTTGGCCAGCGGCACCCAATCCATCTGGCCACCGTTGGCGCGGCTGTTGGTCACCGAATATTCACGCGCAGCGTCCGAAAAGGCCGCCGTGCTGGTCAGTTGCGAGAATTGCTGTGCAAGCTGTTGGATCTGCTGCTCTTGCCCGGGCACCAGCGGCATGATCAGCTCGGACAGCAGGATCTCCATTCCTTGCGATGCGGTGGCGGCGCGGGCGATATACGCGTCGATATCGGCCTCGGTCACGGTGATCGTACTGTTAAAGCGGGCACGCACATAATCGCGCCACAGCACACTGACGCGCAGATAGTCGCGCAGCGCTGCCCCATCGATGCCGAGCTGCCCCATATTCGCCAGCAATTGCGCAGGCGTGAGATTGGCGCGGCCCGCAAATTCCGCCAAGGCCATGTCATATTGCTCGTCCGTCAGCGCAATCGTGTAGCGGGCCAGTTCCTCTTGGCGCAGCGCATCGTCGATCAGGCTTTCGCGGGCATTTTGCTGCGCATCGCCCGGCGTGTTAAAGAACTGCAACAGCAGCGCGCGCTGGTTCACCTCATATTGGGTGATGGCGCGATCATTCACGGTAACTGCGGACGAGAACAGCCCCTGTGCCGCGGTGCCATGCGGCAGCAGCGCCAGGGTGCAGGCGCCAAGCAGCGCCGCGCGCAGCCAGTTTTTCGCTGTCACGTTGAAAGATGTGCCGGGCATTTGCATCATTGGCCTTCTCCTGCCGGGTTCGCTCATATTCCGCAAGCCGTGCTGGCCCTGCGTGTCCCGCCTACCGAAAAGCCGGCCAAACTGACAGAAAGGCCGACCGAGGTCGAGGGCTCGAGATACAATGTCGATGTGTAGCGACGCTCGACCGAAAGGTCTACCATCACGCATTCATTTTGCCAGCCGATATCAAAGCCGACGCGCATCATATCGGCGGCGGCGATATCATAGCGGATGCTAGAGGCCAGCGACCAAGTATCATCCAGTTTCAGGCTGCTATCAAAGGTCAGCTCGGAAATTGTCGTCTCGCGCGCTTCGGTCAGGTCGGCGGGAAGATGGATGTAACCTGCTGAAAGTCCAAGGGTATCGCGGTTCCAATTCACCCGCATCTCGGATTTGCCAAAGCCCGACAGATCGTCCTCCAGCAAGGTGCGCGCATCCATGCTAAGGCCGCCCGGCAGCACCAGTTCCGCCTCGAGCAAGATATCATTGGATTTGTCGGTCATGCCGCTGGTCGGGGCAAGGCCATCGGCTTCTTCTTGCCGCAGGATCTGGCCGATGGTCAGCGCACCGGACCAGCCGCTGGGATCGAACATCGCATAGCGCAGACCATAGCCCAGCCGGGCACCGGGTTCGACTGCGTCATCGCCGGGTAGCCGGCTGAGGGCAAAGATATTGGCGCTGTCCATTTCAGCGATCAGCGAATCTTCGTTCGGGGCGGCCGGGCCGTAACCTTCCGACCAGCCGACCGAGATGATCGGCTCTAGATACTGCGTGCGGCCAGCGTTATCCGCGCGGATCAACGGCCAAGACAATGTCGCCGCAATAGCAGGCTGCATACGCAGCAGGATGTCGTCATAGGTCGGGTCATCATTGATCCCATAGGCCAGCACCGTATTGGCCGCATCAAACCGCAACCGCGCCCCGCCGTCCAAGGTCAGTGTCTTGTTCCATTCACCAAAGACATAAAGACGGTTCACATCGCGCCCCAGCTGCCCGGTGTAATCGCCCGTGCGCCATAGGCCGCGATAATCAATGCCATAGGTCAGGTTGCCACCGATGACACTGGGTGTGGTATCATGCTCCCAGCGGGCAAAGGCCACATAGGGGGGCAGCGCGTCATTGGTTTCGCTGTCGCGCAAGCTGCGATAGCCCCAAAAGCCGAAATTCGATTTTGTGTCTTCTTCGATCCGGCTGATCTCGACCCCCGATTGCAGCCGGTCGGTATAGGAATAGCCGTAATGGCTCATCACGGCGCTGTCCGATACATCCTGCCAGCGGAAATACAGCGTTGTATTCTCGCTAAGGCGGAAGTTGCCGGTTGCGTCAATGTAATGGCGGGTGGTGCCTTCGATCAACTGGTCGCTGCCGACCATCGCATTCACATTGATATCGCCAAAGGTCAGCGCTTGGCGATATTGGCCCAGCATTGCGGTGCCGCGCGCGGCAAAATAGGGCGTCAGCGTCAGGTCGCGCGATGTGCCGATAGGGATGTAATAGGGCAGCATAATGCCAAACCCCATCTCGGAGGTTGACCATGTCCGCGGGGCCAGCAGCCCTTGGGCACGGGTCACATCCGCGGCGGGCACGCGCAAGACGGGTAGCCATGCAAGCGGCACGCCCTTGATCAAAAAGGTGGCGTTTTCGAACCAGATCTGCTGCGCCACATCATCATGGACAACACGACCCGCGCGGATCTGCCACAAAGGCGTGCTATCGCCGCAGACCTGGCACGAGGTTGCCGCAACGCGCGTCAGCTGAGTGATGCCCTGGCCGTTTTGTTCAATTTCGCTGGCGGCCAGTTGCAATTGCTGGTTCAGCACCATGCGCGCGCCTTCCAGCAGGCCCGCGCGCAGGCGCTGGTCCAGCTGCCCCGCCTCGGCCGTGATCGCAGTGCCGTCGGGCTGCTGGATCAGGATCGGGCCGGTCAGTGAAAGCTGCTCGTTCTCGCGATCATAGATCACGGTCGCGGCGGATAGCGCCGTGCCGTCGTAAAAGACTTGCACATGGCCTTCGGCGATCAGGCGGCCAGCATCGTCCACACGGATGCTATCAGCCAACAGCGTCGGCACATCTTGCGCCTGCGCGCCACCAACGGCGGTGCAGACCGCAAGCGTTGCGGCTGCAAGAAATCCGCGTGGCGGGTTCAATTTCCGCGCCATAGTTCAGCCGTCCTCCAGATGCAGCAATAGTCCAACCCCCAGAGCAATTGCAGCCAAAGGCGTCACCCAAGCGGCCAGCAGTGGCGTCAACTGGCCGTTCTCACCCAGGATCTGCGCGAGATTGCGAATGAAATACAGCGAAAAGCTGATCAGAACAGCAAAAAGCACCATCATGCCGGTACGTCCGCCGCGCTGGTGGCGCAGCGTAAAGACGGCGGCGATCAGCATCATCGCAACCAGAAAGGCGGGCAGTGCAAGCTCTGATTGCAAATGCACGATCTGCCGCTGAGCGGTGAAGCCCGCATCCTCCATCCGTTTGATAAAGGCGGGCAGCTCCCATACCGAAATGCTGGCGGGGTTGCCGAAACTGTTGCGGATTTCATCCGGGCTGAGGTTCGAGGGCACCGCAAGGGTCGCGTGGATGGTGGCGCTGGCTTCGGGGTTTTGGCCGGTGTTCAGGGGCCAGACCTTTGCATTTTGCATCTGCCAGTGATCGCCAGAAAGGGTGGCCGCAGCCGCATCAATGCGCCGCGCCGGAATGCCGTCGTTGGTATAAGAGAGCATTGTGACGCCGCGCAGCGTTGTGCCATCAGGGTCCGAGGCGGCGGCACGGATCACGCTTTGGCCATCCTCATCGCCTTGGCGCAGCCAGATCGCATCGCCACCAATCTGCAAAATGCGGCTGCTGCCGGTAATCGTCGCGATGCGATTGTCATATTCGCGACTGGTCGAGGCGACGATCGGGTTGAACGCCATCACGGCCAGCAGACCCATCAGCATGACGATCAGCACGGGCGCGATCAACGCGATCAGAGCCGAGCGTCCCGCCGCCCGGGTTACCACCATTTCGGACGACCGCGCCAACCCCAAAAACAGTACCAGCGCCGAGATGATGACGATCAGCGGCAGCACTTGATACAGCGTTGCCGGTACATTCAGCAAGGTCAGTGCAAGGATGCCGGGGAAATCGCTTTGACCGCCAAAGCGGCGCAATTGCTCGATCAATTCGATCATCACCAGCATCAGGAAAAAGCCAGCGGCGGTCCCTAAGAAAGCCTTGAAATAGCGCAGGGCAAAATAGCGGTGCAGGATCATGCCGGTCGTCCCCGCCAAAAGGTCAGCAGCGCGCTGATGCGCCGTGACAGCAGGGGTCTTGCGGCCAAAAACAACAGCAGTCCCGTTATACCAAGGCCGAAGACGGCCGGCAGATATAGCGTCCACCATAGGCCAGCATCACGGCGGATCGCGCCTGTCGCTGTCGATTCAATCATTTTCACCAAAATGACCAGTCCCACCGCCGCTGCGATCTGCCGCGAGAGGCCAAAACGACTAAATCCGCCGATCAACAGTGTTGCAAAGCCCAAAAGCGGCCCGATCAGGCCCAGCAAAGGCTCGCTCAGACGATCATGGATTTCGGTGCGGATGTTATCGGCGCCAAACAGCAGGGTCATCTCGTCCCGTGCCAGCAGCAATTGCAGCGTTGTCGCATTGCGCAGGCTGAGGGCCGCCGGATCAACACTGGGCAGGATCGAGCTGAGATCATAGGCGAAATCCGAAAAGGTGGTGAAGCTCATCCGTTCGGTTTGATGCGACAGGTTCTGTATGCTGCCATCCACCATCACCAGTTGCGGCGCGCGTTCGGTGCGCACGATATAGGCGCGGGACGCGGTATAAATCGTATCGGCAAGGCTGGCGCGGCTATCTGACAGGAAGACATCCTGCAGCTCGCCCTCGGGCGTGATGCTGCGGATATATAAAGTTACACCCGCGATCGGGGTCATGAACTCGCCCGCGCGCAGGATACGGGCGGTGGCGGTCTGGGTCACTTCGGCCTGGCGGATATTCAGGCGCTGGTTCGAGAGTGGCACCAGCACATGCGCCAGTATCTGGACCATGACGACCGCGATCAAGCCAAAGACCATAACGGCCCGCATCACGCGCGCGGGTGAAAATCCGGTCGATTGCACCACGACCAATTCTGATTCGCCGCTGAGGCGATTTGCGACGTAAACGCTTGCGACAAAGGCAGAAAGGGGCAGCACCAATTTGATGATCGCAGGCAGCGACAGTGCGGTGAATTCCACGAATACCCACATGCCCTGACCGTCCGAGATCAACTGGTCAAACAGCGCGACCGCGCGATTGACCCAATAGACCATGATCAGCACCAACGAGAAAAAGCCGAACAGCGTCATTAGCTGCGACAGAAGATATCTGTCGAAACGTCCCAATGGCCTTCTCCTGTTCGCAATCCTTGAAGCAGAGATAGCGGATCGGCGGGGGCGATTGAACTGATATCTGGTTTTTATCGGCCCAAGGCGATACCTCTGTGGCGATAAGATGCTGCCGAGCGAAGGAAAGGCCCCAGATGACCACGCCATTGCCGATCGACTTTCGTGATTCGTCCAATATCGAATTGGCCAATCTGGGCCAGAATCTGGCGCTGATTGTCGATCCGGCGGGCAAGTTGGACCAGCAGTTGCGCAAGCTGGATGTGGCGATGCGCAAATCGCTGACCCGGCTGTTGGAAAGCGAAGCCTGGCTGTCGGCGCGGCCGGGCGGCGTTTTGACGCTGGGCTTTCCTGTCGGGATCACCGCGACGCAGCTTTTGGTTGTCAGCCTGCCGACCCGTCCCAGCGTGGACGAGGCGCGTGCCGCTGGGGCCGCTTTGGCCGCCCATGCCGGCCCCGGCGGTCTGTCGATCTTTGCCGGTCATCATACCCGCGTCGAGGAAGTCGCCCATGCGCTGGCGCTGCGTTCCTATGCGTTCAGCGATCACAAATCCAAAACGCCCGCGCCGCGCGGCCAGGTCGTGTTCTATCTGCGCCACCCCGAGGTTGTCGCCCGCGCCGCCGCGCCCCTTGCCGCGCTGGCAGAGGGCGTGTTCTTTACCCGCGATCTGGTGAACGAGCCTGCAAACATCCTGACCACCACCGAATTCGCCAAGCGGATCGCCGATATGGCCGATATCGGCCTGAAGATCGAAATTCTGGACGAGGACGCGCTGCGCGATCTTGGCATGAACCTGTTGCTGGCCGTTGGACAGGGCAGCACCAGCCCGACCAAAGTCGCCATCATGCATTGGGAGGGCGCCACCGATACCGAGCAGCCGCCCCTTGCGCTGATTGGCAAGGGGGTCATTTTCGACACCGGCGGCATCAGCCTGAAGAATCCCGGCGGGATGGAGCGGATGACCATGGATATGGGCGGCGCAGGCCTTGTCTGCGGCGTCATGCGCACGCTGGCCCTGCGCCGCGCGCGCGCGAATGTGGTGGGGGTCGTCGGCCTTGTGGAAAACATGCCCGCCGGCAACGCCTATCGTCCTGGCGATGTATTCGCCTCGATGAAGGGGGATACGGTCGAGATCATCTCGACCGATGCCGAGGGGCGCCTGCTGCTGGCCGATGTGATGTGGTATGCGCAAAAACGGTTCAAGCCGACCCATATGATCGATTTTGCGACCCTGACCGGCAATATCATCGCCGCTTTGGGCAGCGAATATGCGGGGCTGTTCAGCAATGACGAGACGCTGACCGCTTGGATGACCGCCGCAGGGCGCGCCGAATCCGAAGGGATCTGGCCGATGCCGATGAGCCCCGCTTTTGATGAATCGCTCAAATCGCTGGTGGCGGATGTAAAGAACAAAGGCGCCGTTGAAGGCGGTGCCATTATCGCCGCACGCTTCTTGTCACGCTTTGTTGCCGATGGGACAGCTTGGGCGCATGTTGATATTGCGGGCGTCACATCGCTAAAGGGGCAGTCGCGCCTTGCGCCTGCAGGCGCGACGGGCTGGGGCGTTGGCCTGATCAATCGCCTGATCCACGACCATTTCGAGACGCATTAACTTGGCCGAAATCCAGTTCTTTCAATTGTTTGACGGGCCTGTGGCGGCAACGCTGCCAGTGCTGCTGAACCGGTCGCTGGAACGCGGCTGGCGGGTGATCCTGCGCGGCACCGATCCCGCGCGGATGGCAGCGCTGGATGTGGATCTGTGGCGGCGCGATGATGACGGCTTTCTGCCGCACGGTCTTGCAGGCGGGCCGCATGATGCGCTGCAGCCGGTGCTGCTGACCACAGGCGACGGCCTGCCGGACGGCGACTGTCTGATCTGCGTCGATATGGCGACGGCCACCCCGGCTGAATGTGCCAGCCTTGAACGCGTTGTGCTGATTTTCGACGGCCACGACCCTCAGGCGCTGGACCATGCGCGCGGCGAATGGAAAGCGCTGACGGGGCAGGGCGTCCCCGCCAGCTATTTCGCCCAAGAGGACGGCCGCTGGGTGAAAAAGGCCGAGCGCGCCTAGACCAGCCCTTTGCCCTTCAGCAGGCGGGTCAGAGTGCGCTCCATCACCTCGACCATGATCATGGTCTGATGCTCGACCTCGATATTCAGGTGATCGCCGGGCCGGTAGGCGGCAAAGGTGGTCGAGCGGATGGTTTCGGGGATGAGATAAACGGTAAAGATCGTATCCTCGCCATCCTCGATCTGATCCGCAACGGTCAGGCTGCAGCCGTTGATCGCCAAAAACCCGCGCACAAAGATATACTTGGCCCATTCGGGTCCAACGCGGAAACTGATGCGGGCTTTGGGGCCCTCCAGTTCGATCTCGACAATCTCGGCAGTGGTTGAGACGTGACCCGAAACCACATGCCCGCCATTTTCGTCATTAGGCTTCATCGAGCGTTCGACATTCAGCGCAATGCCCGCGTCGATCTTGGTCAGATTCGTCCGCTCGAGCGTGGTCAGCATCGCATCGAATGTGGCGAAATCTGCACCGATACTGGTGACCGACAGGCAGACACCTTCGATCGCCACGCTCGCACCGATTTTCAGCTCGTCCATCATCGCCGGGGTCATCCCCAGCGCGAATGTCAGAACCTCGTTGCCGCGCGTCGCGCGCAAAACGGGGGCGGTATTTTGGACAATGCCGGTAAACATTAAAATGCCCCCGGACGTTTGGACGTATTCAACATGGCACGCTCCTTCATCGGCGTTAAAGCGCGCTCCGAGGGGAATAGGCCATGGCACGCCAGCAGGCGCGTTGCAGCCGTCTTCTTTCATCCGGACTATGACCGTCGGTTCTGGCATCTGACCAGATCTGCTGACCTTGCTTGCGCAAGCGCTCGCGGACTTATGCGGGGTTTCCGCCGCATCTACCGCCGGTGAGGAGTCGCACCTCGCCCCGAAGACACGGTCACCATACATCCTGCGCTTGCGGCGTCAATTGGTGCGGCGGCACCGGCGCCTGCGGCAGATATGACGAAACGGCAACGCCCCGTGCTTGATTTAGCGGCGGGACTGCGTGACGACAGGCTTTCGCTGCGCTGCGCGATCATCGACAGTTGAACGATAGACGCGTTTGATCCGAGGTGACGTCATGACCGCCCTTTTGCCCCATGGGCCCGCCTTTATCCGCGCGCAGAGGGATTCCTTTGAATTTCCATATCTTTTGGCAAACCACGCCCCGATGGTGCTCGAGGCGATGCGCCAGATGGGGGCATCAAATGCGCGGATTGCCGATTGGTATGCGGCCTATGTCGCCAGTAAAAACGTGCCCCCGCAGGCCCCGCCGCAAGGCACGCTAAACGCCGACACCTGGCGCGGTGCGCTGGGCGATCGCGCGCGCGAGGCGGACCTGCGCGATTTTTTTCACCGCCGAGGCCGCGCGTCTTGGGCCGGACGGCGCGATCCGCCTGTACCTGCCCGAAATGGCGCAGGGCATGGCAGGCAGTGCGATTCACCCGCTGATGCGCATGGCTTACGGCGTCATTGGCGGCAATACGGCAGAGATAGGCCACGCGCTGGGCTATTGGGCCGCGACCTATCTGCACGTGCCGCTGGATCACAGCGCGACCGCCCGTACGCATGATCCGCTGGATGTGATCACGGGTGTATACACGCTGCCCGGCGCGGATAGCTATCAGGTCGAGGTTGACCTGCTGTGGCACAATATCCGCGCGGTTTGCGGCTTGCCGGGCTTTGCTAGCCTCGCTGGCAGCCTTGATATGGTGCCCGATACGCCGCGACAAATGGCGGCTGCGGCCCTTGCGCTTTATGCGCAGACGATGGATTTTTCAGCGCTGCACGCGGTCACCGGCCTCCACTGGTTGCGCACGATCGCGCCGCATCTGGATGATCCGATGCCACTCTATCCGGTGCTTTGGGCGATCATCGCATCGCTGATCCCCAAAATCGGCTTTCCGACCTTGCCGACAGCCGAGGCGTTAGAGGTGATGCGCCAGACCCCCGCGCCTGACTGGCCCGCGATTTTCGCAGCCGCTTGCGCTTCGGATGACGAGCATGACATCAGCCTGACCTTTTCAGCCTATCAGGAACAGCAGATCTGGGGCGATCCGCTGTATCAGGTGGTCGCAGCCCGTCGCGTGGGGTTGATCACATGAGCGACCTGTTCATCCATAATCTGCGCCTGCCAGCGGCCAGCGCCATTTTGATCACGGGCGGCAAAATCGCCGCGATGGGCGCGGATGTCACCGCGCCCGAGGGCACGCCCCGCTTTGACGCGGGCGGGCGCCTTGCACTGCCCGCGCTGGTCGATGCGCATATTCATTTGGATAAGACACTGATCGGGCTGCCGTTTATCCCGCATATCCCCGGCAGCAGCGTGGCCGAGCGCATCGCGGCCGAGCGACACCTGCGCCGCACGATTGATCTGCCGGTGCGTGTCCGGGGCGGGAAATTGCTGGAACGGCTTGCCAGTCTTGGCACCGTTGCCGTGCGTAGCCATATCGACATTGATACCGAAGCGGGCCTTGCCAATGTCGAACAGGTGCTGGCCTTGCGCGAAAGCCACGGTCATTTGGTCGACATCCAGACTGTTGCCTTTCCGCAGTCGGGCATCCTGCGCGATCCGGGCACGGCGGCACTGATGGATGCGGCGATTGCGGCAGGTGTCGATCTGGTCGGCGGCCTTGATCCTGCGGGTATTGATGGCGACGTTGCTGGCCATTTGGACGTGGTTTTTGGTATCGCCGAAAAATACGGTATCGGCGTCGATATTCACCTGCATGATGCGGCAGAACTGGGCGCATTCGAACTAGAGCAGATCGCTTTGCGCACCCTCGCGCTGGGTCTGCAAGGCCGCGTGAACGTCAGTCATGCCTTTAGCCTTGGCGCGCTGGAGCCTGCGCGGTTTGCACAGCTCGCCGATGTACTGGCGCGCGCAGAGGTGTCGATCATGACCTCGGCCCCTGGCCCGGTGCCGATGCCGCCGATCAAAGCGTTGCGTGCCGCCGGTGTGCGGGTTTTTGCGGCGAATGATAATATCCGCGACGCGTGGTCGCCCTTCGGCAATGGCGATCTGGTCGAGCGGGCAGGCATTCTTTGCGACCGTCAGGATATGCGCGCGGATGATGATCTGGCGCTGGCCTATGATCTGGTGAGCGCGGTGCCTGCGGCGGTCATGGGGCGAGGGGATGCTGCGCTTGCTGTTGGAAACGCGGGAAATATCGTGCTGACGCGCGCGGCATCTGTGGCCGAGGCGGTGGCAGATCGCGCGCCTGCGCGGGTCGTGATCAAAGCCGGGCGGGTGATTGCGATAGACGGCGAATTACAGGGCTGATCCGCAACGTCGGGCTTGCGCTGAGGGTGGGTAAAATCATACAAAAACGAACGTGTTCGCACGTCGTTTTGCCGCACCCAGCAGTAAAGGCCGCGCCGTATGATGCCCGATGATTGGCAAGCAAACCCTCAGCGTCAAAAACTGCCCGGACAGGCCCGGCTTGCCGCGATTCTGGAACGGCTCTATGCGGGCGGTTCGGTCTCGGTCGTGGATTTGGCCAAGGAATTCAACGTCTCGGACATGACCGTGCGCCGCGATCTGGCCGAGCTTGAGGCGGATGGCTATCTGGAGCGTGTGCACGGCGGCGCCGTGCCGAGCGCCCGCGCGCCATCCTCGCTTCTTGACGATATCGAGCCTGAATATGAGGCCCGTTTTGCCCGCAATCGCAGCGCGAAAGAGCTGATCGCGCAAGAGGCCGCGCGCATTTTGACACAATACCGCACGATTGCGCTGGATGTGGGGACCTCGGTCTATCTGGTGGCGCAGATGATGGACAAATCGCCGCGCAAACGGATGTTCACCAATTCGCTGCGCGTCGCGCAGCTGTTGTCACAGGCGCAGGCCGAGGTCTATTTGCCCGGCGGCCTTGTCCGTAATGATGAAATGTCGGTCACTGGCCCGACCGCCGTTGCGCAGTTTTCGCAGTTGTTTTTTGACGTCGCGGTGCTGGGCATTTCCGGTGTCACAACCGAAGGCCTGTTCGATTATTCGATTGAGGACAGCGAGTTAAAGCGTGTCTATGTGACGCAATCCGCCGTGCGGATCGTGCTGTGCGATGCGTCGAAATTCCAGCGCATGTCGCTGACGCGGATTTGCGATCTGAGCGATATCACCATTCTCATCACCGATGCCGCGCCGCCTGCCGATCTGGCCGAGGCGCTGGCGGATGCCGGCGTTGATGTGCGGATCGTCGGGCAGGCGGATTGATCACACCCGCCCGCGCGGGTCATGCGCGCCGGTGACCGCCGCCTCGATCCGGATCATACCGGCCTGACCTGCCAATTGACTAAGCGCCGGGATCGGGCTGATCTGATGCCCCAGTGCGGCCAGCGCATCCTCTTGCCCTGTCGGCTCGAGTTTCAGCGTATCGCGCCCGTCTGAGAATGTCCGACCCAGCAGAAAACGCGGCACCGATAGCGCGGCCGCGGGGGGCAGGCCTTGGTCAATGGCGGCCTGCAGGATCACTGCGAGCGTTTGCGGTTGCCCGTCCGCCCCTTGGGTGCCGTAAAGCAGCCACGGCTTGCCGTCCCGTGTCGCGATGCCGGGGTTCAGCGTGTGGAAGGGGCGGCGGCGCGGAGCAAGGCGGTTGGGGCCAGCGTTCAAACTGAATCCCGCGCCGCGATTGTGCCAGATCATCCCCGTTTGCGGCAAAACGCAGCCGCTGCCCCAATCGAAATAGGTGCTTTGCAGCGCGGATACGCAACCGCCCTGCGCGTCGCGCGCGGCGAAATAGACAGTATCGGCGCTGTTCCATTCATGCGGCCAAGGCATGGCGCGCACAGGGTCGATGTTGGCGGCAAGGCGCGTCAGATGGGCCTCCGACAGCCAATCCGCCACCTGCGCCTGATCATCCAGCGCGGGGCGATCAAGAAAGGCGCATTTTACCGCTTCGACCATCAGGTGATAGGTTGCTGGGGTCTTCAGGCGCTCCAAGATCCCCATAATTTGCAGCGTCGTCACGCCCTGTGTCGGCGGCGGCGGCGCATAAAGCTGGGCGCCGCGATAGGGCAGTGATAGCGGTGCCTCGACCGCCGCGCGGGTGGTGGCAAGGTCGTCGGCGGTGGCGGCGACGCCCAGGCTTTGCAGATCATCCAGAATGCGGCGTGACAGGGGGCCAGTGTGAAAGCTGGACAGGCCATGGTCGATCAGCGCTTGCAGACTGGTGGCCAGATCGGGCTGCAGCAGCAGATCGCCCGCTTTTGCCCCGGCATAGGGCGTAAAGCCGGGCCAGTCCTGCATCTCATCCGCACGCATCCCGCGCCAGAAATCCTGCGAGGGCGTCACCCGAATGCCATCGCGCGCCGCTTGCTGCGCCGGGCCAAGCAGCATCCCAAGGTCGGGCGTCACGCCAAAGATTTGCAAAGCAGCATCCCAGGTCGCGGTGGCCGCCGCGGTGGTCAGGATCGACTGCGGCCCGCGTGTCGAGATCTGTGTGACGCCAGACGTGAAATCAAAGGCTTGCCCGATGCCGTTGATCGCCTGCACATGGCCCGCGCCGTCCGACACCAGCCAAACCGCATCGCCGCCAATGCCGCAAAAATGGG